>JBJMLC010000091.1:0-28693 GCA_045805485.1 Solirubrobacteraceae bacterium | reverse complement strand
CGAGAACCGCCCGCTCGAGTTCAAGGCGCCGGGCGTCATCGAGCGCCAGCCCGTGAAGGAGCCGCTCCAGACGGGCATCAAGGCCATCGACTCCATGATCCCGATCGGCCGCGGACAGCGCGAGCTCATCATCGGCGACCGCCAGACCGGGAAGACGGCGATCGCCGTCGACACGATCATCAACAACCAGGACCGGGATCTGATCTGCGTGTACGTGGCGATCGGCCAGCGCAAGTCCACGGTGGTCGCCCTGGCCAAGACGCTGGAGGATGCCGGAGCGCTGGAGAACACGATCATCGTGATGGCCGCGGCCGACGAGGCCGCCCCGATCAAGTTCCTGGCCCCGTATGCGGGCTGCGCCATGGCCGAGTACTTCCTGTACAAGGGCCAGGCTGCCCTCGCCGTCTACGACGATTTGACCAAGCATGCCTACGCCTACCGGCAGATGTCGCTGCTGCTCCGCCGCCCCCCTGGCCGCGAGGCCTATCCGGGCGACGTGTTCTACCTGCACTCCCGGCTGCTGGAGCGGGCGGTCAAGCTGGCCGACGAGCTGGTGGATCCGCGGAGTGGGGACGACCTGCCGGGCGGGGGATCGCTGACCGCGCTGCCGGTCATCGAGACCCAGGCCGGCGACGTGTCGGCCTACATCCCCACCAACGTCATCTCCATCACCGACGGGCAGATCTTCCTGGAGCCCAAGCTGTTCTACTCGGGCGTCCGCCCAGCCATCAACGTGGGAATCTCGGTCTCCCGGGTGGGGGGAAACGCCCAGATCACGCCCATGCGCAAGGTGGCCGGCCGCCTCAAGCTGGATCTGTCCCAGTACCGGGAGCTGGAGGCCTTCGCCCAGTTCGGATCCGAGCTTGACCCGGAGACCCAGCGCACGCTGGCTCGGGGTGAGCGGCTGGTCAAGACCCTCAACCAGGGTGAGCGTCAGCCAATGCCCGTGGAGGACCAGGTCGTTCAGCTCTTCGCCGCCACCAGCGGCTACCTGGACCGGATCGTGGTGGACAAGGTCGAGCGGTTCCTGGCCGACCTCACCGACAGCGTGCGGGGCAACGAGCCTGAACTGCTCAAGAAGATCGCCGAGGGCGATTGGAGCGATGAGACCCAGGAGGCGGTCGACAAGGCGGTCAGGAGGCACGCCGAGGACTTCGGCTATGACCTGGACGAGGAGGGCCATCCGTTGGAGGAGGGGGACGACGAGCCGGAGGACCGGAGCTCCAAGAAGCGAGCCGAGTCCGACGACGACGGCGAGGGCGAGGCGGAGGAGGACCAGGAGGAGGAGACGGAGCAGGAGGAGGAGGCGGGCGCTCCCGCCTAAGCCCCCATGGCCACCTCCCAGCGAGACGTTCGCAACCGCATCAACGCGGTCAAGAACATCCAGAAGATCACCCGGGCCATGGAGATGGTGGCCGCCGCCCGTCTGCGCCGGGCCGAGCAGCGGATAGAGGCTCTGCGGCCGTATGCCGACGCCATCCGGCGCATGACCCGACAGGCGGCCGAGGCGGCCGGGTCATTGCCCAGGTTGCCCATCCTGGCCGAACATGAGCAGGTGAATAACGTCGGGCTGCTGCTGGTGGCCGGTGATCGCGGCCTGGCCGGAGGGTTCAACTCCAACATCGTGCGGGCCGGCGTGGCCGCCGGGCGCGAGCATTCAGCCGACGGCCGGGATCCCGTCTATTTCGCCTCCGGGCGGCGCCCCGCGTCCTCGCTCACCTTCCGCGGTCTGACACTCGCCGAGAGCTTCACCGGCTTCACCGACCGCCCCGCCTATGCCGACGCCCGGCGGATCGCCGGCCGCGTGATGGCGGCCTACATCGACGGCGAGGTCGATCAGGTGGAGATCTTCTACAACCGGTACATCTCGCCTCTGCAACAGGAGGTGAGCCGAGAGACGTTGCTGCCCCTCCAGCAGGCCACGATCATGGGCGAGGGAGACAGGGAGGAGGAATCTGCCGACGATCAGGGGCACAGGGCGCTCGTGGAGTACGAGCCTGATCCCGAGCAGATACTGGATCGGCTGGTTCCGGACTACGTTGAGATCTCGATTTTCCGCGCCCTGCTGGAATCCACCGCCTCTGAGCACGGGGCCAGGATGACGGCCATGCGCAACGCGTCCGACAACGCCCGAACGCTGATCGAGGACCTGACGCTGGAGATGAACCGGGCCCGCCAGGCGGAGATCACGCAGGAGATCATGGAAGTTGTGGCCGGCGCCGAAGGGCTGTCCGGCTAGGCCGGGCGAAGCCGGGTAACGACACTAGACTGGAGGAGCATGTCAGTGACCGAAGAGACACCGGCCAAGGCCAGCGAGGGCGACGACGACAAGAAGAATGTCGGCCGGATCGAGGAGATTCAGGGCGTCGTTATCGAGGCCGCTTTCCCCGAGCATCTGCCCGAGATCAACCACGCCCTGCTCATCGCGCGTCCTGACACCACACAGGCGGAGGAGGACATCGACGTCGCGTCGGCCAAGGACGACTACCTGGTCTGCGAGGTCCAGCAGCATCTGGGCGACGACCGGGTGCGCGCCGTGGCGATGGACACCACCGACGGCCTGGCCCGCGGGGCCGAGGTGATCGACTCCGGCGCGCCGATCACGGTCCCGGTGGGTTCCTCCACCCTGGGCCGGATCTTCAACCTGCTGGGCGAGCCGATCGATCTTGGCGACGACCTCCCCGATGACACCGAGCGCTGGCCGATCCACCGGGCGGCCCCGACGGTCGAGGCGCTCGTCCCCACGACCGAGATGTTCGAGACCGGGATCAAGGTCATCGACCTCCTGGCCCCATACGCCCAGGGCGGGAAGGTGGGCCTGTTCGGAGGCGCCGGCGTGGGCAAGACGGTGATCATCCAGGAGCTGATCCACAACCTGGCCCAGGAGCACGGCGGTCTGTCGGCCTTCTGCGGCGTGGGTGAGCGCTCGCGTGAGGGCAACGACCTGTGGCTGGAGATGAAGGAGTCAGGCGTCCTGGACAAGACGATGCTCGTATTCGGCCAGATGAACGAGCCACCCGGCGCGCGCATGCGCGTGGCGCTGGCCGGCCTGACGATGGCCGAGTACTTCCGTGATCAGGAGGGCCAGGACGTGCTCCTGTTCATCGACAACATCTTCCGCTTCGTGCAGGCCGGCTCCGAGGTCTCGGCCCTGCTCGGCCGGATGCCCTCCCAGGTGGGCTACCAGCCCACGCTGGAGTCCGAGATGGGCGAGCTCCAGGAGCGCATCACGTCCACTCGGAAGGGCTCGGTGACCTCCATTCAGGCCATCTACGTGCCGGCCGACGACCTGACCGACCCGGCACCGGCCTCGGCCTTCGCCCACCTGAACGCCACCACCACGTTGTCTCGATCGATCGCCGAGAAGGGCATCTACCCCGCGGTCGATCCGCTCGACTCCACCTCCACGATCCTCAAGGCAGACATCCTGGGGGAGGAGCATTTCCGGGTGGCCAACGAGGTCAAGCAGGTGCTCCAGCGCTATCGAGAGCTCCAGGACATCATCGCCATCCTGGGCATCGACGAGCTCTCCGACGAGGACAAGCTGACGGTCAACCGGGCGCGCAAGATCGAGCGCTTCCTGTCCCAACCCTTCCACGTGGCCGAGCAGTTCACGGGCACCCCGGGCGTGTTCGTGCCGATCGCCGAGTCGATCCGCGGCTTCGACGAGATCCTCCAGGGCAAGCACGACGAGCTCCCCGAGCGGGCCTTCTTCATGAAGGGCTCCATCGATCAGGTGGTCGAGGAGGGCGGAAAGGGACGGCAGTCTCAGGGCACGAAGGGCGAGAAGGAGGACGAGGGCGGCGAGAACGAGGACGAGGCCAAGGGCGAGAAGCGAGACGAGTCGAAGGGCGAGAAGGAGGACGAGGCCGGCGGGGACCAGGCCGATAAGAGCTCGGACGACCAGGACTCGGACGAGTAGCTGAATGGCTCACGAGAAGTTCCAGGTCGAGGTTCTGACGCCGGAGGGCAAGGTGTTCGACGACGAGGTCGAGATGGTGTCCACCCGGACAGCCTCGGGCTCGATCGGCGTGCTGGCTCATCATGAGCCCGTGCTGGCCATGCTTGACCCGACGGAGCTTCGGCTGTACCGGAGCGAGAGCGACGTGGAGCGCTTCGCCCAGGCCGAGGGCTACCTGCAGGTGGCCGACAACCGGGCCCTGCTGCTGGTCGAGGAGGCCTTCCCGCCTGACCAGCTGGACGCCGGGCAACTGCGCGAGCGCCTCCAGGAGGCCGAGCGCGAGCTGGAGTCCGCGGGCGAAGATTCAGAGCGCAGGCGCGTGGCCGAGCGCGACAAGCGACGCTGGGAGCAGTTCCTGCGCATCGCGCAAGGGGAGTAGGCGGGTCCGGGGGCGCGGGGGCGCGATCCTATGCTGGAGGGGTGATGGGGTCCACACGCAGAAGGTTTCTAGCTGGAAGCGCCGGGGCCGGCCTCGGTGCGGCGCTGGGCGCGGCCGGCGCCGGTGTGGCTCGGGCGGCCGAGTCCTCCGTCCCTGCCGGGAGGGTGCCGTTCTACGGAAGGCACCAGGCGGGTATCGCCACGCCCTCCCAGGAGCATCTGCAGTTCGCCGCCTTCGACATGGTCAGCGACTCGGTGGACGACCTCCATCAGCTGCTGCGGACGTGGTCGGCGGCGGCAGCAGCGATCGCCGAGGGGCGTCCGGTGGGCCCGCTCGACACGGGCGCCCGCCCACCCGTGGACACCGGCGAGACCGTCGGTCTGGGCCCCTCCAAGGCGACTGTCACCTTCGGGTTGGGCCCTGGGATCTTCAGGAAGGGACGCCACGACCGGTTCGGCCTGGCTCGCCGGCGCCCGGCGCCGCTGGTGAATCTGCCCCGGTTCCCCACGGACTGGCTGCAGCCGTCGCTGAGCGGAGGCGACCTGGCCGTCCAGGCCTGCGCCGATGATCCACAGGTTGCCTTTCATGCCCTGCACGATCTGATCCGGCTGGCCCGCCACGTGGCCGTGCCGCGGTGGACCGTGGCCGGGTTTGGGCGCACGGCCAATACGCCCCTCCGGCAGACGCCCCGCAATCTGATGGGCTTCAAGGACGGGACGGCGAACATCGTCAGCGACGACCACCGCGCGCTGAGGCGATTCGTGTGGGCCTCGGGCCGCGAGTCGCCCGCCTGGATGCATGGCGGTTCCTACATGGTGGTCAGGCGCATCCGGATCATGCTGGCCAAGTGGGATGGCGAGTCGCTGAATCGACAGCAGGCCTCGGTGGGGCGCTACAAGCTCTCCGGTGCGCCGCTGAGCGGGCAGCACGAGCACGACCCGGTTGACCTGGGCGCCATGCACAACGGGTCCCTGGTCGTCCCCTTCGACTCCCATGTCCGCCGGGCCAGCCCGGCATACAGCGGCGGCGAGAGGATCCTGCGCCGGGGCTACTCGTTCGTCGACGGCCTCGACCCCCACGACAGCTCGCCCAAGGTCGGCCTGTTCTTCATCTGCTTCCAGCGCGACCCCCGAGCCCAGTTCATCCCCATCCAGCGCCGCCTGTCCAGGATCGACGCACTCAACCCCTTCACCAGGCACGAGGGCAGCGCGATCTTCGCCTGCCCACCAGGCGCGAGCCGGGGCGGGTTCGTGGGAGAGGGGCTGTTCGGGTAGGGGTTCGGGGCGGTTTTCCTGGGGCTTCGCGGGGCGGTGGTGCGGCGGCGCCTCGCGTGGCCGGGCGTCGCGTGGGGGGGCGTGGGCGATGGCGTGGCGCGGTGCGGCGGCGCGAGCGGCGGGCCGGGGCGCCTGACCCCAACACCGCGTCCTTTTCGTAACACTCGATCAGAACGGGCTGGACTGGGTAACGAAAGGGGTCATATACGCACCTTTCGTAACCCTCGATGCGCAGTCGTGATCGAGTGTTACGAAAGGGACATCGGCGCGTGGCCGCGGCCCGCGCGCGGCGCCCGGCGCGGCCCGCGCGGCGGCACCGGCCACGGCCCACAACGGCGCCCGCGGAGGCGCCCCGGCCGCCACCCACGAATGCCCAGCGCCATGGCCGACCTCCCACGACAGCCACGGTGCAAACGCGTCGACTGGCTGGCACCGCGGCCTATCCTGCTCTGCAGTGCTTGACGAACGCCTGCTGACTGAACGACTGATCTGTTACGACACCTCACGTCCGGAGGAGCTGGTGGCCGCCGCAGGATTCGTCAAGGGATGGCTCGAATCCCGCGACATACAGGTCCGCGACGTCACCCACAACGGTCTTCCGGTGCTCCTGGCCAATGTTGGCCCGCCGGCCGGTGAGGGGATCCCCACTGTCGTCCTGCATGGCCATCTCGATGTGGTGCCCGGACGCCCTGAGCAGTTCGAACCGCACATCGAAGGCGACCGGCTGTTCGGGCGCGGTGCCTATGACATGAAGGGAGGCCTGGCGGCGATGATGTGCGCCCTCAAGGACGTCGAGCGCCAGGACCGGGTGGCCGTGCAGTTCGTGTGCGTGCCCGATGAGGAGTCCGAGGAGCTGGAGCGGCGGTCCACGGACGCCATCGTGGCCGGGGGCATGCGGGCGGACTTCGCGATCACCGGTGAACCGACCGATCTGCACGTGGGCGTCGAGGCCAAGGGGGTCTTGGCGCTGTGGATAGCGGTCCACGGTCGCTCGGCCCACAGCTCAACCCCGTGGCTGGGCGAGAACGCGGTTCTGAAGGCGGTCGACGTGTTTCGCACAATCGAGTCGCTGCCCTTCTCACGTGAGTCGTCGGAGATGTTCGACCGACCCTCGATCAACCTGGGGCGGATTCAGGGGGGCGATGCGGTGAACAAGGTGCCGGACGAATGCCAGCTGTCCGTCGACATCCGCTACCTGCCGGGCCAGGATCCTCACGAGATCCTGGAGCAGGTGAGGCAGATCCCTGGAATCGATGTGACACGGACATTCATCCATCCGCCGGTCCGCGTGGCCCGGACCGACCCCTTCGTCCAGGCGCTGCGGGAGTCGGTGAAACGAGCCATCACCGGTGAGGCTCTGAGCGTGGGCCGCGAGGGAGCATCCGACGCCGCGGCGTTCCTGACCGTGGGCATCCCGGCCGTTGAATTCGGTCCTTCTGGCGAGGGCCATCACGGTCCCGATGAATGGGTGTCGGTCTCGTCCCTGGCGCGGTATCGCCGGGCGCTGGGTGAGTTCGTCCGAACGCTCCCGATGCACCTCGAGGAGTCGGAGCGCCGGGAGCCTGCCGCCGGGACCAATGCGCCGGCAGCTGATGCACACCTGCGTGCCCTGCCCGGAGGCCTCAGCTGAGTCTCCTGCCCACCTCACGCCGCGGCGCGCTTTGGCGATTTGGCCTGGGGTCGCTGATCGTGATCGCGCTCACGGCGGCCACGACGGCCGTGGCCGGGCTGCTTCAGTTCAAGGAGCTGGCGGCCGACCTGTCTCTGACGCCGGCGCTCAAACACGCCAACGTGACCGTCGCCACGCCGGGTACGCCGCAGACGCTGCTCCTGATCGGGTCCGATCACCGCGCGGGCACGCCGTGGAAGACGGCCAACACGGACACCATGATGCTGGTGCGCCTCAACGCCTCCTCGCGCACGCTCAACCTGCTCTCCGTCCCGCGCGACCTGAGAGTGGAGATCCCGCAACCAGGCGGCCGGTTCACGGGCCGGATCAACGAGGCCTACTCGCTCGGGGGGCCGAACCTGCTGGTGAAGATCCTCAGACGAGAGGTGTTCCCCGGCCTGCACGTCAACCACATCGTCGATGTGAACTTCGGTGGCTTCCAGGCGCTGGTAAACGCCATCGGCTGCGTGTACGTGGACGTCGACCACCGCTACTACAACAACACCGTCTACACCAACTACTCCAGCATCAACATCCAGCCCGGCTACCAGAGGCTGTGCGGGACCAGTGCGCTGGCCTTCGTCCGCTTCCGGCACACCGACTCGGATCTCGTGCGCAACGCGCGCCAGCAGGATTTCCTGCGCTGGGTCAAGGACCAGTTCAGCTCGACGGACCTGTTCGACAACCGCAATCGACTCCTGCGGATATTCGGCCGCCACACGCAGACCGACCCCGATCTGCACTCGATCGATGGCCTGATCAACCTATTCAATCTGGTGGCCTTCTCGGCCGGTCACACGGTCAAGCAGATCCCCTTCCCGGCCATCTTCCTGCCATGTGGCTCTCAGCCAGGAGCTATCCCAGGGGCGCCGTGCTACCTCACCGCCACCCAGTCCGCGGAGCGCCGAGCTTTCCACGAGTTCATCACCCCCACGGCGGCGACCACCAAGCACACCGCCTCACCGCCAACTCGCGCGGGACACGCCGCTCACCGCCACCGCTCCCGACCCTCGTCCGCGGCGGCCGCGGTCACGGCGGACCCGGCCGCTGGGCGTCAGCAGGCGGCCGCGCTGCATCACGTGGGAATGCCGGTGTACTACCCGCGGGTCATCGCCTCGGGGTCCACGTATTGCCTGAGCGTGATTGGGAACTGCCCGGTGGAACTTTCCAGCCCGGACTCCTATCCGCGCGCCTACAGGATCAAGGACCGAGCCGGACGGCGCCACGCCGCCTACCGGATGACGCTGGTGGGCAACCCGGTGTACGGCGAGTACTACGGCGTCCAGGGGACCACCTGGCGCACCCCGCCGATTCTCAACCGTCCGACCGAGACGCGGGTCGTGAACGGGAAGCGCCTGGCCCTGTATCTGGACGGAGGCAAGCTGAGCCTGGTGGCCTGGCGCACCCCCCGCGGCGTGTACTGGATCTCCAACACGCTGACCGCCTCGCTGTCGAGGCAGCAGATGCTGTCGATCGCGGCCTCCCTGGTGCGGGCGCACTAGACGAGGCCGTGTGGCTGGCAGGGGCCGTGATGAGCGGCGGGCCGTGCCGAGGCACGCGTCGTGGCGAGGGCACGCCTTTGTACCCTCCGGCCTCCGATGGCAGGCCAGCGTGAGCCCATAGTGGTCATAGGCACCGGTTACGTCGGTCTGGTCACAGCAGCCGGATTCGCCGAGCTGGGCAGCGAGGTGTGGTGCGTGGACATCGATCCTCAGAAGATCGCCCTCCTGGAGCGGGGAGAGATGCCGATCTACGAGCCAGGCCTCGGGGCGTGCGTGGCCCGAAACCGTCAGAGGCTGCACTTCGGCACAGACCTGGCACCGGTGCTGGAGCACGCCCGTCTCCTGTTCGTGGCTGTGGGGACGCCGCCCACGTACTCAGGCGACGCCGACCTGTCGGCCGTCCATGCCGTGGTGGGCGCCATGCCGGCGTCCGACCGCCACGCCCTGGTCATGAAGTCCACGGTGCCGGTGGGCACCGGCGCGGCGATCAAGCGGATGATGCTCGAGCAGGGCAAGCCGGGGTTCGCTTACGTCTCCTGCCCCGAGTTCCTCAAGGAGGGGGATGCTTTGAAGGACTTCCTGAATCCTGACCGCGTGGTCGTGGGGGACGACGGCGATTGGGCTGGAGATGCGGTCGTGGACCTCTACGCCCAGCTGAACGCTCCGCTGGTGCGCACCGACGTGGCCAGCGCCGAGATGATCAAACTGGCGGCCAACGCGTTCCTGGCCACCAAGATCTCGTTCATCAACGAGATCGCCAACGTGTGCGAGGAGACGGGCGCCGATGTTCTGGAGGTGGCCCGGGGGATGGGTCTCGATCACCGCATCGGCTCGCACTTTCTGCAGCCGGGTGTGGGTTACGGGGGGTCGTGCTTTCCCAAAGATGTCTCCGCCCTCAAGCAGCTCGCGGGGAACTCCGGGTATCACTTCCAGCTCCTGACGGCGGTGATCGAGGTCAACGAGCTTCAGAAGCGACGTGTGATCGCCAAGCTTCAGAAGCACCTCGGATCGTTGGCGGGGCGGAACGTGGCCCTGCTGGGCCTGGCCTTCAAGCCCCACACCGACGACATGCGGGAGGCCTCCTCGCTCGTGCTGGCAGGCAGGCTGCAGGCCGACGGAGCGAAGGTCCGAGCGTACGACCCGGTGGCTGAGAGCGCGGCCCGCGGGCTCCTCATCGGAGTCGATCTGGCCCCGGACGTGCTCGAGGCGCTCAGCGGCGCCGACGCCGTTGTGATCGTGACCGAGTGGCCAGAGTTCGTTGAGCTTGACTGGAGGGAGGCCGCCGCGCGCATGGCCGGCCGCCTGGTCGTCGACGGTCGCAACTGCCTCGATCCCTCGGTGGTGACGGCGGCCGGACTCGTCTACGAGGGAATCGGGAGGGGAGGCCCCGAATGAGCGAGATGAATTCCCAGCTTGACCAGGACCGCATCACAGCCGTGGATCAGAGTGGTCAACTCCACGATGTCCTGACGCTGCCCGATCAGCTGCGTGATGCGCTGTGGCGGGTCGAGTCGGCCAGGCTGGAGCGCCACGACGCCACGGGCGGGCTGATCGTGGCCGGCATGGGCGGATCGGCCATCGGAGGCTGGCTGGCTCGGGCGGCTCTGGGCGACCGCGCACAGCGGCCGATCGTGCTGGCCCGGGGATACGGCCTTCCGCCGTGGACGACGCCGGAGACGATGGTCCTGTGCTCAAGTTATTCCGGGAACACCGAGGAGACCCTGGCCGCGTACGAGGCCGCCGGCGCTGTGGGTGCCCACCGGATCGTGGCCACGACCGGGGGGAAGCTGGCCGAGTGCGCACGCCGGGATGGCGTCCCGGTGGTGCCTCTCGCAGGGGGGTTTCAGCCGCGGGCGGCGGTGGCCTACGCGCTGGTCGTGGCTCTGGAGGTGGCGGCGCTGTGCGGCGCCGGCGAGTCGCTGCACTCAGAGATCGACGTGGCTGCCGCCCACACCGAGCAGCTGATCGACATGTGGCGTCCCGGTGGAGAGCACGATAGGTTCCCCAAGGAGCTGGCCTGGGGTCTTCAGGGCACGGTCCCACAGATCGCGGGCTCCGGGCTGACCTCGGCCATCGCCTACCGGTGGAAGACCCAGTTCAACGAGAACGCAAAGGTGCCCGCGTTCTGCCACGAGCTTCCCGAGCTTGATCACAACGAGATCGTGGGGTGGCAGTTCGCCAAGGACGTGGGGCGGTTCAGCGCCGTGTTCCTGGACGATGCCGACCTGCATCCGCGGATTCGCCAGCGCATCGAGCTGACTCGGGGGTTGATCGCGGCCGGCGGAGCGGCCACCTTCCGGGTGGAGACGGTGGGCGGCACTCCGACCGAGCGCCTGATGTCGCTGATCGTGCTCGGCGACCTGATTTCGATCTACCTGGCCGTGCTGCGAGGGACAGATCCGACTCCGGTCCCGGTGATCGAGCAGCTCAAGAGCGCGCTGGCCGGGGGCTGAGCACGCGCCGTCGCGGCGTTCGCAGCCTCAGCGCCGCGGCATCCGCGGCGTCAGCGCAGCTCGATGCCGCGCTGCATGTAGAGGCGACGGTCGGCGGCGGCCAACAGCGCCTCCAGCGAATGACCGTCCTTGGGGAACACGGCCATCCCGATGGTCAGGTCCCAGTCATGATCGAAGCCGAGCGAGGCTCTGGTGGCCGGGAGTTGAGAGCGGACGCGCCGCATCACCGCGGCCATCCCGTCGACCCCCTGCTCGGTGAGCATCACCGCCAGCTCGTCTCCACCGATCCGGCCCACGACGTCATGGGAGCGCGAGGACTCCTTGAGCAGAGCCGCCACCTCCTTGAGCAGTTGGTCGCCGGCCTGGTGACCGCGCGTATCGTTGACACCCTTCAGGCCGCGGACGTCGACGAAGGCCAGCGCCAGGGGATGTCCATAACGCTGCGCGCGCTCGAGTTCCTTCTGCGCCACGCTCGTGAAGCCGCGCCGATTCAGGATCCCGGTAAGTGGGTCGGTCATCGCGTCGGCCTTGACCAGTGCCATCTCCCCGGCCCGAGCCCGAGACCGCCGGCCTGAGCGGACGGCCGCCACGCCCGCCACCGTCGCCGCGGTGAGCGCCAGCCCGAAGGCCAGCCACATCCACCAGGGGATGAACTGGATGAAGTGCTCGACCTCCGAGGGCAAGCTCCCTGCGATGCCCGTGAGCGGGACCAGAACCGCCTGTCCAACCGGCTTGATCTGGCCAATGATCTGTCCACCGCTCGGAACGCCTGCGATCTGCGTGCCGACAGCCGGGGTCCCGCCGGCGAGAGGCGCGGTCACCCGTCCTCCGGGTCGAGGGGTCCCTGGGCGCGCGGTGCCGTTTCCTGTGCTCGTTCCTGTGCTCGTTCCGTTGCCCGCGCTCGTAACGCCGACCACTCCGCCGAGCCCAGTCAGAGTGGGCACGCGCGGCTGAGTGACCGAGCCAGCGTCGGATGGAACGATTGACGTCAGGATTCCGTTGCCGATCGCCTGGGGCTGCGGGATGGGTCCTCCGGACGGAATCGGGGGAACGACCGGGCCGCCACCGCCACCGCCACCGCCACCACCCGGGGTGCCACCGCCGCCGCCTGGGGTGCCACCGCCGCCACCGGGCGAGCCACCGCCGCCGCCTGGGGTGCCACCGCCGCCGCCCGGGGTGCCGCCGCCGCCAGAGGACGGCGGCTGGGGAGTGCCGTTGAAGCAGTCGCTCTTGCAGCTCGTCGCACCCGCGGCGTAGCAGTGGTCGTGGCAGTAGATGTCCTCGATGCCCCAGCAGTGGTCATGGCAGTACGAGTCGCCCGCGCCATAGCAGTGGTCGTGGCAGTAGGAATCGCCCGTTCCGTAGCAGTGGTCGTGGCAGATCGTCTCCTCGGAGCCGAAGCAGTGGTCGTGGCAGCTGCTCTCGGCCGCTCCGTAGCAGTGGTCATGGCACTGGGTGTTCGCGACGAGCGAGGAACAGTGGTTATGGCACCCGGCAGTTCCGCCATCTGAGCCCGTGGACGGCTTCGTGAACTTCGGAGCCTTTGGCGCCTTTGGGGCCTTCGGGGCTTTGGGCGCCTTTGGAGCCTTCGGGGCTTTGGGCGCCTTTGGAGCCTTGGCGGCCTTGAGGCTCTTCGGCGCCTTGGGGATCTTGGGAGCCTTCGGCGCCTCCCGGACCCTGGCGCCCTTGGGAGCCTTGACGACCCTGGTTGTCACGCTCCCAGTCGAGTGCACGCCGTCGTGGCCGGCGGGAGGCGGCGAGTGGTCTCCGTGGTCGTACTTGGGTGGTCCGTCTTCGTCGTCGGGACCGTCGGGGTCGGCGGGCTCGCGGGGCCGGGACTTCTCGTCAGCCGAGTGAGCGTGCAGGTGCTTCTGGAACCAAGAGACGTGCGCGAACCCACGCTGGTGGGCGCCGGCCGGAGTGCCTCCCAGCGTGATCGCACCCACGATCAACAATGCGGTCACCACTGCTGTGAGAACGATCCGGCTCTGCTTCATGGCCCTGGTCTTCCGTGCACCTTTCCCGGCGGTTCAAATGGGCCCGCCTGTTCCTGTCCAATCCGGCATCCCCGATACGTCCCTAATCCTACGAACCCTGGGAGGTCGGCGATGCCTCATCCTGCCCAAATCTCGTACTTTCCGGAAATTTGAGACAGCGCAGGCCCCGCAGCGCCATTTTCAAACCTTGACACACCCGTGGTAAGGTTGGCCGCGTCGATGGATGGGCTGACGATCAACGAAGCCGCGCGGACCACCGGATGGTCGCCCCGGATGCTTCGCTACGTCGAGCGCACCGGCCTGGTGACCACGGCGCGATCCGCCTCGGGCTATCGCGTCTATGGCCCGGCCCAGCTTCAGCGGCTGCGAACTCTCAAGGAGCTCCTGACCCGGTTCGATGTCGGCCTGTCCGACGTGGCCTTCGCGGCTCGGCTGTCCACGAGCGACGATCTTCGAGATGCGGTCCGCGCCTGGCTGGAGGATGAGGCCCAGCGGCCTGAGGACGTCAGCCCCGGTGATTGGCTGCGCTTTGAGCAGGAAAAGCATCAGCGGCTCCTGACCGCCGCATAACCCCCCTGGAGGAAGCATGAGCACGACCGTGAACCGCCCTGACACCTCGGCCGGCCTTGATTTCAAGGTGGCGGACCTCAGCCTGCACGAGTTTGGGCGCAACGAGATCCGGCTGGCCGAGCACGAGATGCCTGGGCTCATGGCCACCCGGGCCGAGTTCGCTGAGGCGGCTCCGCTCCGGGGAGCGCGGATCATGGGCTCACTGCACATGACCATCCAGACAGCGGTGCTGATAGAGACCCTGGTGGCTCTGGGGGCAGAGGTCCGGTGGTGCTCCTGCAACATCTTTTCCACCCAGGACCATGCCGCGGCGGCGGCGGTTGTCGGTCCTCAGGGCACGCCGGAGGATCCTCAGGGTGTACCGGTCTTCGCCTGGAAGGGCGAATCGCTGGAGGAGTACTGGTGGTGCACGGAGCAGGCACTCACCTGGCCGGGCGACTCCGGTCCGAACATGATCCTGGACGACGGCGGGGACGCCACGCTCCTGGTCCACAAGGGGACCGAGTTCGAGCGGGCCGGCGCCGTCCCGGATCCGGCCAGCGCGGACTCTGAGGAGTTCAGGATCATCCTGGAGCTCCTGGCCCGCTCACTGGCCGAGGACCCGCAGCGGTTCACCAAGATCGGCCAGGGGATCCAGGGCGTGACCGAGGAAACGACCACCGGCGTGCATCGTCTCTACCAGTTCGCCGAGCAGGGTCAGCTGCTGTTCCCGGCCATCAACGTCAACGATTCGGTCACCAAGTCCAAGTTCGACAACAAATACGGCTGCCGTCACTCGCTCGTCGACGGGATCAACCGCGCCACCGACGTGCTGATCGGAGGCAAGATGGTCGTGGTCTGCGGCTACGGGGACGTCGGGAAGGGCTGCTGCGAATCGCTGCGCGGCCAGCGCGCCCGCGTCGTGGTGACGGAGATCGATCCGATCTGCGCGCTCCAGGCGGCCATGGACGGGTTCCAGGTCCTGCGCCTGGACGACGTGGTGGATCGCGCCGACATCTTCGTGACGGCCACCGGCAATCGCGACGTGATCACGGCCGAGCACATGAGCCGGATGAAGCATCAGGCGATCGTGGGCAACATCGGTCACTTCGACAACGAGATCGACATGGCGGGGCTGGCGGCCACCCCGGGGATCCGCCGCATTCAGATCAAGGCGCAGGTGGACGAGTGGGTGTTCGAGGACGGCCACTCGGTTCTCGTGCTCTCCGAGGGACGTCTCCTGAACCTCGGCAACGCGACCGGTCATCCCAGCTTCGTGATGTCCAACTCGTTCACCAACCAGGTGATCGCCCAGATCGAACTGTTCGGTCACACCGACATCTACGAGAAGCGGGTGTACACGCTGCCCAAGCACCTGGATGAGAAGGTGGCTCGGCTGCACCTGGATGCCCTGGGAGCGAGGCTCACGGAGCTGGAGCCGGAACAGGCGGCCTACATCGGGGTTCCCACCGAGGGGCCGTACAAGCCTGACCATTACCGCTACTGAGCAGCGTGAGGCCCGAGGCCCGGGCCATGACCAAGGCATCTCTCCCGCCGCACGAGGTCGCGAACCTCGCCCTGGCTGACCAGGGCGGCAGTCGCATAGCCTGGGCGCGCGGCCAGATGCCCGTGCTGGAGTCGGTGCGGGAGCGCTTTGCCGCAGAGCGACCGCTCAAGAAGATCACGGTGGCGGCCTGTCTGCACGTCACGGCCGAAACGGCCAACCTACTCCTGGCATTGCGGGCCGGCGGAGCCAGCCTGGCGCTGTGCTCGGCCAATCCTCTCTCGGCCCAGGACGACGTGGCGGCCGCGCTCGTGGCCCATGAGGGGGTCCAGGTACGGGCCATTCATGGGGAGGATCCGGACTCCGCGGCCACGCGGCTGATCGCCACCCTGGAGCAGAGCCCCCATGTGACCATCGATGACGGAGCAGACCTGGTGGTCACGGGGCACCGGCGGCAGATCGGCCTGGAGAGGCTGATCGGAGGCACGGAGGAGACGACGACCGGGCTCGTCAGACTGCGCCGGCTGGAGCACGAGGGCGGCCTGGGCTGCCCGGTGCTGGCCGTCAACGAAGCCCGCACCGAGCGGGCGCTCAACGACCGCCACGGTACCGGCCAGTCGGCACTGGACGGGATCATCCGGGCCAGCCATGTTCTCCTGGCGGGACACACCGTGGTCGTGCTGGGGTATGGGTGGGCGGGGCAGGGCATCGCGGAGCGGGCCCGCGGGGCGGGTGCGGCTGTGATCGTTTGCGAAATCGACCCTCAGCGGGCGCTGGAGGCGAGAATGGCGGGCTACGAGGTCATGCCCGCTCTGGAGGCCGCCGAGCGGGGGGACGTGTTCGTCACCGTCACCGGTTCACGCCAGGTGCTGCGAGGCGAGCACTTCGCCAGGATGAAGGACGGGGCGGTGCTGGCCAATGCCGGACACTTCGACGTGGAGATCGATCTGGACGAGCTGCGGGCGCTGGCCGAGGGTGGGGTCCACACCGTGAGGCCGCTTGTGGACCAGTATGAGCGGGCGGATGGCACGCGGCTGAACCTGCTGGCCCAGGGCAGGGTGGTCAACCTGGCCGCCGCCGAGGGTCATCCGCCGGCGCTGATGGATGTCTCGTTCTCGCTGCAGGCGCTGTGCGTGGAGGAGCTGGTGAGCGCAGGGCCAGACATGCCCCCGGGGGTGCATCCCGTCCCTCGGCGGATCGACGAGGAGATCGCCCGGCTGAAGCTGGCCGCCCTGGGTGTTCGGATCGACGAGCCCACACCTGAGCAAGAGCGCTACCGGAGAGCCTGGAACTGACACAGGACCCGCGCGCTCTGCGAGGATTTAGGCATGGCGTCGACGACCAGAGGCTCGGCTCGCTCGTCTGGCAAGGCATCCACCGCCCCCGTCATGCGGGGCGGCATCGATCTGGGTGGGACCAAGGTCGAAGCCATCGTCGTGAATGGCCGCAACAAGGTTCTGGGCGCGGCGCGCCATCCCACCCCGACGGAGGGCCAGCCGTCGGATGTGGCCGACACGATCGTGGCGGCGCTGACCGAGGCCTGCGCGGCCGCCGGTGTGGCGCCCGGCTCGCTGCGTGGAGCGGGCGTGGGGTCGCCGGGGATCGTGGACGGCGAGACGGGCGCGGTGTCCAGCGCGCGGAACCTTCCTGGCTGGGACGGGACGTTCCCGCTGGGCGAGACACTGAGCAAGGCGCTGGGGGTCCCGGTTGCAGTGGGCAACGATGTCCGGGTGGCCACTGAGGCGGAGTTCCATCTCGGCGCCGGTCGTCCCTACCGCACGGTGCTGGGAGTGTTCTGGGGGACCGGAGTCGGAGGAGGCCTGATCCTTCAGGGCAAGGTGTGGCTGGGCCGGGGCTCCGCTGGCGAGATCGGCCACACCGTGATCAAGCTCGGGGGCCGACGATGCGGGTGTGGTCGCAGGGGATGTGTGGAGGCATACGCGGGGCGGGCGGCGATGGAGCGTCAGGCTCGCAAGCGGCTCGAGCGGGGGGAGAAGACCGCTTTGTTCAAGCTGATGGAGGAGCGAGGTCGGACGCGTCTGACCAGCGCCGTGTGGGCCCACGCGCTCGAAGGCGGCGACAAGGTGGCCAAGGACCTCATCGACGGAGCCGTGGAGGCGCTGGGCGCGGGCATCGCCTCCGCGGTCAATCTCCTGGACGTGGAGGCTGTGATCATCGGCGGCGGGCTGGGGGTGCGTTTCGGCGATCCGTTCGCCGAGCGAATCGCCGCCGCCATGCACCCTCACCTGTTCCACGATGAGCGCCCACCGCATGTTCACGTGGCCGCGCTGGGCGATCTGGGAGGGGCCATCGGGGCGGCGTTGTTGGTCCGCCGGTTGCCGGCGGCGCGCGCCTAGCGGCCCCTGAGCCCATGCGCCGCTGGCGCCTAGCAGTCGCCGCTGCATATATAACTCGCGGATGGCCGGAGGTGGTCGCTGCCCGGAGCGTTGCGGATCGCGACAGTTACTTGTGGATATAGCGCGGAAGTTCTGGCAAGATTGCGCGTTCGCGGGTGCAGGGGCAGGGAGCGCCAAGGATGGGAGAGGGAGAAGAAGTGTCCACAGAATTGATGCCGCTAAAGCAGGGACGGCCTGAGTGATCGCTCGGGTGATCGCTGTAGGGGCGCTGGCGGTTGCCGTTGTCGTGCTCGGCATGCTGCTGTTCAGCAGCGGCAACCCGTACACGCTGCACCTCATATTCCAGGACGCGGGTGGGCTGGTGCCGGGCAACCAGGTCATGATCGGCCCGGCCAACGTGGGGTCGGTCAACTCCACCTCGCTCACCGCTGACGGCCGGGCCAAGGTCGACATCTCGCTGGACCCGGACGCCTCGCCGATGCACGAGGGAACGGTCGCCCGGGTCTATGAGAACTCGCTCTCCGGAATCGCCAACCGGTACGTGGTCCTGGAGCCCGGGCCGCGCCCGGCGCCGGAAATCCCCCCCGGGGGCACGATCAATCAGGATCACACGTACGCGTTCGTGAGCCTGGACCAGCTCTTCAACACACTCTCGCCGCCCACCCGGCAGGGGCTGCGGAACTTCATCCGCGGCGAGGCCGCGACCATCCAGGGACGTGTGCCACAGGCCCACCAGTCGCTCCTGTACTTCGCTCCCGCCCTGTCCAGCACCACGAACGTGACGGCGGCGCTCACCAAGTTCGAGCCCCAGTTCGATGCCCTTCTGATTCAGGGGGCCAAGGCCATGCGCCAGCTCGGCTCACGCACCCAGGAGCTGACCCAGCTGGTGGCGCACGGGAACGCGGCCACGGGAGCGATCGCCTCGCAGGCCCAAGCGCTGGAGGAGGCACTCCGGCTGTTCCCGCCCACCCTGATCCACTCCACGAGCACCTTCAGGGGGCTGAACACGACGCTTGACGCACTCACGCCCCTGGTCCGCATAGCGAAGCCCGAGGTAAGGCGCCTACCGCTCTTCGCCCACGAGCTGGGCAGGCTGGCCACCGTGTCGCTGCCCACCGTGGGGCAGCTCAACGACCTGATCGGCACCTCCTCAGGCGGGAACGGTGGCCTGCTCAAGCTGTTCCGCGAAACACCATCGCTGGCCCACACCGCCCTGGCGGCTTTCCCGGAGCTCATCCGGCAGATGAACCAGTCCCAGGCTCAGCTTGATTCGCTGCGCGAGTACGCGCCGGACATCGTGGCTGCGCTGAGCGACCTCGGCCAGGCCGGCGCCTACTACGACGCCAACGGGCACTACGCGCGGACCACCCCGGCGCTCTTCCCGTTCCGGGTTGACTCCATGAACCGGCTTCAAACCAAGCCGGCATATAAGCGCTACAACGGACTGCACGTGGTCAGCGCGCGCTGTCCCGGTGCCGCGATCCAGCCGAGTCCTGACGGCTCGGCGCCGTGGAAGGTACCGGGCTGTAAGAGCTCTCAGGTGCCTCCAGGACCATGAGGCCGATGGCCGGCATAGGAGCCGCGTGAGGCGGCTGGCGCTCATCGCAGTCGTGGCGGTGGCCGCGGTCGGTGGAGCGGTGTTCGCGCTGGGTGCCTCGTCTCCGGATGCCGGCGGGCCGTACCAGGTCCGGGCCATCTTTGATGACGCGGCCTTCGTGGTGTCCGGCGAGGATGTCCGGATCGCGGGCGCGCCCGTGGGCTCGATCGAGAGCACCGAGGTGTGTGTGCCGCACAGCAAGCCCTGCCGAGCGGGCACCGCGTACAAGGCGGCCGTCACCCTGAACATCGACAAGGCGGGCTTCGTCCCCTTCCATACCAACGCGCACTGCGCCATCCGGCCGCAGTCGCTGATCGGCGAGAAGTTCGTTGACTGCAGCCCCGGGACCTCGTCCGCGCCGGCGCTCTCGCGCATCAAGAGCGGCCCCGGGGAGGGCACGTACTTCCTGCCCGTTACCAACACGAGCTCGCCCGTGGACTCCGACATCGTCCAGAACATCTACCGCGAGCCCGTGCGCCAGCAGTTCGCGCTCATCCTCAATGAGCTGGGGACGGCGCTGGCGGCCCGGGGTTCGGACCTCAACGCCGTGATCAGGCGGGCCAACCCGGCGCTCAGGGACACGGACAAGGTCCTGAAGATCCTGGCTCGGGAGAACCACCAGCTGGCCCAGCTGGCCACG
The DNA here is from genome assembly GCA_045805485.1 of Solirubrobacteraceae bacterium. GTDB lineage: Bacteria > Actinomycetota > Thermoleophilia > Solirubrobacterales > Solirubrobacteraceae > Palsa-465. The sequence continues at coordinate 8,811 of JBJMLC010000091.1, read as the reverse complement.
GACTCAAGGGCGGTGCTGGGGCCACTGTCTCAGGTTCGCCACCAGCTCGCGGACTTTGTTATCCAGGCCAACCGAACGTCCGTGGCCAGCGCGGCCCGGGCCGCCGATCAGGCGCGGAGCATCCAGCTCCTGCCGGAATTCCTGCGCCAGCTCCGCCCCCTCATGGTCGATCTGGGGAACCTGGCCGACAAGGGAACTCCGCTCTTCAAGGTTCTGACCACGGCGGGCCCCTCCGTGGCCGCGCAGTATGAGCATCTGGCCTCCTTCGCCAACGCCACTCGCTCCTCGCTGATCGCGCTGGGGGCATCCTCGGTCAAGCAGCAGCCCGCCCTCCTGGCGACGATCCCACTGGACCACAGGCTGGAGAGGCTGGGCACAGCCACCCTGCCGACCGCCAAGCTGCTCGCCAAGCTCACCATCAGCCTCGACAAGACCGGTGGCTTCCAGCAGCTGATGAAGGTCATCTTCAACACGGTGGCGGCCACCAACGGGCTCGACAAGACAGGTCACTATCTGCGTACCGAGGCACTGGTTGGCGGGTGCTCCTCCTACGCCAAGGTGCAGGTGCCGGGGTGTGCGGCCACCTTCTCGGGCTCTGGCGTGGCCGCTGACACGGCCGCTGCCCACCAGACGCCAGCCGCCCGCATCGCTCGCTCGGTGCACGTTCCAGACCAGCAGGAAGCAACGGGCACGCTGACGCAACTGGCCCGCTACCTGATCGGGGGGCGGAATTGAACGTCACCCGCCGCCGCAACCGGGCGCTGTTCGTCAACCCGGTGCTGATCGGGGCGGTCACCGTGCTCGTGGCCATCGTGGCCGTGTTCCTGGCCTACAACGCCAACAGCGGGCTTCCGTTCGTTCCCCGCTACGCGCTGCACGTCCAGGTGCGGAACTCCAGCGAGCTCACCCACGGGGCAGAGGTGCACCTGGTCGGCGGCATCCTGGCCGGATACGTGGACAGCATCGATCCGGGCCGGGACTCCGCGGGCCAGCCCATTGCCGTCCTGAACCTGCTCCTCAACAAGAGCGTGCAGCCGCTGCCGGTCAACACCCGCTTCGTGATCCGGCTGAAGGGCGCGATCGGCCTGAAGTACCTGGAGGTGTATCCGGGTCGTTCCCACAAGGGCTGGACTGACGGGGCCACCGTTCCCGTGAAGTACACCGGGGCCACCGTCGACCTGGACCAGGTCCTCTCCACGTACAACGCAGCCACTCGAAAGGGCGTGGCGGCGGCCACCGGCGGCTTCGCCTACGGCCTGGCCGGTCGGGGCAGCGACCTGAACGAGGCGATCCACGAATTCCTGCCGTTGATCAACCATCTCCGTCCCGTGGCCCGCAACCTGGCGTCTAAAAAGACGGACTTCGGTGGGTTCTTCCGCGGGCTGGCCCAGTTCTCGCACGCCGTCGCCCCGGTGGCCCAGGACCAGGCAAATCTGTACGTGAACCTGGACACCACGTTCACAGCGCTGGCCGGGGTCGCGATCCCGTACCTGCAGGAGTGGATCTCCCAGACGCCCCCCACCGAGGAGACCGTGATCCGTCAGGCCCCGGTCATCAGGCCGTTCCTCAGAGACACCGCCGCTCTGTTCGCGGAACTGCTCCCCGGCTTCTCCACGCTTCCGCAGAGCGCCCCCGTCCTGACTCAGGCGGAGATCGCCGGGACGAAGAACCTGCCGCTGACGATCCCGCTGGACGCCGAGCTGACCCGGCTGGCCATCACGCTTCAGCACTTCGGTGAGAACCCGGCGGTCACGGGCGCACTGGACCGGCTGACGCTGACGGCCAACAGCCTCCACCCGCCGCTGCGCTTCCTCACCCCGGCTCAGTCGACGTGCAACTACATCACGCTCTTCCTGCGCAACGGCGCCAGCGTGTTCGCGGATCCGCTGTCCAACGGTACCCGGCTGCGGTTCATCCCGGTGGCCATCGACGACGTGCTGGGGGAGGAGTCGGTTCCCTCGCAGAAGCCCTACCTCACGCCGAACACCAACATCAACCTCCAGCACGGGCCCCTGCACGTCAATCCGTATCCGTATACGGCGGCTCCAGGGCAGCCGCAGGTATGTGCTGCCGGCAATGAGTCCTATTCGGGCAAGCAGGCGTCTATCGGGAACCCGTCGTCGTTCACGGGCACGGGCACCGAGGTCACCAAGAGGAGCGGCGGGTGAGGCGCCGCGGACGCTTCTCGCCCCTGACCGCGGGCCTCATCGGTCTCGTGGTGGTGGGTCTCATCAGCTACTTCGTGTTCGGAGGACGGGTGTTCTCCGGCTCTCCGTTCGTGCTCAAGGCGATGTTCACCAGTCAAACCCAGCTGCACATTCCCTCGCCCGTCCGGATCGCTGGCGTTGAGGTGGGCAAGGTGGTCTCCGTGGAGCGCATCCCCAACTCGCGTGCCGCATTGGTCACGATGCACATCGACCAGAACGGACTGCCGATCCACGCCAACGCGACCGTCCGCATCCGTCCGCGAATCTTCCTGGAGGGGAACTTCTACGCCGACCTGGAGCCCGGAAGCCCCAACGCCCCGGACGTGAAGAGCGGGGCGACGCTTCCGGCGGCCAACACCGCGGGCCCGGTCCAGTTCGATCGGGTGCTGTCCGCGCTGACCTCCGACGCACGGGCCAATCTCCAGACCCTGCTCCAGGGACTCGGCGGGGCGCTGAACGCCCCGCCCACAAAGCTGGAGGACGCCACCCAGGACCCGCTCGTCCGCGGGCTGACCGGCGCCCAGGCCCTCGACCTGTCGCTGAAGTACTCCCCCGAGGCCTTCAAGGCCTCGGCGATAGTCAACCAGGCGCTGCTGGGGCTCAAGCCCGGTGACCTGACCCGGGTCGTGACCGGCAACGAGGAGGTGTTCCGGGGACTGGCCGGGGCCGGGGACCGGCTGGCCAGCTTCGTGACCACGTTCAACGCCACGCTGGCCGCGCTGGCGGCGCGCCAGCAGGATCTGGCCCAGACGATCGCGGCGCTCCCGCCCTGGCTGCGGGCGACCCAGTCCGCGCTCGGTCCGCTCGACGCCTCCTTCCCGCCCACCCGTGAATTCGCCCGGGCATTCATCCCCGGCGTGGAACAGCTCGGCCCCACGATCAACGCCGGGATCCCGTGGCTCCGGCAGTCCACCGCGCTGTTCTCACCGCCTGAGCTGGGCAAGCTCGTGTCGTTGCTCGATCCGGCTGTCCATGCCACCTCGAAGGCGCTGGGGGCGACGAAGTCGCTGATCGGGGCTGCCGACGAGCTGGCCCGCTGTTTCACGCACAACGTGATTCCCACGGGCAACCAGATCATCAAGGACCCGCCCGTCGGTACCGGGGTCCAGCTGTACCACGAGCTGTTCCAGAGTGCGGTGGGGCTGGCCGGCGCAGCCCAGAACTTCGACGGCAACGGCCGGTTCTTCCGGTCGCTGGCCGGGGGCGGGTCGTCGCTGATCAAGACCAGCTCCACCCCAGGCGGCGGACCCCTGTGGGGGAACGCCGTGCACCCCTCGCTGGGGTCTCGGCCGGCCTACCCGAACCACGCCCCTCCGATCCGCGGCGACGTTCCGTGCTACAAGAACGCCGCGCCTGACCTCAACCGCGCGAAGCTGGGGCCGGGGCCGTGAAACGGGCCATCCGAATCCACAGCGGGGACTTCGCGGCGATCGTGGCGCTCTTCCTGGGGGCGATCGCGGTGACGGCGTTCATCTTCACTCACCAGCCGTCGTTCACGTTCCTGAAGGACTACTACGTCGTCAAGGCGGCCTTCTCCTCGGCCTCCGCGGTGACCGCCGGCCAGGGTCAGACGGTTGATATCGCCGGGGTTCAGGTGGGCGACGTGGGCGGGGTCACGCTGAAGAACGGGCAGGCCATCGTGACGATGGACATCTACAAGCAGTACGCCCCCATCTATAAGAACGCCACCGTGCTGCTGCGACCGCGCACGCCGTTGAAGGACATGTATCTTGCCCTGAATCCGGGGACCAAGAGCGCGGGTGAGGTGCCCAACAACGGCACGCTCCCGGTGGGTGCCAGCAATCCCACGATCGATTTCGCCGACATCCTCAACTCGCTGGACGCGGACACCCGGGACTACCTGCTGCTGCTTCTGTCCGGGGGCGCGCAGGCGTTCGGGACGGTGAGCCCCGACAACCCCGCGCCCAATCCCGCCGTCGTGGCGCAGCTGAGCGGAATCTTCAAGCGCTTCGCCCCGCTTAACCGGGACACGGAGACGTTCACCCGGCTCCTGGCCACTCGGCAGAAGGACATCCGGGCATCCATCCACGGCTTTCAGTTGGTGACCAATGCACTGGGCAAGGTGGAGGGTCAGCTCAGCTCGTTGATCGTGAGCTCGGATACCAACTTCAGGGCCATCTCCTCACAGGCCACCGCCTTGGAAGAGGCGCTGTCCCTGTTCCCGAGCACGCTGCACGAATCGGCCGTGACGTTCGGCAAGCTGCGCTCCTTCGCGCTGGCGTCAGGCGCGGCGGCCCGGGCGCAGCTGCCGTTCGCCCGCGCGCTGCCCGGGGCGCTGAAGGCCTCGCGCCCGCTGTTCCACGACACCACCCCGGTGATCCGCGATCAGATTCGTCCGTTCGTCACCGCCGTCCAGCCGGTGGCCGCCGCACTCAAGCCGGCCTCGATCAAGCTGGCCAAGAGCACGCCGCCGCTTACCAAGGCGTTCGGCGAGCTGAACACGCTGTTCAACACCTTCGCCTTCAACCCGAAGGGATCCGACCAGGGCTACCTGTTCTGGGGATCCTGGCTGGCCCACATCGCCAACTCCCTGGCCAACAAGCAGGACGCCCAGGGCGCCGGTTTCAACGGCATCTTCATGGCCACCTGCACGGAGCTTCAGTTCTACGAGGTCACGCTCGTCCTGGGCAGCCCCTCGCTGGGACCGATCCTTGACCTCCTGAACGCGCCCGACTACTCCAAGCTGCCCGGCGACCAGGCCGGGAACTGCCCGCTTCCGTGAACAAACAAGCCCCCAGCGCCGGCCGGATCCTGACCATGTTGGCGTTTGCCGGGTCGTGCGTCGGGCTGCTCATCTTCCTGTGGGTCTCCTTCGGCGGCTCGACTCCGTTCGCCGCCCAGGGCTATCTCCTGAAGGCCGAATTCAGCCGCGGCGTCCTCCTGGGAACGCAGTCCGACGTCCGCATCTCAGGCATCAGCGTGGGCAAGGTGATAGAGGTCAGCAAGGACCGCAGGACCGGCCTCACGCGGGCGGTCATGCAGCTCGGCTCGCAGTACGCCCCACGGCCTGCCGACACGCGGGCCATCCTCCGAGCCAAGACGCTGCTGGGGGAGACCTATGTGGAGCTCTCGCCCGGATCTCGTAGTGCCCCCAAGCTACCCGACGGCGCCACGCTTCCGCCCGGACACATCTCACCCACGGTCCAGCTGGACCAGATCCTGTCCACCTTTGATGCCAAGACCCGCCAGGCCTTCCAGATCTGGCAGCAGGACTACGGGATCGCCCTGACCAACCGGGCTCAGAACCTGAACGCGGCGTTCGCCGAGCTGTTCCCATTCGCCCAGAACGTAGACCGGGTGCTGGCGGTCCTGAACCGTGATAGTGCCGCCACCAGCACACTGCTGCGGGAAACGGGCCGGGTGTTTGGGGCGCTCAGCGCTTCGCCCGCCCAGCTCCAGGGCTTCATCCGGAACTCCAACACGGTGTTCGCCGCCACGGCTCGGCAGGCCACCGACCTGGCCAACACCGTCAAGGCGTTCCCCCCGTTCCTGATCCAGACCCGAGCCACGGTCAACCGGACCGCCCAGTTCGCCCAGCTGGCCCACCCGCTGATCAACGAACTGCGACCCGCCGCGCGGCAACTCAGCCCGGCCCTCCAGGCGCTGGTGCCGCTGGCTCCTGAGCTGCGCACCCTGATGGAGCAGCTCGGACCCCTGTCCCGGGCCGGACAGAAGGGCGTCCCGGCCCTCATCGACTTCCTTCACGGAAGCGTCCCGTGGCTGACGCGGCTCAAGCCGTACCTGGGCGGGATCGTTCCGATCGTCAACTACATCAACACCTACCGGCGGGAGCTCGCGGCCTTCTTCGCCAACGGCACGGTCTCCACCCAGGCCGCCGCGCCCAACAGTGCGGGCCTCAAGCAGCTGCACTACCTGCGCATCTCCAACCCCATCAACCCTGAGATCCTGACCGAGTATCAGGGGCGCTTGAAGAGCAACCGCGGATCCCCGTACATGGTCCCGGGCGGCTACAGTAGGCTGCTGAGCGGGCTTGAGGTCTTCGGATCGTACGTTTGCACTAACCGACCTCAGCCCACGATCGGGTCATCGATACCATCACACCTACAGACGACGGTAAAGAAGAACTACTACACGTCGCGTTCCGGAGGACCGCCGTGCAAGTCTCAGCCGTCGCTCGGAAGGGTGACCACGGGGCAATCCCAGCAGTTCCCCCATCTGAAGGCACTTCCATGAAGACGCAAATCCACAACTTCCAATCGTTGAGTAAGGCCGGCCCTACTCGCGAACCAACCAACCCGTCTGACCTCAAAGGAGGAGACAATTGAGACGGTTCATCATCAGTGGCGCGGCCCTGGCCGCGTTAGTTGGGGGCGGCGTAGCATTCGCGGCCTCCAGCGACTTCAACAGCTACAAAGCGACGGAGACGTTCTCGCCGAGCGCGGCCGGTAGCCCTGCCCACCCCTCACCGTTCGCGGTATCGGAGGCATGGACTGCCCATGGAAACAATGGGCACAACACAGCCCCGCTCACGCGGATCGTGGCCAAGATCTATGGGGAGAAGACTGACGCCAAGGACTTCCCCAAGTGCACGGCCAAGATGATCAACAGCGCGGGCAACAGTCGGGGCTGGAACAAGGTCTGCCCGAAGGGCTCGCTGATCGGGAAGGGTCCGGTGAAGTCGGTGTTCGTGCCGGCCAGCAACGCGTCGGCGTCCAACCCGCCGCAGTGCAACCCGTACCTGACCATCTACAACGGTGGCCCGGGGACGTACAAGGGCAAGCCGGTGAATGTCCAGGTGTTCTTCTTCGAGGAATACCCGTACGCACCGGGCCCGCAGTACTCGTGCCTCAACGGCGCGGTCAAGACGGGCGCCGCTGCGGCCTACAACGGCTACTCCACGAATGCCAGCTCGGCCAACCACAACACGTGGTCGATCGACATCCCGCTGCCGCCGAACGTATCCACCTCGGCGGGTGGCATCCACGGCGTCTACGCCTCGCTGGTCAAGCTCAACGTGACCTACGGGAAGCTGACCAAGCGGGTGCACGGCCACGTCAAGGCCTACGGCGCGTCGATCGGATGCAAGAACGGAAAGCGTCCGTACTCGTTCACGTTCTACGCCAAGAACTACCAGGGCGAGTCGCCGCCGACGCAGAAGACGACGATCTCCCACGTAGCTAACTGCTAGCTAGCCGATTCGCTTGTCGAGTCGCCGGGGGTCTTCGGGCCCCCGGCGACTCGCCTGCGCCGCGCAGGCACACCGAGCCCCGAATCGACAAAGTCTGGTCAGGGGACTAGGCTGGAGGGACCAGCCCCCAACCGCCCATAAGGAGGTCGGTCGATGCGCATCTCCGTCAAAGGCCGGAACCTGTCCGTCTCCGATGAGCTCCGTGAGCACGTGACCAAGCGTTTCAACAAGGTCGAGCGGCAGGTGTCGGAGCTGGCCGAGCTGGAGGTGGAGCTGTTCGAGGAGCGCAACCCGGCCATCGCCGACAGCCAGGTGGCGGAGGCCACCCTGCACCTGAAGGGGGTGACGCTCCGGGCGCGGGACGCGTCCCCGGACATGATGCACTCCATCAACCTGGTCAGCGACGAGCTGTCCAAGCAGGTGAAGCGCCACCGGGACAAGCGGCGAAAGCGCCGCGAATCACGCGCGGCGGCGGCTGCCGGAGGGACCGCGGCCCCAGTCCTGGGGGATGGGGTCGATCCGGGGGAGGCCGTGGTCGAAGGCGTCATCCTCGACCCTGATCCGGACAAGCCGGCGGACATCTCGCCGGCGGCATGAGGGCGGGAGGTCGGCCAGCTCGAGGGTGTCGACTTTTCCCCGAATAGAGGGGAAAAATCGATACGCCCGCGGCTCGGATTCGCCATCGGAGGCGCCTCAAACGGCCCCCAGATCCACTGCTACGCTAGGCCGCATGTCCTTTCTGGACCGTGCGCTTCGCATGGGCGAGGCGAAGAAGTTCAAGTCGTACGAGCAGCGGGTGGGGCGGATCAACTCCTTCGAGGAGGAGCTGGAACTGGAGAGCGACGCCGAGCTGCGCGAGCGGGCCGACGCCCTGCGCGAGCGGGCGCGTAACGGGGAGAGCCTGGGCGATCTCCTGTATGAGTGCTTCGCGCTCGTGCGCGAGGCATCCAAGCGCTCGATGGGGATGCGCCACTTCGACGTGCAGATGATCGGCGGGATGGTCCTGCATGACGGCTGCATCGCCGAGATGAAGACCGGTGAGGGAAAGACGCTCACAGCCACGCTGCCGGTGGTGCTCAACTCGCTGGGCGGCCGGGGCGTGCACGTCGTCACGGTCAACGACTACCTGGCTCGGCGCGACGCCTTGTGGATGAAACCGATCTACGACACGCTCGGCGTCTCGGTAGGCGTCCTCCAAAACATGCAGCCCTACGAGGAGAAGCGCGACGCCTACGCGTCCGATGTGACCTACGGGACCAACTCCGAGTTCGGCTTCGACTACCTGCGGGACAACATGGCCACCTCGCTGGAGGAGAAGGTTCAGCACGGCGGGCGTCCCAAGCCTGAGGCGGGCAAGTCGCCCTACCACACCTACGCGATCGTGGACGAGGTGGACAACATCCTCATCGACGAGGCCCGCACCCCGCTGATCAT
>JBJMLC010000090.1:0-21973 GCA_045805485.1 Solirubrobacteraceae bacterium | reverse complement strand
CGCCGCAGACCAAGTATCAGACCGGATTCCCAGACACCACGATCTGGGCCGCTCTGGAGCGCGCCGGCGTTTCGAACCGGTACTTCTTCAACGATGTTCCGGTGTCCGCGCTATGGGGCAAACCGGGCCTCAAGCGCTCAGGGCATGTGACCGAGTACTTCGCCCGGTGTGAGAGCGGGACCCTCCCGCACGTCTCGTTCGTGGATCCGAACTTTGCCGGCAGCGTGGGGGAGGGCCCGGGACTGTCAGGCGACGAGCACCCCCACGGCGACGTGCGGGCGGGGCAGGCGTACATGGCCGACGTGGTGCACGCCTTCATGGAGTCACCGCAGTGGAAGCGCGGGGCGCTGTTCATCGTCTACGACGAGTGGGGCGGCTTCTTCGACCATGTCCCGTGCCCGCGGGTCCCTGACGAGCGCAACTCGCGGGACATCAACCAGGACTACGGGCTGATGGGATTCAGGATTCCGGCCGTTGCCGTATCGCCGTGGGTGAAGCGCCGCCACGTCGCGCACTCCACGTACGCCTTCGAATCGATCCTGAAGCTGATCGAGTACCGCTTTGGCCTCAGGCCTCTGAACAAACGCGATGCCCATGCCGCGAACATCGGTGCCTCATTCGACTGGACATCGAAGCCCCGCCTGACGCCTCCGACCCTACCCCGCCCCGAGCACGTGGTCAGCGTGGCGTGCGCCGCCGGGCCCAGTCACAGCATCGACGGAAGTGGCCCGCCGGAGCCGGAACGGCCTCACGAGCACACGCTCATGGAGCTCGTGACCTCCGGGTACCTGGACAGGCTCGGATTCGAGTTCCGCCCGGCGACCATCGACGGCACCTTCCGGGCGCCGTCAAAGATGTGGCAGGCGTACGTCCCCGCCGGCTGACGCGCCACCGCCCACCACGTCGAGTGGGCTAGCGTCGGCTACTCGTCGGTTCTGTCCGTCCGCAGGAACCGATCGAGATTGGTCAACTTGAACAGGCTTCCGACCTGCGGCGCCAGGTTGGAATCGATGGAGAGGCGCCAACCCTCGCGACTGGAGGCATTGATCGACTGAATCACGACCTCCAGCCCGGTGCTGTCCATGAACGCGAGTCGCGAAAGGTCCATCAAAACGTCGTGGCCCTCGCGGCGAAGCTGGCCCAACCGCTCCTTGAGAACCGGAGCGGAGGCCATGTCCAGCTCCCCGACCAGGGTCAGGCGCAGCCAGCCACCCTCCTGAGATTCCCGAATCTCGAATTCTGCTTCTTCCATAGTTGCCCCGTCGTGTCGGCAGAATCTAGCCCTGAGCGGGTCAATTGGCAAGCCTCCCGGCTGGAATTACGCTGGTTGCGGTAAATGGCCTAGTGCTTCTTGGGTTTGTGGTGGTGACCCACCCGGGTCGGCCTGAGCTCGAAATCACCCTGGACTCCGAGCGAGATCAGGAAATTGGCGAACGACACCCCGGCCTTGGTCACCTGTCCCTCCTTGTAGCCGGTCGTGGCCTGGGCCAGCGTCCAGCCGTCAGAGGAGCTCCAGCCGGTCTCGATGCAGGATCCGGCCTTGGCGAATCGGGCCACCCGCTGCCCTGCCTTGAGGTGCTGCCCCACGTGGGCGAGGTGGTCGATCTGCTCGGCCACGTAGACATAGCGGCCGGCGGCGGGGCCATGGCTGATGCGATACCAGATGTAGGGCTGGCCGGCATACCAGTCCTTGATGATCCCGGTGACCACGCCTGCGCCCACCGCCCGGATCGGGTCGCCGCGGTGCAGGCAGACGTCGACCCCCATGTCGGTGCGGCCCACCTCGTAGGCAGCGCCTGCGAAGGGGTTGTGGTACGGGCTCGCCGCCTGCGCAGCTGAGCAGAAGGCGAGCAGGGCCAGCGCGGCCGCCGTGCAGACGAGCACGCGGAGCGACAGTTGGCGTGTCAGTGTCATGAGCATGATCTCCCCAGCGGGCCGATCCGTCCCTACCGACCCGGTCGTTGACCTACCGATCTCTAGAGGCTCGGCCGCGAGCGCGGGGCGCCGTAGCCACCATGACCAGGCTGGACGGGTGACCGACCCGGGTGACGCGTCCGGGTGGACGGATGGATGAGAGGGCGGCCTGCCCTACAGGGGCCGACGCTCGCTCAGAAACCGCTGGCGTGCGGCCCGCGATACAGGCGCCGATCGTTCACGCGCCCTCGCGCCTCCCCCTGAAGGCCCTCGTGCAGGAACATCGCCCCCAGCAGGATCCCCGCGATGCCCACGACGACCAGGCCGAAGACGAACCCTGTCGTTGCGGCCCCCGAGAGGATAAGGAGTACGGCCACGGCCATCAGCAGGAGCAAGATCGGCAGACTGCGGGTCACGGCATGGCTGCTCATTGATCACCTTCCGTCTGTTCGATGAGTGTGAACTGGAGCTGGTCTCCTCCGGCCAGATCGACGTCCAGAACCTTGTCCTCCACCCATGGGACGGCCTCGGGATCGATGAATACGGCGGCGCCCTCCTGCTCCACGGTCTCATCCTCTCCGTCCGGGCCGCTGGCGGGCGCGATGATCACCCCTGCGCTGGGCCCGTGGCCATTGGATGAGCCCGCAGGACCGAGCATCACTCGAACCCCCTGGATGCGTCCGGTGGGCTCGGTCATGGCGCGGATCAGCTCTACGGCTGTGGGACTGATTTCGAGCATGGGTCGGCTGAGGCTCCCAGTGTCCTTGTTTACCCGCTGAGCGGGTTGGAAACCACGACTCCGTCTGTTTCGCCGGTGCGAGCGGGGCGGTTAAGGGGCCAGAACCACGGCCGCCTCGGGCGTGACCACCCTGAAGCTGAAGCTCTGCTCCAGGTACATCCGCACCGCCTCGGCGTCGTGTGAGTCGTAACCGACCGACAGGTCCTGTCCGGACTCGAACAGGAAGTCGCCGCCCCGAAGGCTGAGCACGATTGCTCCCTGGACCCCCGGCGCCCACACGATCGGACCCTCCAGGATCTTGCGCAGATGGTCAAGCAGCGGATAGCCACCGTGCTCGGCCGTTTCCACCACGCGGCGGTACTCACCGCCGCCGAGGGCCAGCCCGTAGGGTCCTGCGACACCGTTGCACAGAAGCCGTTCTGCGGCCGCGGCCACGGGGCGAGGATATCCATCGGCGGCCTCGCCCAGGGGCAGCGGCTCGTGGGGGGAGGCCTCGGCGATTCCAGTGACCGAGCCCGGCCAGCCGTGAAACACCGCCGCGTTCTCGGCCACCGCCATCCGGTGGGCTGCCTCGTCGAGCGCGGTCAGGTCAGCGTCCTCGGCGCCTCGATCGGCGTCCCGCAGCTCTTCCCGGCCGATCTGGAACTCGGTCCGGACCTCGATCAGCGGCAGGACGCGACGCTGGCGGGCGGTGATTCCCTCGCCCGGGGGCGGGTCCAGGGCCTCGGTGCGGCCGAGGTTGGTGGCGGAGTATTCCCAGCCGAGCGGTCCGGAAAAATCGACCAGCTTGCGCGCGGCCAGAGCTCCGGACAACCGCTCACGCGCTTCCTGATCAAGCAGAGTCCAGCCGGCATCGCTGATGGGGGCGTGTTCGCGAAGGAGATGATTCATCACGCCGCTCCCCGCAGGCTCCCGATCCCCAGCGAGCCATCTTCATATCCGCCGCTGGCGCCCGGGCCGCCGCCCTCCAGCGCCTCGGCCTCGGCCTCCTCCCCGTGCTCAACGATGTCGCCGCTCTGGAACAGGATGCCCTGCGCGATCTCCCTCCAGGCCGGGGTGCGCCGCAGGAGAAACTCCAGATCCATGCTGAAGTGCTTGAACTCCTCGCCCTGGGCGTCACGCATGATGGCCACGGCCTCGCCGTCCTGCTCCAGCGCTATGCGCTGCTCGTACCAGCCGATCGCCTCCGCCTCCTCGGTCAGGGACGTGCACAGCCTGGCGAAAGTCCGGGTGGCCGGCGGCAGCTCTTCGGGTGGCTCGTGGTACTGGTCAAAACCCATCGGATCTCCTTTGGAGGCGCGCGGGAACGGTCGTGAGCTACCCGTTCGAGGCGGAACATATCGGTGGCGCCGCTCCCGCGGCCCTGTGGCGGACGATTCCCCCGGGCGCCAACCTTGGAGAAAGCGATCTGAGACTGGTCCGACACTGACAAGGAGCCCCCGGGCACATACCCTCCGTGCCGTCAGCTAGGCGATTTACCACAGGAGGACGCGTGATCTCGGGGGTTTTCAGCTTAAGGACGGTGTGCCGGATGGCCGCGCTGCTTGGTGCGGCTCTGATGGCGGCGACGCCGTCGTTGGCGTCAGCGACCGTGCGCACCCAGACGTTCTCGGTCCCGGGACAGCACCTTTTCCCGATTCCACCGGCCGTCACCCACCTCTCGGTGACTCTGGTGGGCGGCAACGGAGGCGCCGGACAGGGAAACGTAGCCGGGGGTGTGGGCGCCACCGAGCGCGCTCTGCTGACGGTCAAGCCGGGGGAGAAGCTGTACGTGGAGGCCGGCGGCAATGGTGGCCCGGCAGGCGGGAACACCGGCGACGGCATCGGCGGCTACAACGGTGGCGGCAACGCCGGTGAAACCTTCATTGTGTTCACCGGTTTGCCCACGGCGGGCGGTGGCGGCGGCGCTTCGGATATCCGGACCCTGCCAGCCTGCTCGCAGACCAGTCCCAACTGTCCCTCGCCATCGTCACGACTCGTGGTGGCGGCGGGCGGAGGCGGAGGGGGAGGAACGATCACGGGTGCCGGCGGTCCTGGTGGACCGGCGGACATGAACGGAACAGCCGGCTCGCAGGACAACCACGGCGATGCAACGGGTGGGGGCGGCCTCCGGGGGACCACCGGCGCGGGCGGCGCAGCCGGCGCGGGCGGGTACCAGGGGACGGCCGGCACGTTCGGACAGGGCGGAACTGGTGCCACCAACGGTGGGGGCTCCGGCGGTGGCGGAGGTGGGGGTGTCTACGGTGGCGGTGGAGGTGGCAGTGGTGAGGCCCAGTTCTTAGGTCCTGGTTTCAGCAACTACGTGGGATCCGGTGGTGGCGGCGGTGGCGGCGGCTCGTCGATGCTCCCGCCCGGCCCGCCCGGCGTCTCCAATCTGTCGCTGCTGCCCACCGCTCCGGGCGCGCAGCCCAAGGTCGTCCTGCGCTGGAAGGTGCCGCCGCCCACGCCGAAGACTGGTCACGCGACGGCCATCAAGAGCACCAGCGCGGTCCTCCACGGCGCGGTCAATCCCAACGCCTCGCACCTGAGCTCGTGCTACTTCACGATCTCGCCCGCCACGGTCGCCGGGTCGAAGATCTTCTGCTCCCAGCAGGTGGGAAGCGGCATCCTGCCCCGGCCGGTCTCGGCTGTACTGCTGGGACTCAAGCCCTCGACCAAATACACGGTCCGGCTCGTGGCCGCCAACGCCCAGGGCGTCAGGACCGGGGCGCCGGTCACGTTCACGACCCACCCGCCGCCTCCTCGTCTGGCCAGGTTGCAGGTGGGATCAAAGCTGCACAAGCGCCGCACTCACCAGAAGATCACAGTGACGCTGTCTCAGCCCGCCAAGCTGACGCTCACGTTCCTGCGACTCGATGGCGCCGGCGGCACGCCATTCAAGGTGACGCAGTCGGTGGCCGGTCACATGGGGATAAACCAGGTCCCGTTCCACGCCGCGGGGCTGCAGCTGGGCCACTACCGCCTGACCGTGGGTGCGATCAACCTCTGGCACGAGACGGCGGTGCCGCTACGGGCTGTGTTCAGGCTCGTCCGCTGAGACGCTGGCCACCCACGAAACCGTCTGACGGAGTCAGGGACGCGTCGCCCGCCAGACCGACAGACCCAGAACCAGCATCACGCCGATGGGCAGAACCCACCACGCGCTCACGGCGGTGTCGGCCACGAGTGCGGTGGCTCCGAGAGCCGCGACCACGCCGACCGCTATCCGCCAGTCGTCTCCCACCACGAACTCCCAGGCGAAGCGGAGGAAGGACTCGATCCACCTCATCCGCCCAGCACCGCCTCGGGCGTGCCTGGCGGGGCCACGGCCCGCTGCCGCCTGAGCAGCGCCACCATGCCCAGGGCCACCAGGAGAGTGGCCGGGACGATGACCAGCAGCGCGGCATCGCCGCCGGGCCAGGCGACGCCCGCTCCCTCGGCCCCCCAGAACGTGCCGAACGAGGTGAGCATGACGCCGACGCTGAACTTCATCGCGTTCTCAGGCACTCGGGCCAGGGGCCGGTGCAGGGCCACGCCGAGCAGCGCCACGAGCGCGACCGCGGCCCCGGCGGCCGCGGCGGCCAGGCCGACGTTGTGCTGGTTGGCCCCGAAGGTCAGCACGATGAACACCACCTCCATCCCCTCCAGGAAGACGCCCTTGAAGGCGATGGTGAACGAGTAGGGATCAAACGAGGTGTCCGAACGGCCCGCCGCCCGCGCCTCCTCCCGTTCGTGCTCGAACTCCCTGAGCTCGTCCCGCTGGGCCTTCATCCCTGCGGCCCTGAGGATGGCCTTGCGCAGCCACTGCAGGCCGAAGATCAGCAGCAGCGCCCCCACCACCAGGCGCAGGACGTCGATGGGCAGCGCGGTCAGCGCCGGGCCGAGAGCCGCCGTCACCGCCGCCAGCAGCGCCACCGCGCCGGCCACGCCGATGAGCGTGGAGCGCCATCCGCGGGTAATGCCCACGGCCAGCACGATGGTCAGGGCCTCCACAGCCTCCACGGCGCAGGCCAGGAACACCGCGACGGCGAGTCCGAGCTCGGGGCCGGTCACGGTCGTGCGGGCGGCTCAGGCAAGATCACGCCGAGCTGGCGCAGGCGTCGCCGGCCTGCGGCGCGAAGCGGGCGAAGATCTCGGCCAGCGTGCGGATCTCCTCGTCGGACAGGCGGTCGAAGAAGCTGCTCTGCACGGCCGCGAAGTGGCTGCATCGAGCGCGTCTCACCAGCTGCAGGCCCGCGTCCGTGAGGTGCGCGTGAACAGCCCGTCCGTCTGACTCCACCGCCCGGCGCTCCACCAATCCTCGTTCCTGGAGCGTGTCGATGATGCGGGAGATCCGGCTCAGGCTGAGGGCGCAGCCATCGGCCAGGGCTGACAGCCGCAGGTTGTGGCCGTCGGCCGCGGCCAGCCGGCCCAGGGCCTCCAGCGCGCTGAGCGTCAGACCGTGCTCGGCCTCAAGCTGGGCGTCCAGCGTCCTGACCAGCCGCTTATGGGTCTCCAGCAGGCCGATCCACGCCTCGGCGTGCGTCTCCGACCATCTGGCCAGCCCGTCCCGGCCCATGACATAGGCGCACGTGGAGGCGGTTGAGGAATCAGGCGCTGACATATGCTTGCCCTAGCAATTCTAGAGCGCCCGGCCCCCGGTCTTGGGGCGGGTCACGGCCCAACAAGGGGAGTCCATGGAGCAGATCATCACCGAGCTGAGCGACGGAATCCTGACCATCACGCTGAACCGTCCCGAGCGGCTGAACGCCTGGACGGAGACGATGGCTCGCGAGTTGACCGAGGCCTTCGATCAGGCTGACAGCGATGACGAGGTCCGGTGTCTGATCATCACCGGCGCGGGGCGAGGCTTCTGCGCCGGCGCCGACCTGGAACGGGGGGCCGAAACGTTCGACTGGCGGGCCAGGAAGCAGGAAGACGCGGCGCCGCGGGACAACGGCGGCATGTTCACCCTGCGGATCTTCCGATGCACCAAGCCGGTGATCGCCGCGGTCAATGGCCCGGCCGTGGGGGTGGGCGCGACGATGACGCTGCCGATGGACGTCCGGCTGGCGGCGGATGACGCCCGGTTCGGGTTCGTGTTCGCCCGCCGAGGGATCGTGCCCGAGGCCGCTTCCAGCTTCTTCCTCCCCCGGGTGGTGGGCATCAGCCGGGCGATGGAATGGGTGGCCACCGGCCGTGTCTTCTCAGCTCAGGAGGCGCTGGAGGGCGGTCTGGTGCGGAGCCTGCACCCCAAGGACGACCTGCTGGATGCCGCCCGAGCACTCGGCCGAGAGATCGCCGACAACGCCGCGCCGGTGTCGGTGGCCCTGGCCCGGCGGATGATGTGGAGCATGCTGGGGGCAAGCCATCCCATCGAGGCCCACCGCGCGGACTCGCAGGCCATGTTCCTGCGCGGCCAGTCCGCCGACGCAGCCGAGGGAGTCGCCTCCTTCCTGGAGAAGCGCCCAGCCCGCTTCCCGGACAAGGTGAGCGACGGCGTGCCGGACGTGCTGCCGGATTGGGCGAAGCCGGAGTTCTGAGCGCGGCGGCGGCGCGCCCGGGCGCCCGGGCGCCCGGGTGATGTGGGGAGAAACTTCAAACTATTCAGGGAAATCACCCACATCGCCGTGACAGAACTGTGACGGGGACGGCGCTCCGGGGGCGTCGCGCGGGACGCTGTCGACAAAGCCCCGGTATGCGGGGTAAATCCGACAATGTTCGTGACGCGGGCACGCTGCTACACTAATGCTTGCCGATAAGCAAGCATCCTATGGAGGGAGTCAATGCCACCTCCAGGAGAGAGGGTGCAGAGCCACCTCCACCGGAGCGGCCTTGAGCCACCTCGCGGAGCGCGAGCACCTCGCGGAGAGCGAGCACCTCGCGGAGAGCGAGCACCTCGCGGAGAGCGAGCCACCTCGCGGAGAGCGAGCCACCTGAGAACTTGAACCCAACAGCACCAGCCCTCGACACCGAAACCGCCGGCCAGCTCCGGACCGTCATCGGGCGGCTGGCTCGCCGGCTTCGCACCACGGCCGCGGCCCGTGAGGCGGGGCTGACTCCCACGGGCATATCCGTGCTGTTGAACGTGAATCGCACCGGTCCCTGCCGGATGTCCGAATTGGCTGAGGCTGAGGGTCTGAACCCGACGATGCTCTCCCGGGTGGTCTCGGACCTGGGGGCGTCTGGCCTCACGGAGCGCTTCAGCGACCTCAACGACCGACGCGCCGCGTGGGTCGACATCACCAAGAAGGGCCGACGGCTGGCCGAACGGATGCGCAGTGAGCGCACGGAGGCGGTGAACGCCGCCATGCGAGCTCTCTCCGGAGACGAGCGACAAAGGATCGAGAGGGCCCTGCCGGCGCTGGAAGCGCTGGTCGAGGAGCTGAAGGAGCGGCGCCCATGACGCGCGTTGTGCGCGCGGGGCGTCTGACCTTCGCCTCGCTCTCGGTCCCCAACTACCGCCGCTACTACGGCGGCCAGGCGATCTCGATGACCGGGACCTGGATGCAGATGACCGCGCAGGCCTGGCTCGTCCTCAGCCTGACCCATTCCAGCACCGCCCTGGGGGCGATCATCGCGCTTCAGACCCTGCCCGTGCTGCTCCTGGGTCCGTACGGGGGCGTGCTGGCGGATCGGATGAACAAGCGCCGCGTCATGATCGCGCTCCAGAGCGTCATGGGCCTCCAGGCCCTGGTCCTGGGGCTGCTCACCGTGACGGGCTCCGTCCAGGTCTGGGAGATCGGGGTCCTGGCGGCCGTTCTGGGGCTCAACAACGCCTTCGAGAATCCCTCCCGCCAGTCGTTCATGCTGGAGCTGGTAGGGCCTGAGCACCTGCGCAACGCGGTCAGCCTGAACTCCGTCCTGTTCAACGTGGCCCGGGCCGTCGGTCCCGCGGTGGCCGGGTTGCTGATCGCCGGCGTGGGCGTCGGCGAGTGCTTCCTGATCAACGCGGTGAGCTTCGTGGCGGTGGTCGCGTCGCTGGTGAGGATGGACCTTTCAAGGCTCAGCCCCACGCCTCCCGCATCCCGGGCGAAGGGGCAGCTCCGCGAGGGCCTGGCCTACGTTCGCCGCACGCCGAGCCTGGCCCTCCCGCTGCTCATGATGGGCGCGGTGGGCTGCCTGACGTACGAGTTCCAGGTCACGCTGCCCGTGATGGCCAAGTCAGGGCTGCACGTCGGTGCCGCGGGGTTTGGGTTCATGACCGCGGCCATGGGGATCGGAGCGGTGGTCGGCGGGCTGCTGGTGGCGGCCCGGGGCACCACCGGGCTGAGACCGCTCGTGGGGGCTGCGGCCGTGTTCGGCGTGGCGGTGGCCCTAGCCAGCCTGGCTCCCAGCCTGCCCTTCGAACTGGTGGCCCTGGCGTTCGCGGGCGCAGCCAGCATCACGTTCATGGCCACGGGCAACTCGACCCTCCAGCTGAGCGCCGACCCCTCCATGCGGGGCCGGGTGATGTCGCTGTGGTTCGTCGCCTTCCAGGGCTCGACCCCGATCGGCGGCCCGATCGTGGGCTGGGCCATGGCCATGCTGGGGGCTCGCGCCGGTCTGGGCATCGGGGCGCTGACCTGCTTCGCCGTGGCGCTGCTGGGGCTGGGCGCGCTGAGGCGGGCGGTCACGGAGGGCGCCGAGCGGCGCCTCCGTCCCCAGACCGCGCCGTAGCCCCTTCACAGAGCGCCCGCCAAGAGATAAGGTCGCGGGGCACGGGCGATCGTCCCCAACCAGAGGGAGAAACACATGAGCACACCTGTTCCGGTGCGACTCCGCGTAAACGGCGTGGAGCAGGAATTGGAGGTGGAGCCCCGCGTGCTCCTGGTGCATGCGCTGCGCGACAACCTCGGTCTCACCGGCACTCACGTCGGTTGTGACACCTCCAACTGTGGCGCCTGCACCGTCCATGTGGACGGGAAGGCCGTCAAGTCCTGCACGGTGCTGGCCGTCCAGGCGGACGGCGCCGAGGTGACCACGATCGAGGGCATGGCCAGTAACGGCGAGCTGCATCCGCTCCAGGAGGCGTTCTGGAACGACCACGGGCTCCAGTGCGGCTACTGCACACCCGGCATGATCATGGCCGCCGCCGGCCTGCTGGCCGAGAACCCCAGTCCGACCGAGGACGAGGTGCGCCACGGGCTGGAGGGCAACCTCTGCCGCTGCACCGGTTACCACAACATCGTCAAGGCGGTGCTTGATGCCGCCAAGGTCAAGGGGGCCACGGTCGGGGCTTCGGGGGCGGAGTCATGACCGAGGGCGGCGGAGGAGTCGCCTCCGAGATAACTGAGGTCGCCTCCCAGGAAGCGGAGGACCGGAGCGCCCCGGCGCCGAGCAATCACGTCGGCCAGGCGCTCAAGCGCAAGGAGGATCCGCGGCTGATCACCGGCCGGGCGCGATACATCGACGACATCTCGCTCCCCGGGACGCTGTGGGCGGCCCTGGTCCGCTCGCCGGAGGCCCACGCCAGGATCGCGTCCATCGACACCTCACGGGCCGCCAGCCTTGAGGGCGTCCACGCCGTGTTCACCGGCCAGGACATGACCGACCTGGCCGCACCGCTGCCCATGGCCTGGGTCCCGCCGGGGGTGGAGGTGCAGAACCCCGAGCACTGGCCGCTGGCCCGGGACAGCGTCAAGCACGTCGGAGACCCGGTGGCCGTGGTGCTGGGCGAGGATCGCTACGCCGTCGTGGACGCCGCCGAGGACGTGGTCGTGGAGTACGAGCCCCTGCCCGTCGTCACCGACCCTGAGAAGGCCTTGGAGGGCCCGCCCTACGTCCACGAGAGCCTCCAGACCAACAAGGTCCACGAATGGTCGCTCCCCGGAGGAGACGTGGAGGCCGGCTTCGCCGAGGCCGATGTGATCGTGGAGCGGCGGGTGGTCAACCATCGCACGGCCGGGGCCCCGATCGAGCCGCGGGGAGTGCTGGCCGACTATCGCGCCGGATCCCTCACGCTGTGGAGCTCGACCCAGGTTCCGCACTTCGTGCGGCTGTTCCTGGCCATCCTGCTGGGGCTGAGCGAGGAGCGCGTGAGGGTCATCGCGCCGGAGGTGGGGGGTGGCTTTGGCTCCAAGCTCCAGGTCTACGGCGAGGAGGTCCTGGCCGCCTGGGCATCCAGAAAGCTGGAGCGGCCGGTCAAGTGGATCGAGACGCGCACGGAGAACATGGCCGCGGCCCATCAGGGGCGTGACCAGATCGCCCACGTGAAGATGGGGGCCAGGCGCGACGGCACGGTAATCGCGTTCCACGTCCGGATCCTGGCCGACTTCGGCGCCTACAACATGCTGCTGACGCCCCTGATCCCCTCGCTGGGGGCATTCGTGATGGGCGGCTGTTACGGGATTCCCAACGTCCAGACGGACATCGTGGGCGTGTTCACGAACAAGTGCCCCACGGACGCCATACGCGGGGCCGGCCGGCCTGAGGCCACGCACATGGTCGAGGTCACCCTTGACCAGATGGCGGCCGAGCTGGGGATCGACCCGGTGGAGATCCGTCGCAAGAACTTCATCCCGGCGGACAGCTTCCCGGCCACGGTGGCCACGGGAGTCATCTACGACTCGGGCGACTACAACAAGACGCTCGACAGGCTGCTCGAACACCTCGACCTGGACGCCTTCCGCCACGAGCAGGCGGAGCTGCGCCAGAAGGGCGTCTACCGCGGGATCGGCTTCTCCACCTACACCGAGATCTGCGGCCTCGCCCCCTCGCGGATCACCGGACCTGAGGGGGTGGGTGTCCAGGCCGGAGGATGGGAGTCGGCCATGGTGCGGGTCCACAACACCGGCGCGGTGACCGTGTACACCGGCAGCTCGGGCCACGGCCAGGGTCATGAGACGGCGTTTGCCCAGATCGTCGCCGACCGGCTGGGGGTCGATCCGTCGGTGGTGGAGGTCATCCACGGCGACACGGGGACAGGTCCCGAGGGCCGCAACACCTACGGCTCCCGCTCGCTGGCCGTGGGGGGTGAGGCGCTGGCCAAGTGCTCGGTCAAGATCGCCGAGAAGGCCAAGGCCATCGTCGCGCACCAGCTGGAGGCCGCCCCGGAGGACATCGAGCTCAGCGAGGGCAAGTTCTCGGTCCGGGGGTCCCCGGACAAGGGGCTGACGCTGGCGGAGGTGGCCGGCGCGGCGTATCTCAACCAGGTGCCGGACGGCATGGAGCCCGGGTTGGAGGAGACCACGTTCTATGACCCGGAGAACTTCGTGTTCCCGTTCGGTGCCCACGCCTGCGTCGTGGACGTGGATAAGGACACGGGCAAGACGCGTGTGGTTCGCTACGTGGCGGTGGACGACTGCGGCAAGGCCATCAACCCACTCATCATCGACGGCCAGGTCCACGGCGGGATCGTCCACGCCATTGGCCAGGCCCTGTACGAGCGCGTCCACTACGACGAGGACGGCCAGTTGGTCACCGGCACGTTCGTGGACTATGCCCTGCCCACGGCCGCGGAGCTGCCCAGCTTTGAGACCGACCGGACTGAGACGCCCTCACCGGTCAATTCGCTGGGCGCCAAGGGAGTGGGCGAGGCGGGCACGATCGCCGCCAGCGCGGCGGTGACCAACGCGGTCATCGACGCCCTGCGGCCGCTCGGAGTGAACTACATCAACATGCCGCTCACACCCATGCGGGTGTGGGAGGCCATCGGTCAAGCCAACGGAGGTGGGTCCGCATGATTCCGGCAGAGTTCGACTACGCCGCACCAGACACGTTGGATGAGGCGATTCGTCTTCTGGGCGAGGGCGGCGAGGACGCCAAGCTGCTGGCCGGCGGACACTCCCTGCTCCCGTTGATGAAGCTGCGCCTGGCCACGCCGTCACTGCTCGTCGACCTGCGCAAGGTCCCAGGGCTGGACGGAGTGGAGCGCCAGAACGGAGGCTGGAAGATCGGCGCCCTGACGCCGCACGCCACGCTGGAGCACACGGGTGAGCTGGGCGTTCTGGCAAGGGCTGCCGGAACCATCGCCGATCCGCAGGTCCGCAACCGGGGCACGATCGGAGGGTCGCTTGTCCACGGAGATCCGGCCGCCGACCTCCCCGCGGTGCTCCTGATCGCCGAAGGCTCGGTGACCGTCCGCGGCTCTGGCGGCGAACGCACGATCAACGGCTCAGACCTCTTCCAGGACTATCTGGAGACCGCGGTGGGCGCGGACGAGGTGCTCACCGATGTCCAGTTCCCGTCGCTGGATGGGTGGGGCTTCGGCTACCAGAAGTTCAACCGCCGCAGCGAGGACTGGGCCATGGTGGCGGTCTGCGCACTGGTCAAGAGCAACGGTGAGGTGGCCGAGGAGGTCCGCATCGGGCTGACGAACATGGGATCGACCCCGCTGCGGGCCACCGCCGTGGAGCAGGCGCTGCGCGGGCAGTCCCTCTCGGCTGACAACGTCGCTGCGGCGGCTGAGCAGGCTGCTGAGGGCACCGATCCCCCTTCGGACCTGAACGCATCCGCCGATTACAAGCGCCACCTGGCACGCGTCCTGTGCCGTCGGGCGCTGGAGGAGGCGGCAGGACTGACGTAGCGCGCCGCCGGGCGGCTACAGACGAGCGGCGTGGGCTCGGAGCCGGTCCAGGTCAAGGACGGTGAGGCGCAGTCGATGGGTCTCGATCAGCTCCAGGTCCCGCAGCGTCCTGAGCGACCGGGCGGTCGATTCCCGAGATGAGGCGCTCCACGAGGCGAGCTCCTCCTGGTTGAAGGGCAGCGCGACCTCCACCCGGCCGTCCTCAAGAGACTGACCGAACCGCTCGGCCAACTCCACGATCCGGCTGGTCACCCGGGCCAGGCTCTCCGAGCTGGCGAACTCCAGACGGCGGGCGTCGGCGACATACAGGCGCCGCAGCGCCAGATCCAGCAGGGCCAGGGTGGCTCGAGGGTGGCGGGACAGAAAGGCTCTCAGGTCAGGCACCGAGAGCACGAGGGCATCGACGTCCTCCAGCGCCGTCACCGCTGCCGAGCGCACGGCGTCACGCACGGCTGAGATTTCCCCCAGCAGGTCCCCGGGCCCGGACAGCCCCAGGACCACATCCGTGCCCTCGGAGGTCGTTTTGTGGACCTTGGCCAGGCCGGAGAGCAGGACAATGGCGCTGTCGGCCGGGGCGCCAGCTCGGATGAGGAACTCCCCCCGGTCCCAGTGCCGGCTGTGGCCGCTGTCAAGCACCGCCTGACGCTCGACGTCGTCCAGCGACGCCATGAACGATTGACGCGCAAAGGCCTGCGACGGCATCGGAGAAGCCTATGTGTCAGATGACGTAGTTGCGCCCCGGACCCGCGCGTAGCTTGCGTCCTACAGCGGAGCACAAGAGGTGAACCGCACAGGCCAAGGAGCAGCCATGAACCCCCAGCTTTCCTTCGTAGCAGCCCAGTGTCACCAGAGCGACCTGCGACACGCGGCCGAGCTGGAGCAGTTCGCCGCGGCCGCCAAGGACCGGACCCGTCCCTCACGGCGTTTCCGGCTGACGATCCGCTCCCGGAAGAGCGCCCCGCTGCTGGCTGCCAAGGCGCGAGTCGCCTGAGGGCGTCCATGACCTTCGCCTGCCCGGCTCCATTAAAGTTCTCCGAGCAGGCTTTCAATGAGTGAGCAGATCGTGGTCGGGACCGATGGCTCAGAGACCGCCAGGCAGGCGGTCTCTGTGGCTGTGCGGCTGGCCAAGGCCCTGGACGGCGGGCGCGGGTAGGTGGAAGCGCGAGCGGTCGCCGGGGGATTGACCGATCAGGATCTGGTTCGCGCCTGCCGGAAGGGTGACGAGGGTGCCTGGGCGCTGCTGGTGGAGCGCTTCTCACGCTACGTGTACGCAATCGTCTTCCAGGCTTACCGGCTGGACGAGCACGCCGCCGAGGACGTTTTCCAGGAGGTGTTTGCCCGCACCTTTGAGCACCTGGATCGGCTGCGCTCCGACGAGGCCATCCGCCCCTGGATCGGCCAGCTCACCCGCCGGCTGGCCATCGACCGCCTGCGGCTGGAACGCCGGGAGCGGTCCGGGGTGGAATTTCTGGAGGCCGCCGAGGGGGACGCGGAAGCAGAGCTGGATCGGCTG
Source organism: Solirubrobacteraceae bacterium (assembly GCA_045805485.1). GTDB lineage: Bacteria > Actinomycetota > Thermoleophilia > Solirubrobacterales > Solirubrobacteraceae > Palsa-465. The sequence goes on along the minus strand of JBJMLC010000090.1, from coordinate 6,343 downwards.
GAGGTGGCGCTGGGGGTGAGAGAGGCGATGGCCACTCTGCCCGAGCACTGCCAGGAGATTCTTGACCGCTTCTTCGCCCGGGACGAGAGCTATCAGGAGATATCCGAGGCGCTCGGAATCCCGATGGGCACGATCGCCAGCCGCATCAGTCGCTGCCTGACCAAGCTTCGCGAGCAGCTGGGCGCGTCGGTCGGTGGCTGAGGTCGACGAGGAACTGCCGGCCTGGAGTCTGCGGCGCAGCGACCCGCGCCTGGAGGCGCTGCCCGGCGAGTGGCCTCACTCCATCACCCGGGACTGGGCCTGGGGTGGAGCGGACGGCGCGGGCGTTCGGGTGGCGGTCGTGGACAGCGGAGTGGACGGTGGGCACGAGCTCGTGGGCGGCGTTCAGCGGGCCGTCGTGGCCGAGAAGGGCGAAGACGGAGCAGCGGTGATCAAGAAGGACACCACCGGAGACGTGGCCGGTCACGGCACCGCCTGCGCCGGGATCATCCGGTCGGTTGCCCCGGCCTGCGACCTCTGGAGCGTGCGGGTGCTGGGCCCCGGGTCCAAGGGTGCGGCGTCGGTCCTGCTCAGGGGCCTGGAGTGGGCGGTGGAGCAGGGGTGCGAGGTGGTCAATCTGAGCCTGTCCACCCCCAAGCGTGAGACGGCGGCCCTTCTGCATGACATCGCCGACAACGCGTACTTCGGCGGGACGATCTTCGTGGCCTCGGCCCACAACCTGGACGTGCGGAGCTATCCGTGGCGGTTCTCCTCGGTGGTCTCGGTGGCCAGCCACGACGGTCAGGATCCGTTCGAGTTCCTCTACAACCCCAACCCACCCGTGGAGATCCTGGCCCAGGGGATTGACATAGAGGTGGCCTGGCTTGACGGCAGCCGGATCGTGGCGGCTGGGAACTCGTTCGCCACGGCCTACGTAACCGGATTCTGCGCCCTGATCATGTCCAAACACCGCGGGCTGACACCGTTCCAGCTCAAGACAATTCTGCGTGAGACCGCCTCCAACAGGAAGGGAGCCTGATGGCAGACGAGGATCTACGGGCCGCCGTGGCCGCCGGGGCGCTCGCCGCCCGTGAGGCCCATCGGCCGCTGCTTCAGTCGATCGTGGAGGTGGCGCGGGCAATCTTCGGAGCCCGGGCGGCGTCGATCATGCTGCTGGACACCGAAACCGAGGAGCTGGTGTTTGAGGCCGTCACGGGCGAGGGCGAGGACACGCTGGTGGGGCGTCGCATCCCCAGCGGGACCGGGATCGCCGGCTGGGTGGCCGAGTCAGGCCAGGCGCTGGTGGTGGAGGATGTGGCCAGCGATCCCCGCTTTGCGCTGGAGCAGGCCCGCCGGACGGGATATGTCCCCAAGGGCCTGATGGCCGCGCCGCTGCTGCGCGAGGACCGGGTGCTGGGTGTGCTCAACGTCCTGGACCGGCCCGAGCGTCGCCGCTTCAGCGTGGCCGAGATGGACCTGCTGGGACTGTTCGCAAATCAGGCGGCGATCGCGCTCGATCTGCTCCTGCACGCTCGCCGGGTTCAGACCGTCATGTCAGACGCCGGCGACGAACTGGCCGCCGTGGCGCAGCTCGCCGCGGCCCTGCAGCGGCTCGAGGGAGAACGGCGGGAAGCGGCCACGCGTCTACTGGCCAATTTGATCGAGCTGCTGGGCGGCTGACCTGGCGTCAGCCCCCCGGGCGGTCGTGCGCGTGGCGCGCCCTTCAGACGTGAAAACGGGGCGGCCGGGCCGCCCCGTTCAGCTTCCGGCCGGGAAGCCGGCGCTAGAAGTGCTTGAAGTGCTTGTCCGCGTCAGACGGACCCGTGCGGGGCCAGCGATGACCCTCGACGTCCTCGTCCTCCTTGCCCTCTTCGCCCTCTTCGCGCTCGAAGTGCTTGCCGGGATCCTCAGGGCTGGTATGAGGCCTGTTGTGCCCCTCGACCTCTTCCTCGTCCTGCGGGGTGTTGCTCTCATCCTGCATATGGCTCCTCCAGTGGGAGAGGGTGGATAACTCCGCCTACAAGACGGGGGATCGTGAACAATCTTCCCGCAATGGAAGAAAACTCACCAGTCCCGCCCGGCCAGTTGCTTCGCGCGCTGGTGGAGGAGCCCGCCAACGTGGAGGGCTATCCCGCCAGCGGGGTGGTGGCCGCGCTGGTGGCGGGTCTGGCGGCCACGCTGGCGGCGGCCGCCGCAGACCGCTCACGGGAAGAATGGAACGAAGCGGGCGGGGCACGGGCTCAGGCCCAGGCTTTGGCCCGCCGGGCGGCTGCTCTGACCGAGCAGGAGACGGCAGAGTACGCGGCCGCCCGGGAAGCACTGGCCGGACGCCGGACCGAGGGCGAGGTCGACCAGGAGCCAGACGAGGCCCGGGACTGGCGGCTGGGAGTGGCCATTGAGCGGGCGGCGGCACCGCCGCTGGCGCTGGCCGCCGCGGCAGCTGACATCGCCCAGCTGGCGGCGGCCATCGCCGACCGGGGCGCGGCGGACGTCCGGCCGGACGCCGTGATCGCCGCCCGCCTGGCCGCGGCCGCTGCGGAGGCCGCCGCCGTGCTGGTGCGCGTGAATCTGGTCGTGGGAGGTGAACGCGAGCCGGCCGCCCAGGCGGCCGCCTACGCTGATTCCGCTGCAGCGGCCGCGGCGGCAGCCGGCGAAACCACTCGGTGATGGAAGAATCGGCGGTCCTCCGGCGTCCAGTGGACACACGCGATGACCGACCTGACTGAAGAGCAGCTGGCCGAGTTGATCGCGGCGTTGCGACCGCCCCCGGAGGGATGGGTCCAGGCCGCGGTCGAGCTGCCGGCGGCCCGGGCGGCCATCGATGAGCTGGGCGTTCGAGCCCAGGCCGATCGTCAAGCCCGTGAGATGATGCTGGCCGACCTGGAGGCCGCGCTTCGGGAAGTGGGCGTCGATCCGCGGCCTCTGCTGGTCGAGCAGCTGAGGGTTCGCCTCAGTAGATTGGACGGGTGAGCGCGGAGGCAGCGGCGACTGCGGAGCAGGGGCGCGCTGCCGGGTGGTTCTCCGGCTACAGGTCTGCACTGGCCCACCGCGATCTGCGCCTGCTGCTGGGCGGCCTGGTCGTCTCGCTGACCGGTACCTGGGCCTACAACGTCGCCCTGCTGGCCTTCGTCTTTGAGAGGACGCACTCGCTGGGCTGGGTCGCCGCCGCCGGGCTGGTCAGGTTCATCCCGGCGCTGGTGCTCAGCCCGTTCGGCGGTGTCGTCGCCGAGCGCACCGAGCGGATCCGCCTGCTGGTGGGATCGGACCTGTGCTGCGCCGCCTGGCAGGCCGGGGCGGCGGTGCTCGCCTCGGCGGGTGGGCCCGTGGTTCTCGTCCTGGTGATGGCCGCGCTCACATCGGCCACCAGCGTCGTCTACAGCCCGGCCGTGGCGGCCACGATCCCCTCGGTGGTGGGGGAGGACGACCTGGTGGCGGCCAACGCGCTGAACGACACGATCGACAACCTGGTGGTGGTCGCCGGGCCGGCGGTGGGCGCGCTCCTGCTGGTGGCGGGGTCGCCGGCCAGCGTCTTCGCCATCAATGCCGGCAGCTTCGTGCTCTCGGCCGCGCTCGTGTCGCGAGTCCGCAGCCGGACGCGCCCGGTGGACGTGACCGAAGGGGGATCGGCGGGAGTGCTGCAGCAGATGACCGTGGGCGTGCGCACGATCGTGTCGCTTCCCGCCGCCCGCACGCTCGTGGCCTACAGCGCGCTGGTCAGCTTCGTGTACGGCACGGATTCGGTGCTGTTCGTCGGCGTCTCCGCCCACCGCCTGGGCACGGGGCCGGAGGGCTTCGGCTACCTGTTGGCGGGTCTGGGCCTGGGGGGGATCGCGATGGCCGCCGGCATGGACCGCCTGGCCAGACTTCCCAGGCTGGCTCCGATCATCCTGGGCGCGACGCTGGCCTACTGCCTGCCCACGGCGCTGCTCACCGTCATCCACAGCCCTGGGCTGGCCTTCGCTTTGCAGGTCCTCCGGGGAGCCTCGACGTTGATCGTCGACGTGCTGGCGGTGACGGCTCTGCAGCGGGCGGTGCCGAGCGACCAGCTGGCACGCGTGTTCGGGATCTTCTTCGCGTTCGTCCTGGGAGCGATCTCGCTGGGGGCGCTGATCACCCCGGCGGTGGTCACCGGGCTGGGCCTGAACGGAGCGCTTCTGACCATGGCCTTCGCCCCGGCGGTGCTGGGGCTGCTCGGGTTCCCCGCGCTCCTGGCCATCGATCGTCAGTCCTCGGCCCGGGTGGCCGCCCTGGCTCCGAAGGTGGCCGTGCTGGCGGGCCTTGACATCTTCGCCTCGGCGACGCGGTCGGTGCTGGAGCGGCTGGCCGCGGCGTCGGCCGAGGTGGAGTTTGGAGCCGGCGAGGCGATCGTGCGTGAGGGGGATGCGGCGGACGCTCTGTACGTGCTGGCGGACGGTGAGGTCGAGGTGACCGCGCGAGGCGAGTCAGGCGGCCCTGAGAGCCACCTGCGCACGATGTCCGCGCCGAGCTACTTCGGGGAGATCGGCGTTCTGCAGCGAATCCCGCGGACGGCCACCGTGACGGCTCGCACCGATTGCCGCTGCGAGCAGATCGAGGGCGAGGCGCTGCTGGAGGCGCTGACCTCCGCTCCGCCGTCCACGTCCCTGATGGAGAACGCGCGCAGCCGGCTGGCGCTCACGCACCCGTCGCTGAGGTTTGCGGCCCCGCAGCAAGCCGAGTAGCGGTCGACGCCGCGGCGCGTCCTGTTGCTGACGTCACTTGGCTGTGGGAGACTAGGCCCCCGTGCAGCTTCGGGATGAATCGTCCATGGAAGGACGCCCCGCCGGCTTTCGGACCTTTCTACTCTCGGATATTCGCGGCTACAGCAGCTTCGCCGCGTCTCGCGGCGACGAGGCAGCGGCGGCGCTGACCGATCGCTTCGCCTCGCTGGCCCAGGGGATCGTCAGCCGGTTCGGCGGAGAAAACCTCGAGAAACGCGGGGACGAGATCCTGATCGCGTTCGAATCGCCGCGTCAGGCGATCAGAGCGGCCGTTGCCTTTGAGCAGGCTCTGCTGGAGGCCACGCGAGAGAATCCGGCGCTGCCGATGCCGGCCGGAGCCGGGATCGACATCGGCGAGGCCGTGGTGGTCGAGGGCGGCTGGCGAGCCAACGCGATCAACGTCGCAGCCCGTCTGTGCTCGATGGCAAGGGGAGGCGAGATCCTCGCCACACCTGAGGTGGCCCACCTGGCTCAGGTGGTTGAGGGGGTCCGCTATGTGCAGCGCCCGGCTGTGCGGCTCAAGGGCATGCCAGAACCGGTGAAGCCGGTCAGGATCGTCGCTGACGCGGGTGACACGATGCGCGGTTTCGCCGACCTCGGCCTGGCCCACGCCGAGGCTCCGCCGGTCCACCGGCGTCCCAAGCGACGTCGGTTACTGGCCGCATCGGTGGTGGCGGGAGCAGCGGCGGCGATCGCAGCAATCCTCCTGGCGGGCGGTACGTCGAGCATCGCCCTGCGGGGAGGAGAGGTCGGCGCGATCGCCACAGACAGCGGTGAGGTAACCCTGGCGTTGCCGATCAACGCCACACCGACGAACGTCGCCGTCGCCCACGACGGCACCATCTGGGTCACCAGCACCGAGGCAGGGACGCTCTCCCGGGTCGACCCGAAGACCCATGCCATCACTCAGATCCCCGTGGGAAGCGACCCCGCGGCCGTGACGGTGGCTCGCGACGGCTCGGTGTGGGTGGCCAACAGCGGTGACGGGACCGTGTCACGGGTGAGCCCGGAGAACGACGCGGTCGTGGCCACGATCCGCGTTGGAGCTGGACCAACCGCTCTGGTGGCCACGCACGACGCGGTATGGGTGGCGAACACGCTCAACGGATCGCTGACCGAGATCGCGCTTTCGAACGACCGGGTTGCGAGGACGGTCGCCGTTGGGTCCGAGCCGGCCGGGATCGCGTCCGGAGGAGGCTCAATCTGGGTGGCCAATCAAGGCGACGGCACCGTGGATCGGCTTGACCCGGGGACGGGCGCGCAGGTTGCGGCGCCGATCAGGGTGGGAAACGGGCCGATCGGCGCCGCGTTCGGCAACGGGGCCGGGTGGGTGGTCAACAACATTGACGGCACGCTGTCGCGCATCGACGCGCAGAGCAACAGCGTCACCACGGTGCCGATCGGACAGGGGCCATTCGATGTGGCGGTCGGACGCGGACAGGTCTGGGTGAGCGACGAGTACGGCAACGCGGTAACGGAGGTCGATCCCGCAAAGCTGACGGTCATCCACACGACGAGGACCAACAGCGCGCCGCTCGGTCTGGCGCTTGCCGGCGGTCGGCTGTGGGTGGCCACGGATGGAATCGGCGCCGCCGCCCATCGGGGCGGTGTCCTGTATGCCGAAT
>JBJMLC010000089.1:0-17341 GCA_045805485.1 Solirubrobacteraceae bacterium | reverse complement strand
TCTGACCCGGACGTTCGCGCTCATGCAGCAGCAGCTCCGCCGCCAGGAGGAGGCGCGCCGCGCCTTCGTGGCCACGGCCTCGCACGAGCTGCGTACCCCGGTGGCCTCTCTGGATGGGCTGCTGGAGCTGCTTGATGAGGATCTCCAATCCGGACAACCTGATCTGGATGACGCCCGTTCGCTGCTGGACAGGGCGCGCGCCCAGTCCCGGCGCCTGGGTCGCCTGGCGGCAGACCTGCTTGACCTGAGCCGGATCGACGCCGAGACGGTGTTGCGCTCCGAGCCGGTGGAGCTCGGCGAGCTGAGCCGCGCCGTGCTCGCGGAGTTCGATCTGGGGCTCTCGCGGAGACGTCTTCTGACCAGGCTTGATGATCAGGACGGCGCGGTGTGGGCCCTTGGAGATCCCGGAAGCGTGGCCCGGATCGTTCGCATCCTGCTGGACAACGCCATCAGGCTGAGCCCGGACGGAGGGGAGATCCGGGTGGAGCTGCGCAATGGGGCCAATGCCTCGCTGAGCGTCTGTGACCGCGGTCCCGGGGTGCCTGAGGAGGAGCGGGATCTGATCTTTGAGCGGTTCATGCGGGGCCGGGACCCCGGGGGCAAGCCCGGGTTCGGGCTCGGCCTGGCCATCGGGCGTGAGCTGGCCCGGCGCATGGGCGGCGACCTGGCGCTGGAGGACCGCGAGGGACCCGGAGCCCGGTTCACGCTGCGACTCCCCGTGGCCCACGCGCCGCAGGAAGAGCCGGTCGCGGTCGTCTGAGTTCGCCGTCCGCCTGCCACCATCACTCGCTAATGGACGAGCGCCTGATGAGAGCGATGCTCGATCTGGACGAGCATCACTGGTGGTACCGCGGCCGGCGGCGGATCGTCGACGCCCAGCTGGCGCAGCTGCCGCTCCCCTCGCAGGCCGCCATTCTTGACGCCGGTTGTGGCTCGGGCCGAATGCTCCAGGAGCTGGCGCGCTATGGACGGGTATCAGGGCTGGAGCTGGATCCGGGCGCGGCGGAACTGGCCAGAAAGAGGGGCTGCGGTGAGGTGATCGTGGGGGAGGTCGAGCACCTGCCGTGGGACTCGCAAAGCTTTGATCTCGTCACCAGCCTGGATGTCGTGGAACACATCGCCGACGATCGCCTTGCCCTGGCCGAGCTCAGGCGAGTCTGCAAGGTTGGCGGTTGGCTGCTGCTCACGGTGCCTGCCTACCAGGCTCTGTGGTCACAGCACGACGTGGCCAATCACCACCACCGTCGCTATGGCCGGCGCGACCTGCGGCGGACCGCGCTCGCGGCCGGCTGGCAGGTGCAGCGCGTCACCTCGTTCAACACCATCCTCCTGCCTCCGGCCGCGCTCGTGCGCCTGGCCCAGCGCAATCGCCGTCCCGACGACCAATACCGGCCTGACCTGGAGCTCGGAGCGGGTTGGCTGAACGCCGTGCTGGAGTGGCCGCTGCGGGCCGAGGCGTGGTGGATTTCCAAAGGCGGAACGCTCCCCGCCGGGCTCTCCCTGATGGCCGTGCTCCAAAACCCTGGCCCGTGACGCGGCCCGGTCCTGGCGCCGGTGGCGAGAAGGCAGCAGACCACCGGCTACCGCGGCCGGCGATCAGGGATTACTCGTCGTCTTCGTCGTCCTGCCAGTGGCCGCCGAGTCGCTCGATGGCCTCGATGTCGGCTCGGTCCAGGTAGGAGCCGCGGCTGCGCTTGAGTTCGATCAGCGTGTACCGATCCACCACCGGCACCTCGATCCCGTCGGTCTCATACCGCTCGGCCTGGCTGACAAGCTCGGGCCACGCCGGAAGGCCGGGCAGTTGCTGCACCACGTCGACGTGGCCCATCGACGTCAGGACGCTCACCTGTGCCCCCCGCAGCAGCCCGGCTCGCTCTCGCTCGCCGAACTGCATCATGGGATTCAGCCTCAGCTTGGCCCCCGCAGAGGTCAGCCAGTCGGCCACCCGGGCGAGGTTCTCCGGGTCCGGGGAGACGATCAGGTCCAGGTCCTCTGTGTTGCGGACGTAGCCGTAGAACACCATGGCCATGGCTCCTGAGACCAGGTACTGGACGTCGTAACGGCGCAGGCCACGGAGCAGGCCACGCAGGTCAACTATCGGGACGATCACCGGACTCGGACCGCTCCTCGGGCCCATGCAGCATCCCGGGACAGGGCCTCGAACAAGGCGATTCGTGCCTCCAGGGGCAGGTCTGCCGTCCGCCGCATCATGAGCTCTCGCGACTCGTCGTGGGAAAGCGCTCGGCCATCCGGCGACGCCTCCGTGCCCCGGTGTCCCGGCGGGACGCCGGGGTCAGCCACCGCCGCTCTGCTCGCTCGCCGGCGATTCCAGGTCCAGAGCCGCCGAGTTGATGCAGTAGCGCAGGCCGCCCTGGTCTGCCGGCCCGTCCTCGAACACGTGGCCGAGGTGACCGCCGCAGCGGCGGCAGACGACCTCGGTGCGGCGCATGAACAGGCTGTTGTCAGAACGCAGCTCCACGTTCTGTGCCACGGCGGGCTCGGTGAAGCTCGGCCAGCCGGTCCCGGAGTCAAATTTGGTCTGTGAGCTGAAGAGCTCCGCGCCGCAGCCGGCGCAGCGGTAGGTGCCATCCTCCTTGACATTCCAGTACTTGCCGGTGAACGCTCGCTCAGTGCCCTGTTGCCGGAGGATCTCGTACTGCTCAGGCGTGAGGCGCTCACGCCACTGCTCGTCGTTGAGGTCCATCTCGCGCTGCGGTTGGGTGTCATGCGTGGCCATGCACGCAACGGTAGCGCGACCCGCATCGACCGGCGGTTCCGGGGCGGTGCCTACCGCGTCGTGAGACAATCACACGATGAGGCAGGTTGGGGTACGGATTGCGATCCTCCTCTCGCTGGCCGGGGCCACGCTGGGCGGTGTGGCCCTCGCTCGATCCAGCCCATCCCGCGTCTCGTTCAGCGGCCCGCTCATCGACAGCACCCACATGGGCGCGATCTCGTTCCGGGGGGTCCTGGGGAGCGGACGTGTGACCAAGGTCGTGCACTTCGGTTGGAGCGACGTCCCGATCGCCTGTGACCAGGGGAACTTCCACCTCGTCGCGCAGCACTTCGATTTCGCCATGCCGGTTAAGCGCAGCCGCGACCCCACCCAGAATCGCGTCTTCCAGGGTCGGGCTCGGGCCCATACCGGCGCCGGGAGGACCGGGAAGTTCTCCTGGTTCGTCGTGGGCCACTTCAACGGGCGCTTCACAAAGGCCCAGGGAAATTTCCAGGCGCGGGGTGACTACAGCGCGCAGGCCACAGACTGTGACACCGGAGAGCTCCGCTGGACCGCCAAGCGGTCCTGACCCGACTCACTTCGGCGGCAGTGACTGGGCGTAGGCCACCCCGCGCTTGACCCATCGCCTGAGCGCCGGCTTGGTCCGGATCGCGCCGTCGCTCACCCGCAGCCAGCCGTCCATCGCCCGCCCCCGCATCACAAACGGGTCCGCGCCCGGCTCGCGCAGGAGCCCGTCGGTCTCCTCGGGCTCGCAGCGCACCATCAGGCCGCCCTGGCCGCTGGCCGCCACCGACATGTGCCCGCCGATCAGGAAGGCCAGACCCCCGAACATCTTCTTCTCCACGACGCCTGGCTGCTCGACCAGCAGTTCGCGAACACGATGGGCCAGTTCCTCGTCGTAGGCCATCAGCTCGGCTGGGCGGTGGCCGCGGCCTGTGGTTCGAGAACCACCAGCGGGATGGTCCGGTCCGTGCGCTGCTGGTACTCGCGGTACCCGGAATAGGTGGCCACAGCCATCGGCCACAGTCGCTCGCGCTCGCTCGGGCTGGCCACGTGCGCACGCACGGGCCTCCGCTCCGACCCGATCTGCACAGTTACATCGGGATGGGCACGCAGGTTGTGGTACCACGCGGGATGGCTCCGATAGCCGCCCTTTGAGGCCACGATGACCACGTTGGGTGGATCGTCCACATACAGAAGCGGCGTGGTCCGGTGGGCTCCGCTCTTGGCGCCCACGTGGTCCAGCAGCAGGACCGGCGGGGCTCCCGGAAAGCGATGGCCAATGCGCCCGTTGGTCAGGCGGTAGATGGCCGTGTGTCCGCCCATCAGGCGGCGGAGGAGTGGCCAGGATCGATCTGCCAGGGACAGGAGGTCGATGAGCTGATCCTAGTGGACGGGTCCCGACGCTCGTTCTAGCGGCCGAAATGGATGGGGACCAGCGCGCGCAGTGCCTCCCACATGCGCGGAGGCAACCGGAACTGGCCCGCCGCGGCCGCTCGCAGCGCCTCCTCAAGCTGATGGGCCAGGCCCCTTGACCCAAGCTCGATGTCGTACTCGAAGGTCCCGTCGGCCACCTGGGCGGTCCGAGCCGGGCGGCCGATCCGTCTGACCAGCCTCTGCATGGCTCGGTTGTCGGCCGAGACCAGAGCGGTGAAGTGCGTGATGCCCTCGGCCCGGGCCCGGTCAGTCAACCGCTCCAGCAGCAGCCGGCCCAGCCCCCGCCGCTGCCAGTCGTCGGCGACGGTGACGGCCACCTCGGCATGGGTGGGATCCTCATGATCACGCACGAAGCGGGCGATGCCAACACCCCGGCCGGTCTCTGGATCGATGGCCCCGAGTGCCTCGTGATCGTGGCCGTCGACCTCCGTCAGATAGCGGACCTCGGCGGCAGACAGCGTGGGCTTGGTGGTCAGGAAGCGCAGACGCCGTGACTCCTCGCTCAGCCGCGCGAACCCTTCGGAGAGCCTGGGTGCGTCCTGCGGCATCACCCGTCCGATGAGCAGGCGGCTTCCATCCCGTAGCCGGGCCTCGGCTTCCGCTGTGCCGCCGCCTGGAGTGCGGTGGAGCAGTGATGAGGGGTCGGGAAGATGGGGCACCGATCCAGTCTGACGCATCCGCTCCGGATGACTGTGGGGCCGGGCGCACAGAGCGTGCGTTAGGCTCGCGTCAGCATGCGTTGGAGACCCGATAGGCCGCTCGGCGTCGCGCCGGCCACGGTGCATGACTACCGCGAGCTGGCTCGCCGCCGCCTTCCCCGGCAGCTATTCGACTACATCGACGGTGGCGCATATGACGAGGCCACGATGCGGGCCAACGTCGCTGACCTGGGGGAGCTGAAGCTGCGCCAGATCGTCTTGCGCGACGTGTCCTCCAGGGACACGGCCGTGGAGCTCTTCGGTCAGCGGCTCTCCATGCCCGTCGTCCTGGCCCCCGTCGGCCTGGGCGGGATGTTCGCCCGCCGGGCGGAGGTTCAGGCATCCCGGGCCGCGCAGCGAGCCGGCGTGCAGTTCATCGAGTCGACGCTGTCTGTCTGCAGTGTGGAGGAGGTCGCACGGGACGGCGGGGCGGCGCCCTGGTTTCAGCTCTATGTGATGCGGGATCGCGGGTATGGCGAGGAGCTCATGGCCCGAGCCACGGCTGTGGGTTGCCCCGTGCTCATACTCACGGTCGATCTGGCGGTGGTGGGGGCGCGCTACCGGGACGTGCGCAACGCCGCCGTGGTGGCGCAGTCCACCCGGGCCCAGATCATCCGGGGGCTGGACCTGGTGAGCCACCCGCACTGGATCCGCGATGTACCTGTCCGGGGCAAGCCGCTCACGTTCGGGAACCTGGAGAAGGCCGTCCCCCAGGCCCGGACGCCCGCCGCCTTCCGGGAGTGGGTGGATCAGCAATTCGACCCCAGCGTGACCTGGGACGACATCGCCTGGGTGCGCGAGCACTGGAGCGGACCCCTGGTGGTCAAGGGGATCCTGGATTCCGAGGATGCCCGGCGCGCCGTCGACGCGGGCGTTGACGGCATCGTGGTGTCAAACCACGGCGGTCGGCAGCTGGACTCCGTCCCCTCCACCGTCCGAGCCCTCCCGGAGGTGGCGGAGGCCGTGGGCGATCAGGTGGAGGTGCTGGTTGACGGCGGGATTCGCACCGGGCTTGACGTGGTCAAGATGGCGGCCCTGGGCGCGCGCGCTGTCCTCATCGGCCGGCCCTGGGCCTGGTCGGTGGCCGCCCGAGGCGAGCGCGGGGTCCGTCATGTCCTCGGCGTCCTGAAGGCCGACATGGACGTCGCCCTGGCCCTCACCGGCCATACGTCCATCTCCGACGTGGATCGCTCCGCCCTGTACCGGGCCGACGGCGTCCGCTCGACCTAGCGCACTCTCGTCCCAACGCCGGACTAAGCGAGGAGGCCGTAGGCCTCCGGGTTCCAGGCCAGCAGCGCCAGCACCTGGACGATCGCGCTCTGGTCAAGCAGCGCGGGCCGTCCGCGCATGTGGAAGAGGTACCTGCGGTCTCGCGCATTGGCCAGCGCGGCGTCGGCGTAGGCTCGGACGGCGTCGATGATCGTGCTCCGAAGCTCCTCATCCTGGGATGCGCCGTGGAGCAGGAGCAGATTCCGGAAGAAGATCGCGGTGAACGGCGGAGGCTGGCTCCGGTAGGCACCGTTGCCCTCGCGCAGCGTCTTGTGGGTGATCGCGCCGGCCAGGTTCAGGTACCGCTCCCGCCTATCGGGGTCCAACCGGGCCAGCAGCACGTTCGCCCCGATCATGGTGCCCTGGTTGTAGCTCCAGGTGGCCCGGTCGATCGATCCGTCGCCCCGCACCTTGTCCCAGAACAGGCCTGTTCCGGGGGATGCGCCCGTATGGCTGTCGTCAAGGGTGCTGAGAACCCATCGGTACATGTCTTGGGGGCCGTGTTCGGCCGACGCCGGTGGCTGCCCCAGCTCGGTGAGATGGAATCCCAGCTCAGCGTTCGGCGCGTTGGAGACCGTGTTGCGATCTTGGTTTCGGACACCCGTGCCTCGCCCCTGCTCGACCCAGTAGACGCCGCCTCCCGCCGCGTCGGCCCAGCCATGGCTTGCGAACTCGAACAGTTGCGCTGCCCGGTCGATCCGCCCGGATCCCCGGCGCATGCGCTCGAGTTGGATGAGCGCCAATCCGATCCAGGCGTTGTCGTCGTAGTAGCGATCCCCGCGTCGGCTGGCTCCGGTCACATCGGCGCAGTACGCCGGCCTGGGTCCGGCTGGGTCCCAGTAGCGCTCCAGGATCTCGAGGTGCTCCGGGATGGCCGTCTCGGCCTCGTCGTCCTCCACCAGCTCTGATGGAATCCCGGCCACGTCGAGGGTCGCCGCCAGCGCCCTGCCGAACGGCCAGAGCTGGGCGCCGCGGCGAAGCCATCGCGGCCCCTCGTCGTACCGGTAGGAGCCATCGCGCTTGCGGAACTGGCGCCGCAGCGCCCGATACGCATGGACGGCGTGACGGGCATACGTCGCTCGCTCCCGTGCGTCCACGGCGTGATTCTCATCCCGGGTCGATGACGTGGCTGGGGTCGGGCCGGCGATCGGGCCCGGCGGCGCTGTAGTCGCCAAATCCGGCGTCTCGCTCCTGTGTCGCTGCCCGCACGCCATCAGTCGTCGCCTTCTCGATGAAGGCCTCCGCATCAGGCGTGTTGCGCATGAGGCCGTCCAGGATCGGGCCGAGGGTCTGCGTGGAGTGAACGCCCATGTGCTCGTAGGCCTGGTTGACGACCAGCTTCATCGCGGCCAGCTGTGAGAGGGGGAGCTTGGCCAGCTCGTCCGCCTGCCTGCCCACGGCCACCTCCAATTCTTCGAATGGCACGGCGGCATTGATCAGCTCTATGTCTGCGGCCTGACGGCCGGACAGGGGCTTCCCGGTCAGGGCATGCTCCTTGGCCTTCGTCAGCCCCAGCCGGTAGATCCACATCCCTGACAGGTAGCAGCCCCAGATCCGTGAATACGGCGTGCCTATCTGGGCGTCCTCGGCGGCGATGATGAGGTCGGCGCACAGCGCCAGATCACTGCCCCCGCCGACACACCAGCCGTGGACCTGGGCGATCACCGGCTTCGGAGTGCGCCACATGCTCATGAACTTCTGCGTTGGCCCGTATGCGGACGCGCCGATGAAGTCCTTTCCGGGATCCCAGCGCCCGTCGGTGGTCAGGATGTCGTCCCAGTGATGAAAGCCGCCCCCGAAGTCATATCCGGCGCAGAACGAGCGGCCTGCGCCGCGCACCACGATCACCTTGACCGCGGCATCAAGGGTCGCCCGCCGCACGGCATCCTCGAACTCGTCGGGCATGGGGGGCACGATCGTGTTCAGCCGCTCGGGCCGGTTCAGCGTGATCGTCGCGACCGCGCCATCGGTGGCGTACAGAAGCGTCTGGAAGCTCACAGGGACTCCTTTGTCGGAACCCCCACAAGCTGACAGGTCGGGCCCAAACAGGGCACGGCGGGCGCGCTCAGACGCTGAGCTTACGGCTGCGCAGGGGTGACCAACCGGCCAGGACGCTGTCGAGTTGCTCGCGGTCCAGCGGCCTGGCGAACAGGAACCCCTGACCCCAGTCACATCCCATCTCGGTCAGGCGCTCCAGCTCGTCGGGAGTCTCCACGCCCTCACCGATCGCCCTCAGCCCCAGGCCGTGGGCCAGTGAGATGATCGTCCGGACAATCATTCCGGTGCCGGTGTTCTCGCTGATCGCCGAGGTGATGAAACTGCGGTCGATCTTCAGCGCCACCACGGGGAACTGCAGGAGCGCGGCCAGGGATGAGTATTGGGTGCCGAAGTCGTCCAGGTGCAGGGCAACACCGTGGGCGCACACATCGGAGACGATCCGCTGGATCCGCTGGGGCTCCTGCATGAGCATGCTCTCGGTGATCTCCAGCCTCAGCGCTTCGGCGGGCACGCCGGAGTCGGCGAGCGCGCTGAGGATGTCTCCGGGAAGCGCGGGGTCGTCGAGCTGGCGGCGAGAGATGTTGACGCTGACGTACACGTCGTCGCCCACCAGCCCCCGGGCACGCCAGGTGGCCAGAGTGCCAAGCGCCTGGTGCAGCACGTGTCGGCCCAGCGCCCGAATCAGTCCTGACTCCTCGGCCACGGGGATGAACTCCAGCGGCGAGACCCCCCGGCCGCCGTTGGGCCACCGGGCCAGCGCCTCCAGGCCCCGCAGCTGACCCGTGGAAAGGTCGACGATCGGCTGGTAGTGAACCCCCAGCGCGGACTCCTCGATGGCCGTTCGCAGCTCGTTCTCCAGCGCCAACCGGTCGACCACCCGCCGGCGCATGGTCTCGTCGAAGATCACGTAGCCGCCCGTGCGGCGCCGCTTGGCGTCGTACATGGCGATGTCCGCGTTCCGCAGCAGATCGGCGGCGCTGACACCAGGCGACTGGAGCGCTATGCCAACGCTCGCCCTGACGAACAGCTCGTGACCGGCCACGTCGAAGGATTCCTTCAGAGACTCGTGCACCCGCTCGGCCACGGCGGTGGCATCCTCTTCTGTCACCACGCTGTCCAGCAAGACGGCAAACTCATCCCCGCCCAGGCGGGCCACGGTGTCGCCCGGCCGCAGCAGCGTCTGGAACCGCCGGGCGACCGCCACCAGCAGGAGATCACCCACGGCGTGGCTGAAGCTGTCGTTCACCGGCTTGAAGCCGTCCAGGTCGATGAATAGGACCGCGCACCCGATCGCGGCATCCCGGGCCGAGCGCTGGAGCATCTGATCCATCCGGTCCATCAGCAGCGCCCGGTTGGGAAGCTGGGTGAGCGGATCGTGCAGGGCGTCATGCGCCAGGGACTCATTGACCTGCTCCAGCTGGAGGTTGACCTCCGTCAGCTGGGTATTGGCCTTACGGAGCCGGCTCTCGGCCGATCGAACCACCCGCGAGCCGAGTAGCAGCGCGGCCATGGCCACCAGCGCAAACGCGCCGAAGATCAGCCAGGGCAGCCATTTCCCCAATCCAGCCACGCTTGCGAACAACCGGGCCGATGGGGCGGCCAGCAGGATCCGCCAGGTCGAATTCGATATTGGGACCTGGTCGTAGTAACGGCCGCGACTGCTTCCCGAGGGCCGGCTCAGGGCTGCCCGCTGCGCGGGGGTGCTGAAGCGATAGCCCGGAGGCCGGGCCGGGTTCGTCGTGGCCAGGACGACGTCGTCACCGTCGATCACGTAGTTGTGTGCGCCCTTGACGCCCGGGATCCGTCGCAGGTCCCCGGTGAGGAACCCGGTCATCGAGCGGGGAGGCAGGCCGGTGAGCAGGATCCGCCGGCCATAACGGGTGGGAAAGACGATCGCCAGGTTGATGACGCCGGTCCGTCCGTAGGGCAGGACGTTGCCCACGGCATAGCTGCGCCCGGCGCGGACCAGGGCCAGCGCGGCCGAGTGCTTCAGGTCGGCCCGGGCCTGGGGGGTAAAGCCGTGGGAGGCGGCCAGGACATGTTGTGCCTGATCCAGCACGGCCAGGTAGGCGTTCTGCTGCCGGGCGGCATCCAGGACGCGGGAGGAGACATGCGGACCGCCGTAGCGAGCCTCCAGCTGCGGAACCTGCTGGCGGACGGTCTGGAAAAGGCTGTCGATCAGGGCCGCCGCGAGCACGCTGCGCTCGTGCACCCTGGACATGACGTCGCGCCGGGATTGCTGTTGGGTGTCGGATAGCTCGATGGCGAAGACGGTGAGGAGGGCGAACACGAGCAGTCCCGCCGCCGTCAGACCCGCTACAGCCCGTCTACGTCCCCCGGAGCTCTTCCGTGTCCGGCCCATCAGTACCCAGAAGGATTCCCGCCTCCCCGACTTTTCAAGCGGCTTCGGGTCTCCGGGCGGTTCGGAGCGCAGACTAGCTCCAAGCGGCATCACTCACGTGTCGGATCCCGCGAACTCCATCAGTAGCAGAGCGCCCGCCACTGGACTTCTGGTGGGAGGGGGGTGCGGGTCCTCCTCGCCGACGGAGGACCCGCACGGGAGGTCAGAGGCGTTAGCCCGCGACCTGCTTACAGGCGGCGAGCGCCTGGTCCTTCGCCGAACTCGGCGCCGAGCTCGGAACCGTCGCGTTGACGATCTCCTTGCAGACCTCGGCGATGGCCTTCTTGGCTCCTGCCACATCGCCGTTCGCTGCCTTGTCGCAGGCTGAGTTGAGCTTCTGCTTGAGGCTTGACGACAGGTTGGGCGCGGCGTTGATGGCTGCCTTACAGGCCGACACGGCCTGCGCCGTGGCCGGATTCGCCGAACCTCCGCTTGAGGAGCCTCCACTGGAAGAGCCTCCGCTTGAGGAGCCTCCGCTGGACGGGGTGGTCGCCGCCGGCTGGGTGGGTGACTTGGATGAGCTGCCGCAACCCGCGACAAGAGCGCCGGCCAGGCCTATGACCAGCAGCAGTGGCAAAAATCGCCGTGAGATCAAGGGTTTTCTCCTTTTGATGTGAAGCTCGCTACCGGAGCCTCGGCCCCGCACCGCTCAAGACGTGCGGGGCGAGGGACGGTGGGCCGCTGGCAAGCGCTCTTCCGTGGTTTGTTGATGCGACCTTATTGGCCCCGGCCCCCCCGCGTCAGTGTCGGGGCCGTCTCACATGAGTCTCTGGGCCCGGCGCTGTGACGTAGGGTGCGCTCGAAAGGACGTCCGCGCAGTGGCGTCCCACTCCGACCTGGGAGGTAGATGCCGTGAAGCTCCTGTCCGACTTCAAGCAGTTCGTGCTGCGCGGGAATGTCGTGGATCTGGCCGTGGCGGTTGTGGTCGGGACGGCATTCCTGGCCGTCGTGAAGGCGCTCGTGACCGACCTCGTCACGCCGGTCGTGGCCCTGATCTTCGGGAAACCGAGCTTCGAGAATCTCTCGTTCACCATCAACGGCAGTCACTTCCTGTACGGAGACTTCATCAACGTGGTGATCACGTTCCTATCCCTCGCTGCCGTGGTGTTCTTCCTCGTGGTCACCCCGATCAATGCCCTGATGAAGCGACGCGCCGAGGAGGATCCAACCACCAAGGAGTGCCCGGAGTGCACAAGCCCAATCCCGGTCAGGGCGCGTAGGTGCCCCCAGTGCACCGCTCCGCTCGTAGCCAGCGCCGCATAGCTCCGATTAGGCTGTTTGCCCATGCCTGAGAACGTCGAGATCGTGCGCGCCGGCTTTGAGCACTTCATCTCGACAGGCGACCTCCAGGACGACATCATGACCCCAGATTTCGTCTGGGACATGTCCCAGTTCGAAGGCTGGCCGGAGGAGTCCATCTACCCCGGCCCAGAGGGGACCCGGGCCTTCCTCCGCGCCTGGACGGAACCTTGGGAGGACTGGCAGCTTCAGCTGGAGTCCATGCACGGCGCCGGCGATCGGGTGGTGGCGGTCGTGCGCCAGAGCGGCCGCTCGGCGGTCGGCGGAATGACCGTTGAGATGAATTTCGCCATGGTGTGGACCCTCCGAGACGGCAAGCAGGCCCGAATGGTCATGTACTCGGATCCCGCCGAGGCGTTCGCAGCCGTGGGCCTCGATTACCCGGCATAGGCCGGGTGAGGTCTCAGGCGCCGTTCATCAGGTGGATGTCGCGCAGCCATGAGACGGTCTCCTCCAGGCCCGTCTCGTAGTCCACACGTGGTTCCCAGCCCAGCACCTGGCGGGCCTTGCGGTTGCTGAAATCCTGGTCTCGACCCATTACGTGCACGGCCTGCCGTGACAGGAGTGGCGGCGTGGACAACCGGACGGTCCTGCGCAGAAACCGGTACGCATGCTCCAGCGAAAAGCCGATCGTGCTGGCCGCCCAGTACGGCACGCTCCAGCGGGCCGGCGCGCAGTCCAGGCCGTGGGCCAGGCCTGAGGTGAACTGCTTCCAGGTCACGTCCAGTCCGTCGGTGACGTTGAAGGCATGACCCGGCGCTGCGTCGTGGCGCAGGGCCAGGATCGCCGCATCGACGAGGTTGTGTACGTAGCAGAGCCCGGCGATCGCCTGGCCGCGATCGATCAGGAGCATGTTGCCGGAGCGAATCGCCCGGGCGATCTCGCCCACGACCTCGGTCGAGCGTGGCCCGTAGACGGTGGCCGGGCGCAGGATGACCACCTCCATCGGGTGAGCCTGCTCCGCTCTGCGAACCTCGGCCTCGGCGGCGAGCTTCGTCTGGGCGTACCAGTTGCGAAACCGAGTGGCCGAGTGAGTCTCGTCGATGTCCGGCCCGCTGGGATAGCCATACACGTCTGTCGTGCTGAAGTGGACGAAGCGCTTCACAGAAGCCGCCACCGAGGCATTCAGTACGTTGCGCGTGCCCGCCACGTTGATGCCCTCGATCTCATCAGCCGTGGCCCAGTCCGATACCAGGGCGCCGCAATGGAACACGTACCGGCAGCCGTCGACGGCCCGGGCCACGGACTGGGCGTCGGTGAGGTCGGCGACAACGAGATCGACGTCGAGCTTCTCCAGCAGCGACGTATCGCTCGTTGCCCGGACCAGGCAGCGCACCGGGACTCCGGCGTGCGCCAGCTTCTCTGCGAGGTGGCCGCCGATGAACCCGCTGGCTCCCGTGATCAGATAGGCATCTCGGCGGGCTGGAGCGCGGTTTCTCTCCGTGGCCGCCACCCCGGCTGTCGTCTCAGTCTCGGCCCGGCCTCGGCGGCGCAGCGTCGCCGCTGCGATGTTGCGCACCGTGCCCCAGTTCTTGCTGGCCGAGCGCTCACAGTCGGCCAGAACGGCGTCCAGCGCGGTCAGGAAGGTCTCGGCCTCCGGTTCGGACAGGGTGAGCGGCGGCAGTAGCTTGATCACGTCATTCTTGCCTGAGGCCATCGTGATCACTCCGTGATCGCGGTGCAGTGGGATCACGATCAGCTGAGGGAACAGCCCTTCGCTGGCCAGGTGGGCCAGACGCCACGTCATGCGTCCGACCCGGGCCGCCGGCCGGCCCAGCTCGATCCCGATCATGAGCCCCTTGCCCCGTACCTCCTTGATCATCTCGTAGCGGCGCTGGAGCTCGCTCAGTCCGCTGAACAGCACGTCGCCCATATGCCTGGCCTGCTCGACGAGCCCGTCCCGCTCGATGATCCGCAGCGTCGCCAACCCCGCCGCCATCGAGAGGCGGTTGCGGCCGAACGTCGATTGGTGAACATACGAGCGCTCCAGTGTGCCCACCGCTCGGTCGTGGATCTCGCGAGTGGTGACCATCGCGGCCACGGGCATGTAGCCCCCGCTGAGGGCCTTGCCGACCAGAACGAAGTCAGGCTCCAGTCCCCAGTTCTCGAGCGCGAACCAGCTCCCCGTCCGTCCCATCCCTGTCTGGATCTCGTCCAGCACCAGGAGCGTGCCGTAGCGCCGGCACAGCGCGGCCGCCTCCTCCAGATAGCCGTCGGGTGGAAGCGTCACCGCCCGGCCCTGAATCGGCTCCACGATGAAGGCCGCCACGTCCCCTGACCGCAGCTCTGCCTCCAGGCGGGACAGATCTCCGAAGGGCACGCGCGCACAGCCCGGCAGGAGTGGCCCGAAGCCCTCCTTGAAGAACTCGTCTCCCACCAACGACAGCGGGCCCAGTGTGACCCCGTGAAAGCTTGAGTCGCACGACACCAGGCGCGGTCGGCCCGTGGCGGCACGGGCGAACTTCATCGCGGAGTCGACCGCTTCGGCTCCGCCGCTGGTGAAGAACATGGCCTCCAGCCCCTGGGGCAGCCGCTGGGCGAGGGCCTCGGCCAGCATTCCGGCCAGGGCCGAGTAGTGAATCTGGACTCCGTCCACCAGGTTCGCCGAGAGCGCGGCGCGCAGGGTGTCGCGGACATCGGGATGGTTGTGGCCCAGGCTGGCGAAGCCCTCACCGGTGTGGAAGTCGAGGTGGGCTCGGCCGCCGGCGTCGTAGATATACGACCCCTCGGCCGACACGTACTCCCGGTCGAAGCCGAGAATCCGCAGCACGTCGACGAGAGATCGGTCCATGTGGCGTGCTGCCAGCTCCAGCGTCTCCTTCGTCCGCGCGGCGGCATCCGCCACCACGCCCAGCGCGTCCAGCGCGCTGTCGGGCTCTTGGTTGAGGTCAAGCACGGGTCGGGGCACCATACGGGAGCGGCCCTGGCTCCGCATCAGGGACAGCGGTTCTCTGGAGTCACGTCGAATAGCATCAGGGTCGGGCGAAATGGTGTCTTTCCCGACAATCCGCGTCGCGGCGATTCAGGCCATGCCGGTCGTCCTCGACGCCGAAGGATCGGTGGAGAAGGCGGCACGACTGACCGCCGAGGCTGCTGAGCGGGGCGCCCAGTTGGTCGCGTTCCCTGAGTGCTTTGTCCCGCTCTATCCGAGTAACTCATGGGCCAAGGACGCGAGTAGCTTCGGCGGCTGGGACGACCTGTGGGAGCGGCTGTGGGAGAACGCAGTCGATGTGTCGGGTTCTCTCCTGGACCCCCTCGTTGAGGTGTGTCGTCAGCGGAGCGTCTACTGCGCGATCGGGGTCAACGAGCGGGAGAGCGAGCGCCCGGGCTCGCTCTACAACTCGTACGTGTACCTGGGGCCGTCGGGGGTTATCTTCCACCATCGCAAGCTGATGCCAACCCATCACGAGCGCCTCTTTCACGGCATCGGCGCGGGTGATGACCTCGACGTGGTCGAGCTGGCCGGCGCCAGAGTCGGAGGACTCATCTGCTGGGAGAACCGCATGCCGCTCGCCCGCCACGCCGTCTACCGCAATGGTCCGCAGATCTGGATCGCGCCGACGGCCGACGACTCCGACGGATGGCTGGCGTCGATGCGGCACATCGCGATCGAGTCAGGCGCGTTCGTGGTCTCAGTTCCGCAGTTCATTTCTGCGTCGGCGTTTCCGGACGATTTTCCGGTGCCTCTCCCCGCAGGCAAGGAGATCTTCGGTCGGGGAGGCGCCGCGGTGATCGATCCAGAATGGGGCGATGTGGTGGCCGGACCGCTTTATGACGAGGAGGGAATCGTGATGGCGGATTGCGATCTGCGACGCGGCCTGCACGCCAAGCGCTGGTTTGATGCCGTCGGGCACTACAGCAGGTCCGAGGTCTTCGCTCAGGGCAAGAAACCGAGCTTCACGACCGCCGCCCCCGCAATCGACGGAGTCGACGGCGCGGCCACCTCCGACGAGTAGACCGCAAAGCTCGGACCCTGAGGGGGCCACAGGGTAGGATCGCTTTGTGGAGTTGCTGGCGCTGGTCAAGCATGACTGCCCGGTGTGCGACCAGGTGCTGCCGCCGCTTGACCACGCCCGGGGGAATGGCGCTGGGATAAGGATCCTGTCGCAATCGTCGGCTGAGGAGACGGCCGCGCAGGCCAGCCGTCTCGGGCTTGCCTCGGTGCCTGAGCTTGACGCTGGCCTCGAATTGTCAGCGCGGTTTGACCCCGACGCCGTGCCGGCGGTTCTGCTCCTTGACGGAGGTGATGAGCGCGGCCGGGTGGAGGGGCTTGACCGCCGGCGGCTGTCGGAGCTTGCTGCCCTGGCCGGCGTGGAGCTGGAGCTGAACGACTTGCCTGAGCGCCGGCCGGGCTGTGCCAGTGTGACGCGGGATCCCTTCGTCGCCGCCGGCCTGGCCGCCAGGACGGCGCGTGCGTCAGGTCGCCTGAGGTCACGGGAGCTTGAGATCGGCGAGCTGGAGGATCCGATCGAGGCGATGTTCGAGCGGGGGTTCTCGGATGGGCTCCCCGTGGTGCCGCCGACCCCCGAGCGGGTGGTGGAGATGCTCGACGGGACCAGTCGCGATTCCCAGGATCTGGTGGCCGTCATCCCTCCGTACGACGGCCGGGCCACGGTCGAGAAGGTCGCGATCAATGCCGTCATGGCCGGCTGCCCGCCTCCGGCGTTTCCGATCGTCCTGGCTGCGGTCGAGGCCTCTTGCGACCCGGCGTTCGCGCTGCTCGGGCTGGTCTCCACCACGCACCCCTCTGGCCCGCTGGTGGTCGTCTCAGGCTCGCTCGCCGACAGCGCCGGGATGAACAGCGCCGGCAACGCCCTCGGTCAGGGCAACCGCGCCAACGCCACCATCGGCCGAGCGCTCCAGCTGGTCGTGCGCAACGTCGGCGGTGGGCGCCCACAGCGGGAGGACCGTGCCGCCCACGGCCAGCCAGGCAAGCTCAGCGCCAGCTTCGCCGAGCGGCTTTACGACTCCCCCTGGCCAGGGCTGGCGCAGGATCGGGGGGTGCCGATGGATGAGACCGGGATCGCCTTGCTGGCGGCCGAGGCGCCGCGGCTGATCATCGACCAGCTCGCGCGGACGCCCCAGGAGCTGTGCGCCAGTCTCGCCGCTGGGCTCGAGTGGGTGGGGCACCGGCGCCTGCGTCTGGCGTTTGACGCACTCCTGGTGGTCGGACCTGAGCACGGGCGGATCTTCCGGGACGCTGGATGGGATCGCGCGCGTGTGCGAGAGGAGCTGTTCACGCGCTCACAGGCTCCTGCCGGTGATCTTGCGCGGGGTACTGGCGGGATCGCGGAGGGCATCGAGCCCCAATGGGTCAGCGACCCATCGGCACCGGTCCCGAAGTTCGCGGCGCCTGAGCGGATCCTGCTGGCGCACGCCGGCGGCGACGCGGGTCTGTTCAGCATGGTCTACGGCGGCTGGGTGGCCGGCGAGATCGGATCAGCCCCGGTAACGCGGAGCGTGGAGCCATGGCGATGAAGGTGCTGGACCCGACGGCCGAGA
>JBJMLC010000088.1:0-6963 GCA_045805485.1 Solirubrobacteraceae bacterium | reverse complement strand
CTGAGCAGCGGTGAATCTGAGCCGGACGGTTTTCGAGCCTCGATGCTGCAGCTGAAGGCGCGGGGAGTAGATCTCAAAGATCCGCGCTCTTTTCCCGGTGGGTCTCACCACGACGTCACCGATGGCATGGCAGGCCTGTGAGCAGCTGATGCGCAGCTTCAGGACGTTGCGAGCCAGCGGATGCTGGTGCGGGAGCACCCTGACCTTGACGTCGCCCAAGCGGTGGGGTTGGACAGCCAGGGCGAACTGCTCCAGCTCCGCGATGTCGACACTTCCCAGACCGGATGCCTCGTCATAGCCGGTGTGACCGGTGCAGCAGCCCAGCGGTCCTCCCCCGCCGGGGAGGAACGATCCCACATCGTTGCCGATGCGGGTCACGTCGTTGAACAACGGGGACTGACTGTGCTTCCCGACGGCGTACAGAACCGGATTGAAAAAGCCGAGATATTCCTTCTCGTGGGCCCGGAGCGCTTGGTCGGCGAGGGCGATCCCGGCGGCGAACAGGGGCGCGGCTGCGCTTGTCCCGCCGACGCTCGTCCAGGGGTACGTGATGCTGCGGCGGCAGTCAGGAATGTTGCAGTACACGGCGTATCCGGGTCGTACGTCTGCCAGCATGGCCACGTCGGGCACGGCCCGGCCGTCCTTTTTCACGAAACCGTTCTGATACGGCGGACGGGTGAAGATGCGACTTAGGCCGCCACCACCGGCGCCCCCACTGGAGGTGTCCTTCCACGCGATCTGGTGGGTGTCGTTCCATACCACCTCGGCGGCGATGTGGTTGTCGGGGGTGAGGTCGAGGTTCGTGCCGCCCACGGCCGCCACGAACCACGAGGAGGCGGGATATAGGACCGCCCGCTTGCGCTCCGGGGGCCGGTGCCTGCGCTGGCAACCAGCCGATCCGGTATCGCCTGCGGCTGCCACCACCGTTACCCCAGCACCGGTCGCGGCCTCCAGCGCAAACTGGGAAGCCACCAGCCCCTCCTTGCCGAGCGCCGCCCTCACCGTCGGCTCGCAAGCACCGAGCGAAACTGAGATGACCTCCGGGATTCGGTGTGGGTGCTGGAGGGGCGCGGTAATCGCCTCCAGGACGTGTGTGATGTCAGGCCGAGTCTCGTACAGGTCGATCCCAGCCAGGCCCGGCGCGGCGACAGCGGTCAACTCTGTGTCTGTCGTGGCTTCCTCACCGGGCGCCAGAAGCCGTCCGATCCCCACCGGGTACTCGTGGATGGGTGGGATCGAGGTCCCGGCCCCCCAGGCACAGTCGACGAACGGCTGGACATCCGATGGCTTGAGCCCATCGGTCTCGATCAGGGCCACCCGCTGGCCCTGCCCCTTCAGGCCGGCCCCATACAGGGGCAGGAAGTCGTAGGCGGTCAGGTACTGGAGGGGCGTAAACCCCGCCGTGCGGGGGTCGCCGCCGACCTCGCCCGCGTGCTGTCCCGCTGCGCAGCCTCCCGGTGTCCCAGTGCGCGGTAGCTCTGACGATGGCTGACCCGAACCGCTGGCCGTCGCGCCGGCGCCTTCACCCGCCGTCCTCAGCTCGACTCCGCTGAGGAGCGGCAAAGGTTCCGGCTCAAGGCCGAACACGGCCTGCGCCGCTCCCCTCAGCGCCCTCGGTACGAGTGCGCCCGGCCCTGGCTTGCGCACACCCGCACCCGCCGCGGCGGCGGCGGGCGGAGCGGCAAACAGCCGCCTGGCCAACGATGCGGTCATCGTCGCTTCGGCCAGGTCCCCAGTGGCATCAACCCGCACGTGCCTGGCTCCATGGCTCCTCAGCCAGGTCACGACCCGAGCCCGCGTGGACGGGGAGGCCCCAAAGCGGCGTGAGATCGTGGGGATCGATTCATGGCGACCGAACTGCGGAGACCCCGGAGTGGAGACGGCCAGCGCAAAGCGCTCGAGCCCAGTGGCGTTCACCGCAAGCGGCAGTACGAGCTGGAGCTGGCTCGCCGAACCGGAGGGGGCGGCGGCGCCCGCGCTGGGCACGGCGCATAGCCCGAAACAGGCGGTCAGGGCCAGTACGGCGACAGTCGGACGGCAGGTCATGTCGCCGATGGCATCCGCGAAATCAGCCGTTGAAACTCCGGCAGGTGTCACGTCCCAGGAACACCTGCCTCCGCCGGGTGGCCTTGAAGTGCAAGGTGATCCCGATCTGCTTGCCAGCCACGAGGTAGCGCACGGGATACCTCCCCCGCCCATCATTCACGATGCAGGCCAGGTCGCCCGCCTGAATATTCCCCTGGCTGAGGTGGCCCGTGAAGCACTTCTTCTTCCCGGCGGGGGTCCGGTAGCAAACGCGAAAGCTGGTGGCCCGGGGTTGCGTCAGGGTGAGCCCGAACGAGAACACGCTGCTCCGGGGCGACTGAATCAGGAACTGGCAGAAGATGGGGTTGCTCGCGGGATGGCAGTAATCAGTATCGCTCTGGCCGGGCTTGAGCTTCTTCGCCGCGGCCTGCTTGTGCTGAGCCAGCACCCGGCCGCTTTCGTCGACGATCTGCGTCCCATCGCACGCATCCACCAGGCTGTACGTCGCCCGGCCGGAGGCCACCGCGCTGGCATCCACACCCACCACGACAAAGTTCCCGCCGGCGTTGACGTGAAGCTGGCGGAAGACGCTGGCGCGGTGCCTGGGCCTGCGGGCAGTCGAAGCTGGAACGCGACCAGCTGCCACAGCCGAGGATGCCCGAGCTGAGCCGGGCCTGGCGCAGGCCTTCCCGAGCAACTTGATCTCGGCTGCGCCGCCGCCGCTGTCGTTCTGGAGGATCTCGAACCTTCCCTTCCTGAAAGTCCCGGTGTACGTGCCACCCTTGCCGTCGGCAGCCGTGATCCGCACCGTCCCGTGGCGGACGTCAAAGTCCGTGCCGACCGGCACCCGCCGCTGGGTGGTGAGGGAGGTCCGGGATCCCCCCGGCGTCGTGACAAAGACATTGCCCTTGACCGGCCCCGCATCCACCGATCGGGCAAAGACCGGCGGAGGAGGGTTCGAGGCGTGCGAGGCGGCCGCGATCCCAGCCGCGAACAGCAGACCGGCCACACCGGCCACACAGGCCGCCGCGGCACCGACGCGCTTCAGATGCCAGATCCCCCGGATCATCCTTGGCCAATCAATGAGCCCACTCGTCTCGTTGACAGGGTACCACCCGGTCTGGAGGGGGATTCAACGCTCTGGACAGAAGGCCGACGGATCAATCTGGGGCCGGCCAGGCCATCGTCAGCTAGAAGCTCGGGCAGGTCCTCTGGTACGACCGGCCCGGTAGGAACTGGTTCCACTCGGCGCGCGTGAGGTTGCGCCGCGAAAGCTGGCACAGGCGTGCACGCACCGCCGGGAACCCGATTCCGGAGGGGAGCGGACCCACGAGCGTGACGGTCCGATCCAGACCCACCGTGGCCAGCGTCCGGGAGTCGGGGCTGAAGGCCACCCCCAGCGCCGGGCCGGCGTGTGCCGGGAGGGGTTCGATGAAGCCGGTTCGGAGGTCCTCGAGGACAACGTTGGGCGAGTGTTCTGAGAAGGCCAGCAATCTCCCGTTAGGACTGAAAGCTGCGCTCAGCACGCGCCCGCCCGCGGTCAGCGTCTCCTTCTTCTGACCCGTCTGGGGATTCCACAGGATCAAGCTGCCGTCGTCGCTCCCTGACGCGAGCGTGCGGCCATCAGGGCTGAAGGCCACCGTCTCGACGGAGGCGATGTGACCGGTGAGCGTCCGTAGCCGCCGCCCGCTGGTCACGTCCCACAGAATCACATTCTGATCGGCGCTGGCCGAGGCCAGCATCTTCGAATCCGGACTGAACGCGACCGCGAACACGAAGTCGTTATGACCACGGAGGGTGTGCTCGCGCGCGCCCGTGTGCGGGTCCCAGAGGATCACGGTGCTGTCGGCGCTGGCCGAGGCAAGCGTGCGGCCATCCGGGCTGAACGCGACGCTGTAGACGATGTCGGTGTGGCCGCGGAGGGTTCGCTCGCGCGCCCCGGTTCGGGAGTTCCACAGGACCACGGTGCCGTCCGTGTCCCCGGCGGCGATCGTCCCGCCATCAGGACTGAAGGCCACGCTTTCCACCGGCCCGCTGTGGCCGTTCAGGCTCCTGAGCCGCCTACCGGTGGCGGGGTCCCATAGGGCCACCGTGCCGTCGGCCTGCCCGGATGCCAGCAGTGGGCCGGCGGGGCTGTAGGCGACGGTCAGAGAGGGGCTGCCGGCGGACAGGACGCGTTCCACGTGACCGGGACGCGCGCCCCAGATGATCACCTGAGCGTCGTCTCCGCCCGAGACCAGCGTCTGACCGGAGGGGCTGAACGCCACCGCCTGGACGGGATCGGTGTGCCCGGAAAGGATGTGCAGCTCTTGGCCAGTGGCGGTGCTCCACAGGATCACGTTGTGATCCGCACCGGCCGAGGCGAGCGTACCCCCGACCGGGCTGAAGGCGACAGCGTTGACCGCCCCGGTGTGACCCTTCAGCGTCTGCACGGTGGCGCCGGTCTTGACGTTCCAGACGATGACGGCCCCGTTCGTACCCGCCCCCGCCAAGCTCCGGCCGTCGCCGGAGAACGCCACCCCGTTGAGCGGAGGACCGGCGAGGTGTTTGAGCCGGGCACCGGTCCCGACGGTCCACAGGTCCGCGCCGGAGCTGGGAGAGTCGGTGGCCAGCGTACGGCCGTCAGGAGCGAACGCCAATGCGAACTGAGCATCGGCCATCAGGACTCGCACCGTGTGACCGTCAGTGGCATTCGTCAGCCAGACCTTTCCGGCGCCGTCTCCATACGCAAGCAGCGCGCCGTCGGGACTGAACGCGATGCCCCAGATGCCCTTGCCGGTCGGGTCACGCACCATGCGCAGCAGCCGTCCGCTGGACACGCTCCAGATCATCACCCGGCCGTCCTCGGTCCCCGCGGCGAGCCACCTTCCGTCAGGACTGAACGCGATCGCCGCCACCGGAGCGGTGGCCCCGCGGAGGACCGCGACCGTCCGGCCGGTTCTGGCCTTCTGCAGGAGCACAAGCTTGTCGCCGGATCCAGAGGCGATGATGCTCCCGTCAGGGCTGTAGGCCACGCTGGTCACGTACGCCCTGTGGCCTGAGAGCAGTCCGACAATCGATCCCGTTGCCAGCTGTGCCCGGACCACACTCGTCCGCGCGTGGGAACTCGGATCGAGTCCATACGCCTCCAGGCTGAGCAGGCTTCCCCGGGCAAGCGCGCCGTTCTGAAGATCGGAGTCCGCCTGGGCCGCCAGCTGGGACGACAGGCTCTGCCGCTGGGCGGTGTGAGCGTGGCTGGTCTCGATCAGCGCGATGACAACTCCGACGACCGCCATCGCAAGCAGAACCGACGACGAGACCGCTAGGGCCCGGAACGTCCGGGCGCGGCGGCGCTCGCGGTTGGCCCGCTCCTCCGCCGCCCGTCGCTGGGCTTCCAGCCGCCGTGACTGCTGCGCTGAGCGCCAGGCCAGAATCGCGGGCGCCAGGACATCGTGGAAGATCTCCACCCGGGGCCGCGCGTCACCGGGTGCGGGGGGCACCGGCCGCAGAATTCGGTGCTCGCCGCTGCTGAGCTTGCTGACCAGCCCCCGCACGTGCCTGGGCTCGCCTCGGCTGTAGTCGGCCAAATCGGCGACGGCGTGGGCGATCTTTGTACCGGACGGGGTCACCAGGTGGTTGAAGACGTCCACCGCCGCCTCCCGCTCGGCGTCGGACAGTTCGCTCATCGCTCGGTTCAGGTGAGAGCGCACGATCGCCTGGGCGCCTCCCAGCGCCTCCAGCGTCTCCAACCGCAGCACGCTCGATCCCTGGTTGCGCTCACGCTCCCACAGAGCACTCATCACGAGCTGCAGATATGGCGTCTCGATCCGGTCGAGCTCCCCATCCTGACCGGCGAGCGTGCCGCGGCCCTGCTCGCCGAATGCCACCTCACCCGCTCTGACCTGATCCAGGACGGCATCAACCAGCGGCTGCTCGATCTGGATCCGCTCCCCTTCCGAAAGCGCTTCATTGAAGCGCTCCACGGGCTTGGTT
Organism: Solirubrobacteraceae bacterium; assembly: GCA_045805485.1. GTDB lineage: Bacteria > Actinomycetota > Thermoleophilia > Solirubrobacterales > Solirubrobacteraceae > Palsa-465. The sequence continues at coordinate 966 of JBJMLC010000088.1, read as the reverse complement.
ATCGCCTGCGTCGCGGCATCGCGGTCCAGGTAGGTGAGGCTGAACGTGTTGGCGTACGGATTGGAGATCTTCCCCCGAAACAGATCGCCCACGCCGGCGTACGCGTCCTCTCGAACGGCGATCAGAAAGTTGGCCGAAACGTCGGTGCGGGTGATCACCTGCGATAACTCGTCGGCAAAGCGCCCTGGCCGCGACTCCCCCACGCCGTATAGGAAGTACTCCTCGAAGGAGTCCAGCAGCACAAGCAGCGTGGCCCGGGTAGCCGCCGTGGCGGCCTCGATCGCTTCCTGAAGCCCGCTGCGGGGAAGCTCAAGACGCGGGTCGGAGGTAAACGGCTGAATGGTGGCCTCGATCTCGCCGATCAGGTCATCCAGCGGTTCGTCGTGCCAGGAGTTGAACACGATCGGGATGAACCGGGCCGACCCTCGCTCCGCCACGGTGCGACGCGCGAGCTCCCGCAGCCGGGCGGCCACTCCAGCCCGCAGGAGCGAGCTCTTCCCGACCCCGCTCGGCGCGTACAGGATCGTCAAGCGAGCCGCGCGCAGATTGCCGATAACCAACGTCCGCTCGGAATCACGCCCGAAGAAGAGTCCTGCGAACTCCTCCATGTAATAGCTCAGCCCCAGGTATGGCGAGTCGGACGGAGCTTCCCGCCGGCGCGTTTCGATCGGCTCGCTCACGCCACCTCCACGCTATCCCGGATCAGGCGGGCACGCCCCGCGCAACCACGCGGCGATGCAGCTCCTCGACATACTGGTCAAGCGGCGCAGCGAAGAAGTCCACGTGCGCCTGGCTCCAGAAATCCTTCTCCAGGAGATCGGGATCACGCTGGATCGCCCACGATTTCGACCCCAGGGGCTCGTCCTGCCAGATGCGCTTGAGGAACACTCGAAGGTTCCAGTCCCGCATGCTGTAGCCCAGGAATAGGCAGTGACTGTCGGTGAGCTTGGCCAGAATCTGTACTGG
>JBJMLC010000087.1:0-75335 GCA_045805485.1 Solirubrobacteraceae bacterium | reverse complement strand
GTGCAGACCACGATCACGCTGTTCCTCGTGATCATGGCGGTGCTGATGATCCCCTGCAGCAAGTTGACTGAGCGGTGGGGACGGAAGCGGTGCTTCGTCGGGGGCCTCACGCTGTACGGGATCGGAACCGTGCTGAGCGCGGTCGCGCCGGGTCTTGGGGCGGATCCTGGGCAATTCGGTATTCCAGGGCGTTGGCACCGCGTTTCTGATCCCGCCGGTCTACATCCTCACGACGATGGCGTTCACGTCGCTGGACTCCCGGGCGAAGGCGTTCGGGGTGATCAGCGGCCTCGGCGGCATCGGGGCCGCGGCCGGGCCGCTGATCGGGGGGGTGCTCACGTCAGGGATCAGCTGGCGAGCGGCGTTTGGATTCCAGGCTGCGGTTGTGGCGACGATCATCGTGCTCGGCCGACGGGTGGTCGATCCCGTCCCCCCCGACCCCGAGCGCCCGTTCGACGGTCTGGGGGCGGTTCTGTCCGCTGTGGGGATGTTCTTTCTCGTGCTCGGGATCCTTCAGGCCGGCCACGACAACGCGCTGCTGGTCACCTTCCTCCTGATCGGCGGGGCGCTTCTGGCCGGATTCTTCTTCTACATCCGCTCTCGGGAGCGGGCGGGTAAGGACGCGCTGCTGACAACCGACCTGTTCCGCAACCGAATGTCGAATCTCGGCCTGGTCACGCAGAACCTGCAGTGGCTGCTCTTGATGGGCGTCTCGTTTGTCGTGTCGGTTTTCCTCCAAACCGAGCGTCACTACAGCGCGATCAAGACCGGGGTGGTGTTCACCGCGGCCACGGTGGGCGTCCTACTGTCCTCGCTGGCCGCCCAGCGGCTGGCTCAGAAGTACCGGCAGAAGACCCTGATATCGGCGGGGTTCGTGATGACCGGAGCGGGGATCGGGCTCCTGCTCGGCCTGGTCAAGGCGGCTTCGTCCAGCGCGTGGGCGTTCGCCCCCGGGCTGTTGCTGATCGGCCTCGGTCTCGGCGTGATGCTCACTCCCTCTGTGAACCTCGTTCAGTCGTCCTTCCCGGAGGAGAAGCAGGGCGAGATATCGGGGCTTTCACGCAGCATCTCCAACCTCGGCTCGTCCTTCGGCACCGCGATCGCCGGAACGATCCTGATCTCAAGTCTGGTGTCGGGAAACGGGACCTACGTCGCCGCGATGATCGTCCTGGCTGCGGTTGCCGCGGGCGGTCTCGTGACCTCGCTCCGCCTCCCCCGGCCCGCCAATCCGGAGAGCAGCACGAGCTGAGGCCGCGGCCGTCCGGTCCATGACGGCTGTGGCGTATTCCAGCCCACATCGGGGTAACAGGTATGCGTATGCGGTGGACGGATGGGATCCGGGAGCGGCAGGCAAATCGACGCCGCCGCGCTCTCGCCCGCGCGGTCATGGGGCTCCCGGTCGAATCTCGTCTAGCGATGTTCATCGCACTGGAGGACGAGGAGCTGATCGTCGGCGCCTATGCCGACCGCCGCGGTCGAATCTGTCCAACCCTGGCGGCATTCCGCCGCGGGGCGCGCACCAGCGTCGGCGCGTTTCCCGGGGCATGGGACAACTTCGCCCGGGCACGCCGGCCCCGCCTGGCCACGCAGCGCGAGCTGCAGATTCTGCGCGCCCTGCTGGAGGAGAGCCTGGCCGGATCCCTCACGCCGAGTCCGCAGCCGGAGACTCAACCGATCCTCGCCCGGGCCTAGCCACAGATGAGCTGGACCCGAACTCGCTTCCTACGTAGCGAACGCCTGACAGCTGTCGGTTCTGCCCTCGCCGTGGTGGGAGCGCTGGCCGCCGCGCCACTGATCCTCTGGCACCGCGTCTTCGGCGACATCCTTGGCTCCTTCCAGTTGACCCTGTCCTACCTGGCGACCGACCTCGGGCCGTGGCTGCTGCTGGCAGCCGGGGTGGCATGCCTGCTCCCGGTCGCCCTCTCGGTCGACCTTGATCCCGAGAGTCGCTTCTATCCCCGCAGCCGCTCCGTCTACTTCATGTGGGGAGTGGTGCTGTATCTCCTGGGGATCGTTCTCGTGATCCAGCTGTACGACCTCTGGAACTACGGCCAGTAAGGTCACACTGCCCGGTCGCCGACCCCCGGCGTCGAGCGCCGCAGGGCAGTCCACGAGTCGCCGATCACGCCCACCCCACCGCCGTGGCGCGTGGAGATGTCGTGTATGTAGCTGGCCGTGACCGCGTCGGAGATGAGCTGGGCACTCGCTCGCCGGCGGCGGGGCTGGTCGTGAGCGGCCCGGCGGCGGGCCTGGATGGCTGACCGGGTATGGGGGCCGTGGTGGGATCTCATGCTGCTTGTTGCTCCGTTTCGAATGTCGTGGGGGAGGTCGGGCCGGGGTCGACGCTGGGCGGGCTGGCCACCTTCAGTGCAGGGCGCGAGCTGGGAGCCCGTCGCAGCAGCACGAGGGCGAGCGCGACCCCGGTGGCGATGGTGGCTGCACCGGCCAGGAAGGCGAGGTGATATCCGCTGATCAGCGACGCATTCAGGCCGTGGTGGGTGGCCAGGAGGCCTCTGGTGTGGTTCGCCGCCACGGTGCTGAGGACAGCCAGGCCGAGCGCCCCACTGATCTGCTGCGAGACGTTGGTGATTCCCGAGCCCAGCCCGGCGTCTGAGGCCGGAACGTCGGCCATGGCGATCGTCAGCAGTGGCATGAACGCGCTGCCGATGCCGAGGCCCAGGGCGAATGAGGCCACGAATATGGTGGGGAAAAACGCCGTGTCCTGGCCAACCGTGCTGAACAGGACAAGTCCCAGCGCCGCGATGGCCATGCCGGTCGTGAGCACGGGGAGCGGGCCAAAGCGCTTGAGGAGCCGCGCGGTGACCCCCTGTGAAAGCACCGCCACCGTGAGGGTCCAGGGCAGGAACGCCGCGCCAGCCTCCACTGCGCTGTAGTGCCTGATGTGCTCCAGGTACAGCGTGGCGAGAAAGAACGTGGAATACATGCCCGTGACCAGGAATCCCCGGACCACGCTGGCGTCGATGAGCCCGCGCACTCGGAGGATGCGCAGCGGCATGATCGGGTTCTCAAGGCGCGCCTCCAGGGTGAGAAACGCGGCCATCAGGAGCACGCCGAGGGCTCCGAAGCCGAGCACGTGCCAGGACCCCCAGCCGTGACCTGTGGCCTGGACGATGGCGTAGATGGCGCTCATCAATGACGCGGTGACCAGCACCGAGCCCAGCCAGTCGACTCCGTGCTTCAGGCCGGGGCCTGCATCGCTCCGGATGAGCACGAGGGCCAGGGCGAAGGTGGCCACGCCGATCGGCAGGTTCACGAAGAACACCCAGTGCCAGCTGAGGGCCTCCGTGAGCACCCCGCCGGCCAGAAGGCCGAGAGATCCGCCCGCGACGGAGACGAATACGTAGGCGCTCATGGCCCGCGCCCGCTCGGCCGCCTCAGGGAACTCGGTGACGATGATGGCCAGAATCACCGACGCCTGGGCGGCGGCGCCGATGCCCTGCAGGAACCGGGCTGCTATCAGCACCTCCTCGCTCGGGGCTATGCCACACAGGAGCGAGGCGGTCGTGAAGATCGTCAGGCCGGCCAGGAACACGCGCCTGCGACCGGCCAGGTCTCCCAGGCGGCCCGCCAGGAGGAGCAGGCTCCCGAACGTGATGAGGAACGCGTTGACCACCCAGGTGAGGCTCGCCTGGCTGAAGTGGAGATCGTGCTGGATAGAGGGCAGCGCGACGTTCACGATCGTCACGTCCAGGACGATCATGAGCTGAGCCAGGCAGACGACGATCAGCGCCGGCCACCGGCGGCTGGAGGACCTGGGGCTGACGACGGAGGCTACTTTCATACGGATCCCAACTTGGTGAAGTACGGATTTTGAGCTAAAATGGAGGCCACCTCCGAAATACCTGGAGGCACCCTCCGGAACTATACGGAGGCTCCCTCCGTTTGTCAAGCAAAATGAGCACCGAAGCCGTCCCCTCACCACTGCTGACCCGCCCCAAGCGGGCTGACGCCAGGCGCAACTATGAGAAGGTGCTGGCCGCGGCGCGGGAGGCCTTCGCGGAAGGCGGAGAGTCGACGGCGCTGGAGGAGATAGCGCGCCGCGCCGGTGTGGGGATCGGAACGCTGTACCGGCACTTTCCCAACCGCCAGGCGCTGCTGGAGGCTCTGTACGTCAACGAGATGGAGCAGGTCTGCCAGTCGGCCGCCCAGCTGGACCGGGGCGATCCCTGGCAGGCCCTCAGCGACTGGATCGGGCGTCTCATGGCCTACATGGGGACCAAGAAGGCGCTGGCCCACGAGCTCCTCAACTATCTCGACCAGGATGCCCCGCTATTCCGGGACTGCCGCGCGTCGCTCTTTGCGGCCGGTGAGCCACTCCTCAAGGACGCCCAGGAAGCCGGCGTGGTCCGGCCCGACGTGGAGTTCTCGGACCTCATGCACATGGTGATGGGCATCGGAAAGCTCCCCGCCAGCGACCCCAGGCAGACCGAGCACATCCTTCGGATAGCGCTCGACGGGCTCCGCTATCACCCGGCGAGCTGACGGTTCGACGGGTCCTCAGCCGAGCCGGATGCCGGCCAGCTGCCTGCCCTGGGCAACCAGTCGGCCTGCGCAGTCCCAGATGTAGCAGGACTCATCGACGCGCTGACCGTCGATGAGCTCCGCGCGCTGGAGCACCCGCACCGGTCCGGGCGCCGGGAGTGCCCGCACGTAAACCGTCAGCTCCAGAGTCGGCACCCAACCCGCGAACTCGATTTCGAACGTACCCGGCGGGAACGCGTCGACCGCGAACAGGAGTGACACGGGGTCAAAGTCCTCTCCTCCGGGCAGGGCCAGCCAACCGCGGAGCTCTCCCCGGCCGCTCGGCTTGCCCTGGATGAAACCGCGCGACCCGGGCTCCAGCCGGACCTCGATCTGCTCCATGATGGACACCGGGTTGCCGTTCGGCGAGCGAGGGACGAGTCGCGGGCAGTCCTTGTAGTCAGCCTGTCCGGTGTCCGGCAGGCCGTCGGCCCAGTGAGGAGAGGCGGCCGGATCAAGTCGGCCGGCCATGAACAGGGCCTCCACACAAACCTGGTCGTCCTGGCTCAGCCACGCGCGCACCTGACTGGCGGAGCGTCCGCGGCGCAACAGCTGAGCGTCAAGGGTGACTCGGCCGGGCTGAGGCGCCTGGAGGTAGTAGGCACTCGCCGAGAGGATGTCGGGATGGGGGCTCACCGAGGCGGCGGCGCGGCCCAGCATGGCCAGCAGGTATCCCCCGTTCGGCTTGCCTCCGATCGTCCAGTCCGGGTCGATCGTCGCGTTCAGGCGTCCCGGCGCCTCGGCCTCCACGGCGCTCACGTCAGAAAAGCGACGCGCTGTGGCGCCGGGGGCGGGCGGCACTATGCGACCGGTCCTGCTCTGCGTCGACTCCATGGGCCACGAGTTATGTCATAGAGCAGAGGACGCCCGGGTCCGGTCCCCCGGGCGGGAACCCCCGCCGAGGCCCTCTGACAGACTCTCAAAGAAGCCATGAGTCGAGATCGCGAAGACGCCCGCAGCTCCTCGTCGCTCCCTGTGCGGCTGGGGATTTCCTGGCTGACCAACGCCCTCGTGCTGGCGGTGGTGGCCGGCGTGCTCAGCGACGTGCATGTCACGAGTGCCGGGGCCCTGCTGGCGGCCGCGGCCGTGTTCGGAGTCCTGAACACGCTCCTGAAGCCTCTGCTCAGGCTCGTGACGCTCCCGCTGGCCATCGTGACGTTCGGGATCGCGTGGTTCTTCGTCTCGATGCTGATGCTCGTCATCACGCGAGCCATCGTCGGCGGCTTTGACATCCACGGCTTCTGGACGCTCGTCGAAGCCACGCTGATCGTCTGGGTCGTGAACCTCGGCCTTGACCTGATACCCGGCCCGTGGCAGGTGACCGGCCGTCGGAGGCGGCGCCGTCGGCGACGGCAGTCCGGCTCACACGACGACTAAGCGACGAGCAGCGCCCGCCCGCTGTCCTGAAGCGTCCTGACGACCTGTCGCTCCGACAGCCCGGCCAGGCGAAGCTCCCGGAACGTCTCGTAGCTCGTCAGGACCAGGAGAAGCTCGAGTGCCCTGCGCTCGCCGGTCCCCCGGGGGAGCCGCCGGTTCACCTTCAGGTGGTGCGCCAGCCGCGCCATCTCGCCTCGGCGGTCGGTCCGCTGGCGCTCGATGAGATCACGCGCTGCGGGATCGATCGCCTCCACTCCGTAGATCTGACTGAGGACAGCGTCCTCTGACGCCCAGAAGCGGACGGCCAGCGCGATCGTCTCAGCCAACGCGGCCTCGGGGTCCGACAGCACGACACTGTCTCGGAGGCCAAGCAGCGCTGGGTTGGTGGCGAACGTGTCACAGATCGCATCCACCAGGTCAAGCCGGGAGCGAAAGTGCTGATACAGCGTGGCCCGGGAGATGCCGGCCCGCTCGGCCACCTGCTCCACCGGGACGTCGTGGAAGGACCCCTCGGCCAGGAGCTCGCGGACGGCCGACATGATGCGCTCGCGCGTCTGCTCGGAGCGGGTGGAACGGCGCCGGGTGCGATACGCGGTTGTTGCTGTCACAGATGCACAGTCTAGACACGCTGTCTAAGAAGTGGTAGGGTCCCGTCGCAATCTAGACACCGTGTCTAGATCTAGAGTCCACAATCGGAAGGAGAGCAGGATGCCGAAGGTTTCCAGGGAGACCGCTTCAAACGTGGTGAGCGTCGGGCCGATGGAGAGCCACTCCGAACAGGTGGGCGACTTCATCGTGGACTTCTCGACCTTCCACGAGGCCGGTGACGCGACGCCGCTCCTCAAGGGACTGCCCGACGACCGCTGCCAGGCCGCCCACTGGGGCTACATCTTCAAGGGCAGGCTGACGTTCAGGTACGCCGACCGCGAGGAGGTGTACGAGGCTGGGGACGCCTACTACGCGCCGCCCGGGCACATCCCCGTCGTGGAGGCCGGAACCGAGGCGGTTGAGTTCAGCACCGCAGCCGAATACGCCCAGACGCTCCAGGTGCTGGAGAAGAACATCGCCGCCCTGCAGGTCGGCTGACCCGTGACCCCGGCCACAGCACACCCACTAACCGCGAGTGCCGCCGAGCAGGCGGCACTCGTGCGCTCCGGCGAGATCTCGGCCCGGGAGCTCGTGGAGGCCTCTCTGGAGGCGATCGAGCGGCTGGATCCGGTGGTCAACGCGTTTGCGGCCACGTTCCCCGAGCGCGCTCTGGCTGAGGCCGAAGCGGTCCGTCCCGGAGATGACCGGCCGCTGTGCGGGGTGCCGCTGGCCTGTAAGGACCTCCTCGGCGCGTCGGAGGGCCTTCCCACCGCGCAGGGAAGCGCTGCCTTCGGTGACTGGGTGGCCGACCACGACACCGCGCACGTGCGGCGGCTGCGCGAGGCGGGCGCCATCGTCGTGGGCAAGACCACCACTCCCGAACTCGGCCTGCGCCCCGTGACCGAGTCAGCGCGGTTTGGCGTGACCCGCAATCCGTGGAGCCCCGACCTCGCCGCGGGTGGCTCGTCCGGAGGCAGCGCGGCCGCGGTGGCGGCAGGGATGGTCGGCCTGGCCGAGGGCTCGGACCTCGGCGGCTCCATCCGGATCCCAGCCGCCTGCTGCGGCGTGCTCGGCCTGAAGCCGAGCCGCGGCCGGGTGTCGATCGGACCTGATCTCGGCGACTTCGGCGGCGGCCTGCCGGTCGATGGCCCGATCGCCCGGACCACCCTGGACCTGGCGCTGGCCCTGGATGCGATGGCCGGTTACGAGCCCGGCGATCACCACTGGATCGGACCTCCCTCAGGCAGCTTCACCCAGGCCGCGCAAAGGCCACCTGGCCACATCCGGATCACTCTGGCCACCGACGCACCGCTGGGCGTCCCCGTCGACGCCGAGCCCCGGACGGCAGCCAGGCAGACGGCGGCGCTGCTCGCCGGACTGGGCCACGACGTCTGGGAGGAGGACCCTGACTGGGACGACGAGTCGTTCCCGGAGGCGTGGTCGACCGCGGCCACGGGCGCCGTCCAGCACATTCTGCGCGTCGTGGAGCGCCTGCACGGTCGCCCCGTCGATCCCCAGCGGCTCGAACCGGCAACCCGCGCCTGGCTGCTCGACGGTCCGCCCGTCACCCTGATCGACTACCTGGAGGCCCGCGAGCAGCTGATCGGGTTCGCGCGCCGCATTCTCCGGTCCTGGCCCCAGGACTCGGTGCTGATCACGCCCACCATGACGAGGCTGCCGCCCCCCGCGGACGCACTCGCCGCCCAGGCCGGCGTCAGCGAAGATGGCGTGCGCATGAGCGCGTTCGTCAGGTTGTGGAACGTCACCGGCCAGCCGGCGCTCTCGCTGCCGCTGCATCAGACCGCCGATGGCGTCCCGGTGGGCGTGCAACTGGTCGCGCCGCCGGGCCGGGAGGACCTTCTATTGACGCTGGCGGCGCAACTCGAGCAGGAGGCCGGCTGGATGCCCCGGTAGCGTCCCGGAGATGCATCCGACAGCGGCCCGTCTGGCCGACCGGCTCCGGGAGCGCGGCCTGCACATCGAGGTACGAACGCTCAGTGACTCAGCCCGAACCGCGGCACTGGCGGCGACCGCGCTCGACGTGGAGGTGGGGCAGATCGTCAAGTCGCTCGTCTTCCTGCGGGGAGATGATCCCGTCCTGGTCCTGTGCGCCGGCGACCGCCGCGTGGACGCCGTCCGCCTCGGTCTCCAGGCGGCGCCCGCCGAGCGAGTCCGGCAGGCGACCGGCTTTTCCATCGGCGGCGTCCCACCGCTCGGCCACGATTCGGAACTGACCACCACGATCGACGAATCGCTCCAGCGGTTCGAGGTCGTGTGGGCCGCCGCGGGCACGCCGCACGATGTCTTCGCGATCCAGACCAGGGAACTCATCGGTGCGATTCCGGACGCCCGGGTGACGCAGGTCAGTTAGTGTCGGTTGCCTGGTGCAGGCCGACGGTGTGTTCTCAGGCGGCGGGATCAAGGGACTCGCCTTCGCCGGAGCGCTCCAGGCGGCGGCCGAGGCAGGATATGACGAGTGGGTTCAGCTCGCCGGCACCTCGGCCGGCGCGATCACTGCGATGGCGCTGGCGGTGGGCTACGACGCGCAGGGCCTACGGGATGCGCTGGACAGCTTCGACCTGAGCAAGATCGCCGATTACGGCCCGCTGGGGCCGCTTGAGATCCCGATCAACCTCGAGCTCTCCCGCGGCGCCACACACGGCAAGGTGCTCAGCGGGTGGATCGCCGACCTGCTGTCCCAGGCGCCGCGCCCGGCCAGGACGTTTGGCGACCTGGCGCCTGGGGCGCTGCGCGTGGTGGGGGTCGACCTGGCCCATACACGGATGGTCGTCTTTCCCGAGGACGTGGCGCTGTACGTGGACGAGCACGATCGCGCTCTGGTTCCCGGGGAGTTCCCGATCGCCGAAGCGGTGCGGATCAGCGCCGGGTATCCCTACTTCTTTCCCCCGCGCAGCCTCAGGGACGCCCAGACCGGGAAGCAGGGAGTGCTGGTGGACGGCGGAGTGGCCAGTCCATATCCGGTTTTCCTGTTCGACCATCTCAAGCCCCAGCGGCCGACCTGGGGATTTCGCCTGTTCAGCGGCACCGCGCCTGAACAGCCCAGCTACACCAAGATCTCCGGGCTCCTGTGGCCGATCGACATGCTCAAAGCGATCGTTGACACGTCGATGAACGCCCTGGACAAGTTCGAGGAGCGCGAGTACCACCCCCGCACGATCTCGCTGCCCACCGGGGACACCGGAACCCTGGACTTCGGTCTCACGGAGGAGCAGAAGGCGGCCCTCTACCAGTCCGGGTACGAGGCCGCGAAGGCGTTTTTTGACGGGCAGCCCACCGGCGTCAACACCTACGGCGCGGTGCCCGCGAACCTCGCCGCTGGGGGTGGCGGCGCGGCCGGCGAGGGCGGAGCAGCCGGCGGAGGTGGCGACGCGGGCGCTCCGGCCTGATCAGCTCGGGGTCAGGCAGCAAGCCGCTGGTGGACGAGCTTGACGGCCATCGAGCCCTCCCCCACCGCCGAGGCCACCCGCTTGATTGAGCCCGAGTGCACGTCACCCACAGCGAAGATCCCGGGCGAGCTCGTCTCCAGGAAAAACGGCTCCTCGGCCCCGAACGGGATCAGGTGCTCACCCTGGACGTCCCGCCCGGTGAGCAGGAAGCAGTGCTCATCCATGGCGATGTGACCGCGTAGCCAGTCGGTGTGCGGCGAGGCGCCGATGAACACGAACAGCGCCTTGGCATCCAACGCCTGCAGCTCTCCGGTCCGGCGGTCGCTGACCACGATCTCCTCCAGCGCGTTCTCACCCCTGAGCTCGACGATTTCCCGGTGCCTCATCACCTCGACGCGTCCAGCCTGCTCAAGCTCATCGATCAGATAACGGGACATCGATTTGCCGAGATCGTCCCCGCGGATCAGGAGCCGGCAGCTGGCGGCATGCTGGGAGAGAAACATGGCGGCCTGCCCGGCTGAATTCCCGCCTCCCACGATGACCACCGGATCGTTGACGCACATCTGGGCCTCGGCCTGGGTGGCGGCGTAGTACACCCCCAGCCCCTCGAATCGTTCGAGCTCCGGGAGGTCAAGCCTGCGGTACTGGGCACCGGTGGCCACGATCACGCTGCGGCCATTGACCAGCGATCCATCCGAGAGCTCGACCGCGTAGTGACTGTCCTCGCGGTGCAGGGCCACCGCCTCGGCGGGGACGACCATCCGGGCGCCGAATCGCCGGGCCTGAAGGATGGCCCGCTCGGCCAGCTCGCTTCCGGATATCCCGGTGGGAAAGCCCAGGTAGTTCTCGATCCTTGCCGAGGTGCTGGCCTGTCCTCCGAAGGCCACCGCATCGATGACCTGGGTGTCCAGCCCCTCGGTGGCGCCGTATACGGCTGCGGCCAGTCCGGCAGGTCCGGCGCCCACGATGACGAGATCGCACATCTCCGGCGGCGCGCCGCGTGAGCCGAAACCCAGTAGCTCCGCCACCTGGGCGTTGGTGGGGTTGCGCAGCACGCCCCGGCCGCTGATGACCACGGGGGTCTCCCCCGCTCCGATTCCCAGCGCTCGAAGCAGGGCTTCGGCCTCCTCGTCCTCCTCCAGGTCCATCCAGTGGGACGGCATCCGGTTGCGCGCCAGGAACTCGCGAACCCGCCGGGCATCCCGGGAATAGCGGGAGCCGATCACGCGCACCCCAGCGCCGATGTCGATGAGGATCGACCGGCGCGACATGAACGCCCGCAGGATCACGTTGCTGAGCTCCTCGTCCTGCGAGAGCAGCGACCGCAGGCTGGCCGCGGTGACCTGGATGACCTCGCCGGCGTCGCGGACCACCGCCGACAGGTAGGCCGGCGCCCCGGTGAGCACGTTGACCTCTCCCAGGAACCGGCGCGCCTCATGGACGCCGATCACCCGGTTCTCCTGGCCGTAGCCCTGGACGATGGCCACAGCGCCCGACTCGATCACGAAGAAGTCGTAACCCGCCTGGCCCTCAGTGAAGAGCACGTCGCCCGGAGCCGCCGGCCGGATCTGCCCGACCATACGCACTCGGGCCAGCTGATCCTCGTTCAGTCTCGGAAAGGCCCCGTTGCGGTCACGGGGCTCCTCCACCCCCAGTCCCAATGGTTCGCTCATAAGCCCACCTTGGCGAACTCGTCAAGGGATGGGATCGCCCGAGCCCAGCGACCACACGGCCAGTCCGTGCACGCCCAGCTCCCGGGCCAGAGCGAGCCGGCGGGCGACCGAGCGGGCATCCGACCACCACACCGTCGAGCCGTCTCGCAGCGAGGCGGTCCACTCCCCCGCTCGGGCCACCCATCGCGGGTGGGCATGCCAGCGGGCCACGAGGCGCCTGGCCTGGCGGACCGTCAGGTCGTCGTTGGAGTGGGGCCGCCACGCGTAGGCGTAGTTCGCGGCGCCCAGGAAGATCTGGCCGCGGCTGACGGCGCGCTCCAGCGCGTGCACCGCCGCCCGCTGCCAGCGCAGCGGGCCGATCGGCCCCGGCGTGTTCTCCCACGGTCCATGGTCGTCGTAGGTCATGAGCACGATCTGGTCGGCGCTGGAGGCCAGGCTCCCCAGGTCGTAGCCGGCTGAGCGATAGGCGGGCGGGGAGGTGGAGGCCTGAACGCACACGGTCAGCGAGTCGGCTGCCGGCAGGTCGCGGCGCAGGTCAGCGACGAATCGGCTCAGCCCGGATCGGTCCCTGGGGGCCAGCGACTCGAGGTCGACCGACACCCCACTCCAGCCGCCGGCCGTCACGTAGTGGGCCAGCCTGGAGGCGGCGCTGTCCACGGCGGTCCGGCTGCGTAGCGTCCGGTACGCGAGCCGCTCGGAGAAGTCGCCCACCGTCTGCGACCAATTGCCCACCAGAAGCACGGCCGGCAGCCCATCGGCGCGGGCACGGGCCCGTTGCCGGCGAGCGGCCCGGTCAGGCGCCGAGACACCCCCGGAGGATTTGAGGTTGACCCCGTCCACCCCGACCATCGTCACCGACCGGGCGCTTCGATCGATGAGCCCCGGCGAGGAGTCCTCGGACTGGAAGCCGAGCACGGCGAGGCGTGAGTCAGCCGCCGGAGCTTCGACCCCCCATGCGGCGGCCAGACTCAAGATCGCGCCCAACACGGCCAGCGAGAAGCGCATCCGGTGTGGCATGGCCATAGCGTAGGCCTCAGAGCTCTCGCGCCACGGCGTCGGTGTCCGCGCCCAGGGTCGGCGCAGGGGCCAAGGTGTCCGGGCCGCCGGAACCGCCCCGGGCCAAGGACACCGCCGGAATCCTGGCCGTCCAGCCCGGGCCGCCCTCGCTCTCGTAGCTGACGAGCCCGCGAGCGCTCAGGCGCTCGTCGGCCCAGGCATCCTCGATGTCACGCACGTGTTCGCACAGCGCGCCCTGATCGGAGATCCGCGTGACCCACGACGCCGCGGTGTCGGTTGAGATGACCTGCTCGATCCGCGAGCGGACCTCCGCCCGGTTGGACAGACGGGTCGCGTTGTCCAGGAGCCGCGGATCCTCAGTCCACTCCGGATGGCCCAGGGCCGAGCACAGCCTGCGCCAATGGCGCTCGGTGACGCACACGACCTGGACCTCCTGCCCATCACCCGCCACGAACACCCCGGATGGCGCCACGAGCGGGCTCTCAGTGCCCAGCCGCCGGGGCCGGAAGAGACCGCCGGCGGCCATCAGCGCGCCTGTGCTGATGAGGGTGGCCGAGGCATCGGCCATGGCGCAGTCCAGGAGCGCGCCCTGGCCACCCAGCCTGACTCGCCACAGGGCCACCAGGATGGACTGCACGGCATACATGCCGGTCATGAAGTCGACCAGCGGCACGGGGATGCGAGCCGGGGCACCGTCCACCTCGCCGGTGATGGAGATCATCCCCATCGCCGCCTGGAGACTCGGGTCGATCGATCTTCCCGGAGCCCCCACCCCCCAGCCGGTGATTGAGCACCACACCAGCTGCGGCCGCCGCGCGGCCACCTCGGCAAAGCTCACTCCCAGCAGCCGGCGAGAATCGCCCAGGTTGTCCAGCACGACGTCGGCGCCATCGATCAGCTTCGCCGCCAGGTCACGCCCTCCGTCGGTGGTCAGATCCGCCACCACGCTGCGCTTGCCTCGATTCATGGCGCGAAACTGCGCGCTCTGGCCGTCGTCGAGGTAGGGCGGGAACTGGCGCATGGCGTCCCCGGCCGGTGGCTCGACCTTGATCACCTCGGCCCCGAGATCAAGCAATGTCAGGCCGCAGAACGGAGCGGCGATGAGCTGCGAGAACTCGACCACCCGCACGCCGTCTAGCACCGGCAGCCGCGCGTCTTCCACTGACGGCGAGCTGCCGGGGAACCCCATCCGGGCAGCCTATCCGGAGGGAAGCGCAGCGCCACCACTCATTGGGCGTCGAGTCTGGGCTCAGCTCGGCTCAGGGAGCGGGACTTCGCTGACCACCGCGCGAGCGCCCTCGCGTAGACGGGCCACGGCGATCCGGCTACGGCCCTCGCAAGGCGCGTTCGTTCGCAGCGCATCGGAGGCCGTGCGCGAGCTCACCGCGGTCAGGCCGTAGGCGGCGGCACCACCCAGACTGGGGATCCAGAAGGCGATCGCATGGTAAAGCAGGACCGCCGCCGTGGCCGGCATCACGGGGGCGCCGTACAGGACCAGGGCTCCGACCAGGCCACCCTCCAGAACGCCGATTCCACCTGGGACGGGGAGCGAATTGGCGGCGTACCCGATGATGTAGGCCAGCACCAGTTCCGGGACTGCGAGGGGGTGGCCGATCCCGGCGCAGATGAGCCCGAGCACCGCGATGTCGAATCCGAGATAGCCCAGGGCACCGAGTAGCCGCCAGTGCGGGCGAACGAGCTCCTGCTCGGCCTGCTTGATCCCATCCACGACGGAGCGAAGGGCGCGGCTGCGCCCGCTGCGGTGCCAGCCAGACCGGGGAAGGGCCAGGAAGAACACGGCTCCCGCGATCCCGATGCCCGCGGGAACCAGGGTCAGCAGCGGGCTGTGCGGGCCTCCGCCAATCCCCACTGCCAAAAGCAGTCCCGCGCCGACCAGGGCGAGCACGTTCGTCGCGCTCGTCAGGAAGAAGAGTCCGCTGGACTTCTCCACCACCCGCCGGGTGGACATGCCGTCTCGGCGAAGCAGCACGCCGCCGGCCGCAAGCGCCCCCACTCCCCCACCGGGCAGCAGCGCGCCTGACCCCATCTCGATCCAGGCCAGGAGGCGGGCGCGCCCCGCGGGCAGCTCATCAAAGAAGCGGCGGAAGATGACCAGGAAGCAGGCACACGAGGCCAGTTCGAGGACGGCCGCGCCGATCAGCCACAGGGGGCTGATGGAGCCGGCCTCACGCGTTGCGTCGTGCAGGCCAGGGACGGCCAGCAGGGCCGTCCCGCCGGCCACCAGGAGCAGCGCCAATGTGATCAGCCGTCGCTTCATTGGTGTACCTCTACGTGGCAGGGTGGTTTTTCGATCAGCCATCGTCCACGTCATATGACATCCGCCGACGCCGAATCTCATCGCTCGCCCGCGTAGGTCACGGCCACGAGCCCGCTCAGCTCACCGCCGAGCGCGCGAAGGCGCGGATGGAGACCACGGTGAGCGCGATCGCCCACAGGGCCAACACGGCCATGCTCAGCCAGGCCTCGGCGCTCACGCTGTGCATGCCCCAGATGTCGTGCAGCCCCTTGCCGCCGGGATCGATGAACCCGTAGCGCATGAGCGCGAGCGCGTGCGTGAGCGGGAACACCTTGGCGATAGCGGTCAGCACTCCGGGCATGGCCGCGATGGGATAGAGCGCGCCGGCCAGGAAGAAGGGCAGGATGGCCACGGCGGGAGTGGCGCCGATGTAGTCCTCCTGCTTGCTGACGCGGCTGGCCACGGTCTCGGCCACCCCGTACATGAACACGGTGAACAGGAGGGCTGCGGCCACGAACCAGATCAGGCCCGCGCCGGTGATATGAAACTCGCCGCCCCTCAGCGCGGACAGCCCTATCAGGACGACCACCTGCAGGGTGGCCAGGCCGAGGGCCACGATCAGGTTCCCGAGCACCAGATACGCCCGCGGGACCGGGGCGGCCAGCATCTCGCGCTGGGCCCCTGAGTGACGATCCACCAGCACGCTGAGTCCGGCGAAGACGCAGCTCAGCGGGATCACCAGCCCGACGGCGCCCACGCCCACAAACGATGTGTAGTCGATGTGGGAGTGAAGGCCGCCCGTGGCCACCTTCAGGGCCGGGGCCACGACCAGGGCGAGCAGCACCGGGCCGAGCAGCGGGACGGCGATCTGGCGCGGGGTCTTCGTGGTCAGCGAAGCCCGCCGTTTGGCCAGCGTTAGAACCAGGCTGACCCCCCGGGCCCGCGCGGGTGCCCGGAGGGCAATTCTGGGATTTTCTGCGATGGCAGACATTTCAAGTTCTCCTTCTGGCGAATGGTTGGTCAGGCCGCGTCGCGTTCGATGCGAGCACCGGTCAGCTCCAGGTAGACGTCGTCCAGCGTGGGAGCTCGAGTCGAGATCTCCGAGACCCGCAGGTGCTCTGACTCGATCACGGCCAGGGCCTCCGTGACCGCGTGGTCGTGCAGCGGCACGGTCACGCGCGCGCCGATGGCAAAGGCGTCGGCGCGGGCCACCCCGCGCATGCGCAACGTGCTCAGCGCCGCCTCGCCGCTTCCCTGCACCCGGAACTCCAGGATCTCCCGGCCCAGGTCGCTGAGCAGCGCATCCGGGCTGTCCATCGCCACGATCGACCCCTCGTGGATGATGGCCACCCGGTCGCAGAGGCGCTGGGCCTCATCCAGGTAGTGGGTGGTGAGGAGGATCGTCATGTCCTCCCGGCTGCGCAGACCAGCGATCACGTCCAGGAGCTCGTGGCGGATGCGCGGGTCCAGGCCCACGGTTGGCTCGTCCAGGAACAGCACGCTCGGCGCCGATACCAGGGCGCGCACGATCTCGAGCCGCCGGCGCTGACCGCCGCTGTAGCTGGACACCGGGCGGTCGATCAGTTCCGGTAGGCCGACCGCCTCCACCAGTGTGGTGATCCGCTCGTCGGCCTGAGCCGCCGGGACGCTCCACAGGCGGGCGTGCAGCTCAAGGTTGGCGCGTCCGCTCAGGGCGCCGTCGACCACGGCATCCTGGAACACCACGCTGCTGACGCTGCGGGCCAGCAACGGCTGGGTGGCCACGTCGTGGCCGGCCAGCCGGGCACTCCCCGAGGTCGGCCGCACCGTGGTGGTGAGCATCCCGATGGTGGTCGACTTGCCGGCGCCGTTTGGGCCCAGCAATCCGAACACCTCGCCCGGCATGACCTCGAGGTCGATCCCCTTCACAGCCTCCACTCCCCCGGGGTATGTCTTGCGCAGCTGCCGGACCTCCACGGCCGGGGCCTGGGGATCAACGGCCGGGGCCTGGGGATCAGCGCCGGGTCCGTCGATGCTCCGCAGCGCGGCCCGATTGTCGGCGGTGAGTACATCGGGGATCCGGCCTGGCTTGAGCTTTGTCATGGCGACTTCTCCTGAGGATTGCCTGATGAGGTACATAACGCTACAGTTACGTAACGCTACAGTCAAGGAACGAAACTAAGAACCTGCGAAGGAGTCCTGACGGCGAGGACTCGTCAAGGACGTCTGAGACACTTGCCGACATGGCACCCAGGCCGCAGGAGAAGGCCGAGGACGTGGACCCCGTCCGGGCGCGAGCCGCCGGACGCCCGCTGGATGAGAACGTGGACGCGGCCATCCTGGACGCGGCCTGGCGGCTGCTCCTCCGGGACGGCTACGCCAGGATGTCAATCGCCCAGGTGGCCGAGGAAGCTCGGGTGGGCCGTCCGGCCATCTACCGCCGGTACAAGAACAAGTCAGAGCTCGTCGCCGCCGTGCTGGCCGATAAGCAGGCGCGCAACGCGCCCATCGACACCGGCAGCACACGGGAGGATCTGATCACCCATCTGGAGTTCGCCCGGCGCCGCTTCACCATCGAGTTGGCAGGAACCATGATCGTGGAGGGACGCAAGCATCCGGAGCTTCTGGACGGCTTCCGGCGCGGCATGCTCAAGCCGCGGCTGGGGGATATCGTGGCCGCGCTGGAACGCGGGAAGGAGCGCGGCGAGGTCAGACCCGATCTGGACTCAGAGGTGGCGGTGCACGCGCTGCTGGGCGCGTTCATGTACCACCGGATCGCCTCCGGCCCCCCGAAGAAGGGCTGGAGCGAGCACGTCGTCGACACGCTCTGGCCGGCATTCGCGGCGGTCAGGCAAGCCAGTCCCTGATTCGTGAGGCCGAGCCCAGACCGGAGAAGTCGCCGGAGTCCCGGATCCGCTCGGCGGCCTGCGCCATCGCTTCCACGGCCGTCCATGTGAGTGCGCCGCCGACGCTGACGCGCTGTGCGCCGGCTCCGGCCATCTCATCAAACGTGATCCCGCGATAGGCGAGGGCATTCACCGGTCTGCTGGTGGCGGCGCACACGGCCCTGATCTCCTCCGGGCCTCTGAGCCCGGGGGCGTAGAGCACGTCTGCGCCGGCACGCTCGTAGGCCTGGAGACGGGCGATGGTGTCATCCAGGTCAGGGTTGCCCCGAATGTGGTTCTCGGCCCGCGCGGTGACCATGAACGGAAACTCCAGGCTCCGCGCCGCCTCGCAGGCCGCGGAGACGCGCGCCACGGACTCCTCCAGCGGGTAGAGCCCAGTGTCCGGGTCCCAGTCCTCGATCGAGCCCCCCACCGCCCCGGCACCGGCCACCAGTTCAATCGCCCGAGCAGCCGCGTCGGGCTCTGCCCCGTACCCATTCTCCAGGTCCACCGACACGGGCAGATCACTCGCACCGACGACGACCCTCACGTGCTCGACGACCTCCTCCAGCGAGGTCGCCCCATCCCGGCGCGCCAGGGTGAACGCAAACCCTGAGCTCGTCGTGGCCAGGGCCGGGAAGCCGAGAGCCTGGAGGACCTTGGCCGATCCGGCATCCCAGGGATTGGGGATCACGAACGGATCGCCCTCGTGCAGAGAGCGGAAGGCCTCCGCCCTGCGCTTCTGATCACTCGCCATGGTTCTCCTCTCGTCGCGGCCAGTCTCCGACCCGATCCCAACACATCTGAGGCTTCGCCGTCGGCCGCGTATTTCTCCCGCCGGGGGCGACGGCCCGGTAGGGTCGGTTCCATGTCCGATTCCAATCGCCGTTTCCTCCTGCGCAACCGCCCTGAGACCACCATCACCTCTGACACGTTCGAGCTCGTCGAGGAGCCCGTCCCTGAGATCAAGGACGGTGAGGCACTGGTGCGCACGCAGTGGATCTCGCTTGATCCGACCAACCGGGCCTGGATCTCCGAGACGCCCACTTATCTCCCCCCCGTGGCGATCGGCGAGGTGATGCGCGGGCTCGGGCTCGGCCGGGTCGTGGGCTCAAAGAACGACGGTTATCAGGAGGGCCAGCTGGTCCAGGGTCTGGTCGGCTGGCAGGAATGGGCGGTGGCCTCAGACGCGGCCCCTCTGCTTCCAGTCCCCGAGGTCCCCGGGGTCTCCCCCAGCCACTATCTGGGCGCGCTGGGGATGACCGGGCTGACGGCCTGGGTGGGCCTCAAGGACATCGGCCGCCCGGAGCCGGGCGAAACCGTCGTGATTTCGGCCGCCGCCGGTGCCGTTGGCTCGGTGGCCGTGCAGATCGCCAAGCTGAAGGGCGCGCGCGTGGTGGGGATCGCCGGCGGCCCGGAGAAGTGCGCGCTTCTCACCGAGCGCCTCGGCGCCGACGCCGCCGTCGACCACAAGGCGTCCGACTGGCGTGACCAGCTCGTGGCGGCCACGCCGGACGGGATCGACGTCGACTTCGAGAACGTGGGCGGCGACATCATGGACGCCATCATCGCCCGCCTGAACCAGCGGGCCCGGGTGATCCTCTGCGGACTGATCTCCGGCTACAACGACGCCGAGCCGCCGCCCGGACCGCGCAGCTTCAGCAACCTGCTGGTCCAGCGGGCGCGGCTGGAGGGGTTCATCGTGCTTGATCACCTCCACCGCATCGGCGAGGCGGCCTCCGAGCTGAGCGGCTGGATGCAGGAGGGCAAGCTCCAGCCGCTGGAGACCGTGGTGGAGGGCTTCGATCAGCTCCCCACCGCCATCAACATGCTGTTCGACGGCGCCAACACGGGCAAGCTCGTGGTGCACGTGGCGGACTAGCTGCCCTACTTCTTCCGGCAGCTCCCGGTCACGTAGCACGCCAGCGGCGGCTCGCTCTGGGCGCGCGGGCCGTCCGGCCCCAGAGCCTTGGCCAGAATCGTGTTGTACTGGGCCAGGACAGCGTTGACCTTGGCCTGAGTGACGCCGCGCATCAGCGGCGCGTTGCACACCGACCGGCTGATGCTGCTGAGCCGGACGTGGCCGTTGTGGCGCAGGGCGTGGAGGACGATGGCCGAGGCCGGGCCGTCGTAGGCCAGGTTGACGTGACCGACCTGATGGTCCGGGCAGAGCTCCTGAACCGTGAAGTTCTGCGCACCGCGCAGCGATGCCTGCGGCGGCAACACGAAGACGGTGTCAGACGTGGTCCCGATCGCCGTCCAGGGGATGCCCCAGGTCAAATTGCGCCCGTGATTGAGCGTCTTTAGGAAATTGGAGCTGGAGCGCATCTGATACAGAGACGCGGCGCAGCTGTCAGGCGCGCTGCAGTGCTGGTCCGGGTACAGCGCGCCGCCGTTGGGGGCAGCCAGGGTGATCACCTGCGACACGTCGGATCGCGTGTCGGGCCACCACCGGAGCGCCCAGCGGGCCTCCAGGCCACCCTGCGAGTGCCCGATGACCACGACCTTGCGTCCGCTCCTCTGGGCCATCATGCGAATCGCCCACACGGCGTACGGCGTCGAGGCCTGGATGTCGCCCGCGCCATCGGCGGGGAATGTGACCGTGCACGCGGGGTGACCGAGCGTCGGCAGGAGCTTCTGATAGTTCCACCCCCAGTTGATCTGGCCCGAGCCGAACGTCCCCGGAATCAAAAGGACGGGTGCCTTCTGGGCTTGGGCCAGGTTGCCCCGGCACTGGACGGCCGCCTGGAGCTTGCTGGTGGGAACGCGGATCGCGGGGCCGGTGCTTGCGGCGGAGGCTTCGGAAGCCCCGGCCGCGATGGTCAGCCCCAGACACGCGCTCAGGCAGGCGATGCGCTTGATCATTGGTGTGCTCTCCTTGGTTCAACGAGGTGAATGCCTGCCCGCGTCTTAGACAAATATCAGTTTTGTCTAGACAAGTCAACACTTTGTCCAAACGTTTAGTCTGCCGGCGGCGACCGCGGCTCGCGGCGGGCGGCTCGCTGCCCGAACCCGCGACCGCGGCTCGCGGCCGGTGGCTCGGCGCCCGAACCCGCCGCCGCGCCACGATGAGTTGCCGGCGCGCGGCCGGTCTAGGTAAAACGACAGTGCCCCGACCCGAGGAGATGATCATGGGCAAGATCCTGGTACACGAATTCATCACGCTCGACGGCGTCATCGACAACCCAACCTGGACGTTCGACTATCCCTTCGACGAGATGGGGACGACGATCGGAGCGCTCATGGGGTCCAGCAAGGGGATCCTGCTGGGACGCAGGACCTACGAGCAGTTCGCCCCCGCCTGGTCAGGGCGGACGGCTGAGGAGGACCCCGGCGCGCCATTCATGAACGAGACGCCGAAGTACGTCGTGTCGGCGAGTTTGCAGAGCGCCGACTGGAACAACTCCACCATCCTCGGTGGTTACGACGCCCAGACCCTCCGGGACCTGAAGGAGCGGGTCGACGGCGACCTCTACGTGAGCGGCAGCGGCACCCTTGTCCGGGCCATGCTGAGCGACGGGCTGGTGGACGAACTGCACCTGTTCGTGTTCCCCCTCACGCTGGGCAGCGGCCAGCGGCTGTTTGCCGACGGCCAGTCCCAGATCAGGTTCACCCTCGCCGACACAGACGCCTACTCCACCGGGGTGCTGCACCTGGGCTATCGCCCGGCTGAGTAGCGCCGGCCGGACCTCCTTTCATCCCCAACGGGTGATGCGATCGGGGCCCAGGAGTGGTCGACTCCGGTGCCGCGGCTGAAGCAGCCGGTTTCCCTCAGCATCAGAGAGGTGTAGATATGGAAGGAAGCGACGTAGAGTTCGGGCCCGTCGACATCATCGTGATCGGCTACCCGGCGGGCGCACCGATGACGGGCGAGGCCGTACCGATCTTTCTGGATCTCGTGGACCGCGGGATCATCCGAGTGCTCGACGCCCTGTTCGTGCGCAAGGACGAGGATGGGACGTTCTCCGGCTTCGATCTCGCCGACCTTGACCAGGACACGGCGGGTGACCTGACCGTGTTCGCAGGAGCGACCACGGGCCTTCTGAGTGACGAGGACGTGGGCAAGGCCGCGGCCGAGCTCGAGCCTGGAAGCGCGGCCGTGATGATCGTGTTCGAGAACAAATGGGCAGGTCCGTTCATCGCCGCGGTTCGCCGCAACGGGGGCGAGCTGATCGCCGCCGAGCGAATCAGCGCCCAGGACCTCCTGGACGCCCTCGATGCTGCCGAAGCGGCAGCCTAAGGAAAGGAGCGCAACATGCCAGGACTTCTCAGGGGAGTGGCCCGCACCGCGGTCGCCGCCGGCACGTTCACCGCGGTGTCCAACCGCGTCAGCCGCCGCCAGGGGCAGCGCTGGGCAGCGCAGGACGAGCAGCAGTACCAGCAACAGCCGCAGTACCAAGAGCCCCCGCCTCCGGCGCAGGCCGCACCGGCTGGAGGGGAACCTGACCGGTTCGCCCAGCTCAAGGAACTGGGCGAGCTGAAGGCCCAGGGCGTCCTGACCGAGGAGGAGTTCGCCGCCGAGAAGGCCCGCATCCTGGGCCAGTGAGGCTGGCGCGACAGCCGGAGTAGACGCCGAGAAGGCCCGCATCCCTCGGTGACGAGGAGACGGCCGCCAGGACCATGGACCCTCACGAGCCGATAGCCCTTTCGCCGGGTGACCAGCAGCGGGTCGAGAATCGTCTGGCGCTGGAGTACGGATCACGCGAGGAGTTCGAGGATCCCCGGTTTGCCTACCGCAGGCTGTTCGCGGAGGTGCTGGGCACGTTCCTGCTCGTGCTGGCCGCGGCCGGTGGAGGCCTGCTTCACGGCAAGGGTCAGATCACGCTGTCAGCCGCGGTCGTGGCCCCGGGTCTCACGGTCATGGCCATCATCCTGTTCATGGGCGCGGTCTCCGGCGCCCACCTGAACCCCGTGGTGTCGGTGGCCTTCGCCATGCGACGCGACTTCCCCTGGGCCCGGGTTCCCTACTACATCGCCGCCCAACTGCTGGGCGCGACGTTGGCCTGCCTGTTCCTGCTGGCGGTGTTCGGGAACGTCGAGCACCTGGGAGCCACGCTTCCCGGCCCCGGCTACCAGCCATGGCAGGCGTTTGTGCTGGAGATCGCCCTGACCGGCGGCCTGGTCAGCGTGATCCTGGGCACCGCCTCCAAGGCGCAGAACGTCGGGGCCGTGGGAGCACTGGGCGTGGGCGGCTACATCGCCCTGGCCGGGTTGTGGGCGGCGCCCGTCAGTGGTACGTCAATGAACCCGGCCCGCTCGTTCGGACCGGCGCTGGTGAGCGGTGACTGGCACGCCTACTGGGTCTATGTGGCCGGCCCGGTGATCGGAGCCCTGCTGGCCGTCGGCGGTGCCGTCGTTCTGCGCGGCCGCGGCGATGATCCGACGGCCCGCGCCGCCGCCTCGGGCACTCTGGGCGCCGGCTGATCCCATTGCAGTGATTCCCCCTGCTGGGACCCACGTAGACAGTCGCACGCCGGCGGCGTCACCCCGCCACGACCTCCAACCGCGCCAGCGTGGAGAACGTGCACCAGTAGAGATCGCGGTCGAAGCCCGGGGCTGGGAACAGGACGGATTGGAACATGCTCGGAACCGCGCACCGAGCACGCTCGGCCCCGGTCTCCACATCCAGCACCACAACCTCGTCAGCCGAGCTCCGGGCCATGGCATGACGAACCGCGGCTGAGCCGGCCAGGCCGGACGTCCTCTGGCCAATCTTCCGCGCCCACCCCGTGCGGGCCAGGCGCGGCCCTCGGTAGTCGTGGACAACCAGTTCGCCGGTGTCCGGAAACAGGACCATGTGGGCGGCATGGGACAGCTCGGTTCGCCACAGCGGGGTCAGTCCTCCGCGGAAGCGAAACGCCTGGATCACGCCGTTGCCCGAGTCGTAGGCCACGGCGATCTGCCGGGCGGGGTCATAGAGCGGTGGATTTGTCACCGTCCCGCGAGCGGCGCCGCTGACCTCCACGATCTCGGTGTCGGCGCAGTCGGCCAGTGAGGCCCGGATCAGGCGCACGGGACCGGGAGCCAGCCCGGCTCCCCGCATTGTCGTGGCGTAGTCGTGCGACCCGTTGTCCAGGAACCACAGCTGCCCTCCCGCGATCACCGGATCCCAGCCGTAGCTGTGCCGCGAGCCGCCGTGGTAGTGAACGCGCCATTCGCGGCCCTTCTCCAGGCTGTGGCCATCCCAGCGATAGCGCCACACGGTTGTGATACCGACTACGTACACGTCGCCGCCGTCCGCCGATAGGCGGGCGATCGCGGGCTCCGGGAGCACGACCTCAGGGCACCGCGGCTCCAGCGTGACGGGATCCAGCAGCGTCAGGTGGGCGGGCGCTCGCAGGTCACGGTCGATCTCCTTCATGGCCAGCGTCCCGTCGGCCAGCACGACGAAGGAGTTGTAGGGACGAGGCTGGGGCAGTTCGCGGCTCGCCATGACCTCCAGGGCCAGGGACAGCCGGTGGCAGAAGCGGCCGTGCACGACGTGGAGCGTTCCGTCGGAGTGCACGCTCAGCCCACCGGGCCAGAATGGCCCACCCTCCAGGCGCGGCGACGCCGCGAGCGGCTCCAGCGTGCGGGCGTCCACTCGCTCCACCCAGGCCTGGCTCGGGTCGCGGAGCGGACGGCGCCCCAGGGCGTGCCGCAGCGCAAACACCTCGCCGGGCTCACGCAGCACGATCATGGTGCTGGCGAAGGCATCGCGCCTGGCCGCCAGTTCGAGGCGGTCCCCGGAAGAGATCCTCAGCCCGCCTCGCCCCAGAAACGCCTGTCGGCGAGCGGGACCGCCGTCCTCAGCCGGCCAGGGGCTGGGCCACAGCGCGGCCTGCGCGTCTGCAGCGATGGCACCGCTCGCGCCGGCCGGCCTGTTGGTCGGCCTCACTTGCCGCGGGGCGGGACAGGAATCGACAGCGGGGACCGCGGCTTCTGGCTGAAGTCGAAATCCTTCACCAGGTTGCCCAGGCGGCGGACGTTCTCGCGGACATGGGGACGCGGGTCAGGCCGGCCGTCCGTCTTGGGGTCAAGACGCTGCCCGCTCAGGAAGTCGTCCTCGATGAACTTCAGATAGGCGTCGAAGCTCAGGGTGTGGTGGTCGATGTAGCCACGGCGCGCGTAGGGGCTGATGACTAATCCGGGGACGCGGAAGCCGTAGCCGAGTCCGTCCACCCTGGGCGGCTTGACGTGGTCATAGAACCCACCCCAGTCATCCCAGGCCAGGAAGATCGCCGTGCTGTTCCAGGCACGGCTGCGCATGATGGCGTTGATGGTTCGGGTCACGTAGAGCATCCCGGTCCGGAGGTTGGAGGTGGGATGCTCGCTGTCGATGCCGTTGGGAACGACCCACGAGACGGCGGGCAGGCGCCCAGCCTTAAGCGCGGGGAACAGCGTCTGGGTATCCCTTACGTTGCCCAGCTGGCCATCCCGCTTGACGTCCGTGAAGGACGGAAGTGGGTTCCAGATGCCTGGGGTCCGGGGGTCCTGGGAGTTGTACTGGCAGAACGTTCCTCCGGTCTCGCAGTCCGGCTCAGGGCCCTTCTGGACGTAATACGCCCAGCTCACGTGGGCGCGGTGGAGCAGCCACGTCAGGTCAGTCCAGGCGTAATGCGGGGGTTTGTGGTGGGGGCCCAGGTCGGTGGGCAGTGCGGGGACCGTGGACAGGCTCACCGGATAGGCGCTGCTCTTGCAGCTGAAGGGGTTGCTGGCCGCCGAGCAGATGGCCGACCAGCCGGACACCATCGACAGGTGAGCGGGCAGGCTCCACGTGTTCACGGGTTCGAACATGTGGTCCTGCAGGACGAAGTGCTTGGCATAACGCCAATAGTTGGGAATCTCGTGGGCCGTGTGGTACCCCATGACATCGATCGGCTCGCTGGCCATGCAGGAGATCGGGTCCACCGGGTTCACGCACGTCTCGCGCTCGTGGATGAAGCCGTCCATGCGGCCGTTGTCGAGGTCCCCGACGAACGAGTCACTGGTGTGGGGCCCCCCCACGTTGACCAGATGAGCGTCGTGGTAGGGCTTCTGGCAGTCGTGGTGCTGGGGGTCCGGCACACAGGGGAGCCGACCGGGATTCCCGGCCAGGCCGGGAATCCCGTCGGCGCGTGGATACGTACCGAAGTAGGAGTCAAACGACCGGTTCTCCTGCATGATGATCACCACGTGACGGATCTTGTGAATGCCCCGCCGCGCGTGCGCCTGAGCCCCAGCGACCGGCCCGGCGAGTGTCGGCGCCAGGGCCGCCGCCAGGATGGCCATCCGCACCGATCCGCGCATCAGTGGTTCTTCAGCACGGGGATCAGGTTGGGCGGGAACTGGCTGGGTGGGATGCGCTTGCGGAGGAAGGGCCGGCGCGGCTTCTGCGAGAAGTCGAAGTCCTTGACCAGGTTCCCCAGGACCCGGGCGTTCTCACGGACCTTGGGCCTCGAATCAGGCCGGCCATCGGTGGCCGGGTCAAGGCGCTGCCCGCCCAGGAAGTCGTCCTCGATGAACTTCAGATACGCGTCGAAGCTCAGGTTCTGATGGTCGACATAGCCCTTGCGCGCGTAGGGGCTGATGACTAGTCCGGGCACGCGCAGGCCGTAGCCCTGACCGTCCACCCGGGGTGGCCTGACGTGGTCGTAGAACCCGCCCCAGTCATCCCAGGACACGAAGATCGCCGTGGACTTCCAGTCCTTGCCGGACATGATGGCGTTGATCGTGCGGACCACGTGGTCCTGGCCGAGGCTCACGCGGGCCGGAGCGTGCTCTGAGTCATCTCCTGACGGGATCACCCATGACACCGCCGGAAGACGGCCGTGGTAGGCGTCCTTGTAGAACTGCTCGGCCGGCACGATGTTGCGCAGCTGGTGGTCCTGGTGCACATCGACGAAGTCCGGAAGGGGGTTCCAGATTTCGGGCGTGGCCACGTTCTGCGGCACCGGCTTGCACGTCATGGCGCCGTCGGCGCAGTCAGGCTCGGTCCCCTGCGAGAGGTAATAGCGCCAGCGGACGTGGTGCTTGTGCAAAAGGTAGGTGATGTCCGTCCACCCGTAGTCCGGGGTGTCACCCCCCAGGACGTCGTCCTTGTCGGACACCGATAGGAGGCCGAGCAGCGCGGCTGCCGAGTTACCGGATGGGGGCTGGCCGTCGGCGTCGGGCTGGACGAGCTGCGTGCTGCAGCTCATTGGATCCATGACGTTCAGGCACGTGGCCGACCAGCCCGAGACCATGTACAGGTGCGCCGGGCTGCTCCAGCTCCGCACGGACTCGAACATGTGGTCCTGAAGCACGAAATGTCGCGCGTAGGCCCAGTAGTCCGGGACCTCCCGCGAGTCGTGGTAGCCCATGACGTCCAGACAGGGCGGTCCTTGCAGCACCCGTTTGAGCTTGGCCGTGGTCCTGATGGGGGTATGGCAGCCCAGACGGTCGGTGTCGGTGTGACCTGTCTCCACGGCGCGGATGTAGCCGTTCATCTTGCCCCGGTTGATGTCCAACCTGGCGTCCACCGCCATGTGGGGCCCGCCGTCGTTGACGTCGTGGAAGTTGTGGTAGGGCTTCTGGCAGTCGCCCCGCTGCGGGTCCGGCACGCAGGGAATCTTCCCCGGATTTCCGGCCAGGCCGGGAATCCCGTCGGCGCCGGGATACGTGCCGAAGTAGGAGTCAAACGACCGGTTCTCCTGCATGATGATCACCACGTGACGGATCTTGTGAATGCCCCGCGGCGCGTGCGCCTGAGCCCCTGGAGCCATGGCGGCGAAGGTGAGAAGCGCCGCCAGCAGCCCGAGGCCATGCCGGCCTCGGGCTGGCTGCGGCCACCGCAACCCCCGGCAGAACAATCCGTCCTCTACGCCACTGGCAAGACCCCGTGGCACCAATCCGGGTGCACGCACGCCGCGACCCTACCAGCACCGGTGACGCGATGTCAAACATGGCGTCGCAGAAGGGCTATGATCCCGCTCATGAGTGCCACGGCCCGGCGAGCGCGGTACCGCGAGCAGCGTGAGAACACCAGGCGCGGCATCCTGGCGGCGGCCGACGACTTTCTGCGTGAGTGGCCGTTCCGCGAGCTCTCGGTGGACGTCCTGATGGCCGAGACCGACCTGACCCGCACCGCCTTCTACCGGCACTTCGACGACGTCACCGACCTGGTCCTGCGGCTCCTGGCCGACCTGGCGGACAAGCTCTACCCGGTGGCCGAGCGCTGGCGGGCCGTGGCCGGGAAGGAGTATCCCCGCGGTGCCCAGGAGGCCCTGTCGGCCGTCGTCGATCTGTTCGTGGAAGACGGGCCCCTGATCCGGGCGATCGCCGACGCCGCCGTGACCGACGAGCGCATCGAGGCCAGCTATCGGGCTGTCAGAGCCGGACTCATGGATCTGGCCGCGCAGACGCTGCAATCACTGGCCGGCCAGGGACGGCTGGAGGTGGCCTCGAGCCAGGCCCTGGCGCGGGCCCTGACCCTGATGAACGAGGCCTACCTGCTGGAGGAATTCGGGCGCGAGCCATTCGGGGATCGGGACACGGCACTGGCCACGCTGGAGCGCGTGTGGCTGAACGCCGTCGACCTCCGGCCGGCGCGGCCGTAGGACACGGTCGGCAAGGACCGGTCGCGTTCAGGCTCGCCCGGCCGGAGGCGAGGTAGCTGTGCGCCCGGCCGACACGCCTTAGGATCGCCAAACGGAGAGTCAGGAGAGAGCGATTGGAGGAGAGATGACCGAGCGGTGGTTCTCAGACCAGGAGCTGGAGGAGATGTCACGACCCACCATGGATCGGGCGATCGAGGCACTCGACAGTGGCGACGTGGACCGAGCGCGCAAGCTGTGTGAGGAGATGAAGCACGAGTGGCGCTACCTGCACGATCTGATGGTGGAGGGGATCGGCGGGTTGATCAGCTTTGTCCAGGACCGGCTCGGCGATGAGGGCGTGGCTGAGGCGTGGACGTACGGCCAGGGCCGTGGCTGGCGACGCGACGTGGAGACGATCACCTCGCGGGATCGCAAGCAGATCGTCCACGCGCTGGCCGCGACCTGGCGGGCTCACTCCTGCAGTGGCACGGGACCTCATCCGGGCGCGTTCACCATCCGGGAGGACGACGAGAAGTTCACATTCGAGATGAATCCCTGCGGGTCAGGCCAGCGGCTCGTACGCATGGGTCGCTACGAGGGCCCGAACGCGCTCGGGGTGACTCGCCAGGCCCATGACTGGAGCTACGGCCGTGAGGGCTTCCCGCTCTACTGCACGCACTGCTCGTTCATGAACGAATCGCTGCCCATACGCTGGATCGGCTACCCGCTCTACCCCAGCGACCCGCCGGACGACTTTGGACGTGATCCGTGCACGTGGTACTGGTACAAGGATCCGGCCGACATTCCTGACCGGCACTGGGAGCGCTATGGGCTGAGCCGCCGGGCCGGCCATGACACGGGCTCCGACGAGCGCCAGCGCCGTGCCGGCTGACACGTTTCCCACCGCGCGACGGGTGATCATCACCGGGGCGACCGGCGGCATCGGACGGGCGATCGTGGAGGCGCTGGTGGCCACTGACTGTCGGGTGGCCGCGTGCGACGCCCCGGGAGCGCCGGTGGGCGAGCTTGCCGGTGTGGCGGCCACCGCCACCTTCGATGTTCGCGACCCGGCGGCGATTCGCTCCGGCGTGGCCGAGGCCATCGGGGCCCTGGGCGGATGCGATGCCGTGGTGGCGAATGCCGGCCTGGTGGACACCATCCACCGCGCGGAGCGATTCTCCGAGGACGAATGGCGTAAGGATCTGGAGACGAACCTGTATGGCGCGTTCTATCTAGCGCAGGCGGCGTTCGACGCCCTGGCGGAGTCCGGGGACGGACGGATCGTCCTGATCTCCTCGGTTGCCGCCGAGGCGGGGAGCCCCGGCCAGGTGGCATACGGCGCCTCAAAGGCCGGGCTGGTGGGGATGGCCAGGACGCTGGCATCCGAGTGGGCGGGGCGGGGAATCCGCTGCAACGTGGTCATGCCCGGCTTCATCGCCACGCCGAAGGTGCGCGCCATGCCGCCAGACGTTCAGTCCTGGGCCACGGCCCAGGTCCCCCTGGGGAGATTCGGCGACACAGCCGAGCTGGCCGGCGCGGTGTCCTTCCTCCTCTCCCCCGCCGCGGGCTACATCACGGGAGCGGTGCTGCGGGTCGACGGAGGGTTTGGGCTGTCGATGAGGTAGCGGCGTAGTCTCTGAAGACGTGACCGGGCGCGAAGCGTTCACCGTGGCCGTACCCGGTGGCGCGCTGGGCGGATGGGTGTCCGGGTCAGGGGACCCCGTGCTCCTCCTTCACGGCGGCCCGGGCATGAGCTTCTCGTATCTCGACGAGCTGGCTGCCGAGCTCGAGCCGCACTTCCGCGTGGCCTCCTACCAGCAGCGCGGGCTCGAACCGTCGACCGTGGAGGGGCCCTTCACCGTCCAGCAGGCACTCGCCGACGCGGTGGCTGTCCTGGATTTTCTGAACTGTGCGCGGGCTCTGGTGGTGGGTCACTCCTGGGGTGGTCAGCTGGCGCTGCGGCTGATCGCGGCTCACCCGGAGCGCGTGAGAGGTGCGCTGGCGGTGGATCCGCTGGGGATCGTGGGCGATGGGGGCATGGCGGCCTTCGAGGCGGAGATGATCGCCCGGACGCCCAAGGCGCAGCGGGACCGGGGCCGGGAGCTGGACGAGCGGGCCATGGCCGGCCAGGGCACGCTGGAGGAGGCGACGGAGTCGCTCCGGATCATGTGGCCGGCCTACTTCGCCGACCCCGACAGTGCGCCACCCATGCCACACCTCCGGATCTCGGTGGATGCCTACTCGGGCTTGATCGGAGAGATCACCGCGGGCAGCGCGCCGGTGGCGGCGGCGCTGGCCACCACCGACGTGCCCTACGGGGTGCTTGCCGGCGCGGGCAGCCCGATGCCGTGGGGCCTGGCCGCCCGGACCAGCGTTGAGCTCTCGCCCACCGCATTTCTCCAGGTGGTGCCCGGGGCCGGTCACTTCCCGTGGGTGGAGGCGCCAGGCTGCGTGAGCGCCGCGCTCCAGCGCCTCAGCGAAGCCACCGCCTGAGCGCGGGGTCCGACAGACGTTGAGGTCCGGGCCAGGAAATGTGGTGCCCGGCCCCAGGGGCCGATGCTGGGTAGGTCCGCCGCCTGATCTCGAAGGGATTCTCTGTGAAACGCAGACTCCGGACCGTCTGGACGGCGGTCGGACTGTCAGCTCTGAGCGCCATCCTCATCGCCCCTCCGGGGGCCGGCGCCCGCGCGGGCAGAGCCGACCTGTCTCGCACCATGGCTCGCGGTTCGGTCACGGGCACGGTCACGACGCTGAGCGGACGGTCGCTGACGATCCAGACGCGGGGACGCCGGATGGGCCTGGTCAACGTCCTCACCAGGGCGGCCAACCGGATCACTCGGCAGGCCTACCCGTACGTGTATGGGGGTGGTCACGAGCACGCCGGGACGGCCAGCGTCGGCATCCCCGGTTCGGGCTACAACGGACGCCGGCGAGGCTTTGACTGCTCAGGCGCCGTGGCGGCGGTCCTGGCGGCGGGCGGCCTGTGGCCGGCCGGAAGCGGGGTCCCGAACGAGGCTGGCATGGTGGTCCAACTTCGGAGCCAGCACCTGATCGCCCGGGGTGCCGGCCGGGGGCCCGTCCAGGTGACGATCTACGAGGATCCGGGCGTGCACACCTTCATGAACATCGACGGCCGCTTCTTCGGCACCTCGGACGGAGCCGGAGGCGGCAACCGGCGCGGGGGCGCGGGATGGCTGGATGACGGCGCCCCGGACGCCACCAGCCACTATTACCTGCGCTGGCACGTGCTGCCCTCCGTCCTGAAGGCCAGCGCCAGCTCGGGCCACATCGTGACCTTCCAGGCAGGGGCCCTGGCGGAATCGATGAATCAGCTTCACAGCGGCGAGAAGGTGCGCGTGGCCTACCGAGAGACCAGGTCGGGGAACATGATCGCCGTCAAGGTCGGCTTCCCCGGCGCCAGACACGCCACGGGAACGGTCACCGCGCTCGGAGCAGCCGGTCGGTCCTTCACCCTGCAGCGGCGGGGCGGCTCCGATCTGAGCCTGTCCGTGGCGGGCAATCCATCGCTGCTGGAGGCGATCGCCGTCGGCGAGACGGTCCAGGTGACGTACACCCGACACGGGGGGCGCCTCATTGCCCGTCTGGTCAGCGTGAGCGGCGGTGGTAACGGCTGGCCGGGCGGCCCCGGCGGCTGGGGCCACGGCTGGCCCGACAGATAGTCGCCAGGCCCCGGAGAAGTTTTCTCCTCCGGGGACGTTCCCTCTGGAGAGACGTCTGCACTTTCGGTCCAGGTGGGAGGGTTCCTGATGAGAAAACGTGTCCTATTGCCGCTGAGCGGCCTGCTCGCGTTGGCCGCGCTGAACATGGTCCTGGGGGCGGCCGGCGCCAGCGCCGCCGCTCCGCGCTACTCGCTGGCCGATGTGGGGAAATACGGCGGGGAGCCGAGCATCGTCTCAGACCCCAAGGGCGTCCTGTATGACACCACCCCTGAGGGAGGCACGATCCTCTACCGGTCCAAGGACCGCGGCAAGACCTGGTTCAAGACCACCACGGCCGACCCGTCCAGCGGCGATACCTGCGTGGGCACGGACCAGTCAGGTGCCGTGTACGAATGCAACCTGGCCGGCAGCCAGTCGCTCCACCCGCTCGAGGCGGACTCGTGGAAGTCCGTGAACCAAGGCAGGACCTGGATGTACGGCAACAACCCGATCAACCTCGGGGGGGCCAACATCTGCGGGACGAGTTGCCAGCCGTTCGGGGTGGACCGGCAGTGGGAGGACGCCTACATCCCCAAGGGGAAGACGACCAAGGACGCCCTGGTCGTCCTCGCCTACCACGACTTCTACGGCCCGATCTCGATCTGGGCCAACATCTCCACCGACGGGGGTAAGACGTTCGGCCCCTCCATGAATATCTTTGCCAATGGCTTCAACGGCCCCACGGCGGTGGTGGCCCTGGCCGACTCGGCCTGCAACACGGTTCCGTCCGGGGCCCGGATCGAGAAGTCAGGCCCCCACCCGGGCCGGATCTACGTGGCCTGGATCGCCTCGGATCCTGAGAGCCCTGCCACCGGCTGCAACGTGACCATGGTCCAGGCATTCCACAACCTGTTCGTGGCCTGGTCAGACGACAAGGGGAAGTCGTGGACGATCGCGCTGGCCTACGACGCCGGGTTCGGCCACGACGCCTCCACGCCGTTCACCTCCTTCACCCTCGACAACCAGGGCAACCCCTATATGGCCTTCACCACGCCCGGGCCGCGTGGCAACCCGGTGACGTGCGCTGCCGAGTCGACCGCCGGGACGGTCCAGAAGGACCCCAGCTGCGCCTACCACATGTGGGTCGTGTGGTCGAAGGATCAGGGCAAGACGTGGGATGGCGGAGGCGGATCGCTCCCGGGTAGCGCCAAGACCGCCTACGAGGTCGACCCCTCCACCAAGCCGCAGACCGACGTCTTCCCCGCCATCGCCGCCGGCGACCCCGGGAAGGTGGACGTGGCCTGGCTGGGGACCAACGAGATCGAGCCGACCGACCCGCTGGGCAAGTTCGATCCGGGCGGCTGTGGCGGATCGGGTGCCCCGGGTGCCCTTCCCTTCTATCCGCCCACCTGCAAGTGGAACCTCTTCACCGGGCAGTCGCTGGACCTCAACAAGCCGCCCAGCCAGGCGAAGTTCGCCACCAGCCAGGCCACGACGACGCCCATGCACGTGGGCGACATCTGCAACC
Source organism: Solirubrobacteraceae bacterium (assembly GCA_045805485.1). Classification (GTDB taxonomy): domain Bacteria; phylum Actinomycetota; class Thermoleophilia; order Solirubrobacterales; family Solirubrobacteraceae; genus Palsa-465. The sequence goes on along the minus strand of JBJMLC010000087.1, from coordinate 41,888 downwards.
TGGGCATCTTCTGCGTGTCTCCGGCCTCCGACCGGAACCTGCTGGACTTCATCTCAGAGGCTGTAGACCCGACGACGGGCTGCGCACACGTGGCCTACGCCGACGACAGCCACAAGTCGGACAAGCTCGACAAGATGCGGGCTGCCAACCAGATATCGGGGCCGACCGTCCAGGCAGGGCATCGAAACTGTGCCAAGGTGAAGGTCGGGCCCGGCGGCAACGGCGGCCACCATCACCACCACCAGCATCACCATCAGCACCACCATCACCATCACCACCGCCATCACCGGAGCCGCTCGCACCACCACCGGGCCCACTCGCGCCGGCCGCGTCACGCCAGAGGGTTCACCGGCTAGGACGGCGCCGCTCAGGCTCCCGGCCCGCCGGCTGCCTGGGCGGCTTCCCGGTCCGAATCGCTGGATTGCGCCGCCTCACCGACCGATCGGACGGGACCTTCAACCTGCGGCCGTGGTGCCGGATCTCCAGCTCCTTCCCGTCCAGAAGTGAGTAGGAGGTCTCCTCAGGGGTGACCTCCACCAGGAGACTCCGGCCGCGGGTGCGCAGGCGAAAGGCCAGGCGCGTGATGGCCGACGGCAGGCGCGGGGCGAAGGCCAGCCGACCGCCGAGGTCGCGCATGCCCCCAAATCCCGCCACGGCGGCGATCCAGGCCCCCGTCAGGGCGGCGATGTGCACCCCGTCACGCGTGTTGTGCTCGCGATCCTCCAGGTCCATCAGCGCGGCCTCGGCGAAGTAGTCGTAAGCCAGCTCGAGGTGACCCACCTCGGCGGCCATGACAGCCTGGATGCAGGCCGAGAGCGATGAGTCACGCACCGTGAGGCGCTCGTAGTAGGCGAAGTTGCGGGCCTTCTGCTCCTTGGTGAAGGCATCCGGGCACCGGTACATGGCCAGCACCAGATCGGCCTGCTTGATCACCTGCTTGCGGTACAGGTCGAAGTAGGGGTAGTGGAGGAGCAGGGGATACTTCTCAGGAGGGGTCGAGCCGAAGTCCCACTCCTGGTGCTCGGTAAAGCCCTCGGCCTGTGGGTGGACCTGCCGCTCGCTGTCGTAGGGGATCAGCATGTCCTGCGCCGCGTCGCGCCAGCCGGCCGTCTCCTCCTCGTCCACGCCAAGCTCCCGCGCCCTGTCCGGATGGCGCTCGGCCACGTCCGCGGCGGCGCGCAGATTGCGCTGGGCCAGGAGGTTCGTGTAGACGTTGTTGTCGGCGACGGCGCTGTACTCGTCCGGTCCGGTCACGCCGTCGATCCGGAATCGGCCCCCGGAATCGTGGTGTCCCAGCGACCGCCACAGCCTGGCGGTCTCCACCAGAAGCTCCAGGGCGACCTCACGCTCGAAATCCTCATCCGGACAGGCCCCCAGAAACCGCTGGACGGCATCGGCGATGTCGCCGTTGATGTGAAACGCAGCTGTGCCCGCCGGCCAGTAGCTCGAGCACTCCTCACCGGCGATCGTGCGCCACGGAAAGGCGGACCCCTGGAGCCCCAGAACCTCGGCTCGCTCCCTGGCCCGCGAGAGGGTTCGGTGGCGCCAGCGCAGCGCATCGGCGGCCGCGCGCTGCGCGGTATACGTGAGGACCGGGAGGACGAAGCTCTCCGTGTCCCAGAAGGTGTGGCCGTCGTATCCCGGACCGGTCAGCCCCTTGGCCGCAATCGCCCGCTGCTCTCCCCGGGCCCCGGCCTGGAGGGTGTGGAAGAGGCCAAAGCGGACCGCCTGCTGAAGCTCACTGTCGCCCTCGATCTCTACGTCCGCGCTCTGCCAGAACTCGTCCAGGTATTCGCGCTGGGCGTTGAGCAGGCCGTCCCAGCCGGTGTGCCGGGCCCCGGCCAGGGCGGCGGCCACCTGATCCTGGAGCGCCGGCGTCGAGCGCGTGCCCGACCATCCGTAGGCCAGCAGCTTGATCATCCGAAGCGGCCGCTCGGGCGCCAGATCGGCGCTGACCATGAGCCGGGCCACGTCCTCGTGGGCCTCGGATGTGGTCTCCAGGCCGTCCGGGCCGTCCACGATGTGATCCATGGCCGCGGCCACCGTCAGCTCGCTGCCCCGCGTGGTGTGGATCAGGATTGCCCGGTCGTCCCACGTGCCGAACGTGCGCGAACGCAGTAGCGGCCCCATGACCGCGGCGGCCCGGGGGTCCCCGCGCACCTCCGGCAGAGCCTCGTTGGCCACGAGCTCGGACTGGACGACCACGGGGATCTCGTCCCGGAGCGGCTCCACCTCGTACAGAATGGCCGCCACCGCCCTCTGGGTGAAGGACACCAGCCGGGTGGAGCGCACCCGGACCCGTCGCCCGGTGGGCGATTCCCACTCGGCCTCGCGGCGCAGGACGCCCTGACGCAGGTCCAGCACGCGCTCGTGCCGGAGCAGTTGGCCGTAGCGGATGTCGAAGGGCTCATCCTCCACCAGCAGCCGGATGACCTTGCCGTTGGTGACGTTCACCACGGTCTGTCCGGCCTCCGGGTAGCCGAATCCCGCCTCGGCGTAGGGCAGCTCCCGCGTTTCGTAGAACCCGCCCAGGTAGGTGCCCGGGAGGCCGAAGGGCTCCCCCTCATCCAGGTTGGCGCGAAGCCCCAGGTGACCGTTGGACAGCGCGAATATCGACTCGGTCTGGGCCAGGGACTCCAGGTGCAGCGAGGTCTCACGAACCACCCAGGGCTCGATCGGGAAGGCCTCCTGCCTGATCATCGCGCGCCCGAAGCCTCGAGCAGCTCGGCCAGGTCGCTCACCACCACGTCCGCCCCGTGCTCTTTCAGCTCCTCGGCCTGCCCGACCCGGTCGACGCCGACCACGAACGCGAAGCTGCCGGCCCGGCCCGCCTCCACTCCGGCCAGCGCGTCCTCGAATACCGCCGCCTGGTCCGGCCTGACTCCCAGCTCCCGCGCCCCGGCCTGGAACGTGTCCGGCGCCGGCTTGCCGTTCAGCCCGTCACGCTGGGCCACGTTCCCGTCGACCACCGCCTCAAACAGGTCGGCCAGGCCAGCGGCCTCCAGCACGTCGTGAGTGTTGGCGCTGGAGGACACGACGGCTCGCCGCAGCCCGGCGTCCCGAGCCGCCCTGACGTACCGGGTGGAACCGTCGTAGGCCTTGACCCCACGTTCGCGGATCATGTCCTGAACGAGATCGTTCTTGCGATTGCCCAGGCCGTGGACCGTCTCCGCATCAGGGGGATCGGAGCTCTCTCCCTCCGGAAGATCGATGTGGCGGGCCGCCAGGAACGAGCGCACGCCGTCATAGCGCGGCTTGCCGTCCACGTAGGCGTCGTAATCCGCCCCGTCATCGAAGGGTACGAACTCCTCCCCCAGCCGCTCTGCCCGAGCCCGGAGATAGTCGTCGAACATCTTCTTCCAGGCCGCGGCATGGATCTGGGCGGTATCGGTGAGCACACCGTCCAGGTCAAACAGGCAGGCGCGTACCTCATCGGGCAAACCGAGCACGGCACGGAAGGTACCTGTAGCGTGCATGCCGTGGCTGAGCCCGAGCGCTTCGAGGTGGTGATCGTCGGCGCGGGGATCGCCGGGCTGGTCAGCGCTCTGGAGCTGTTGGAGCAGCCGGATGGTCCGGCGAGCATCCTGCTGGTCGACCGCTGTCACCCGCAGGAGGTGGGCGGCCTGGCCCGTGAGGCCTTCGGCGGCATGTTCATGGTGGACACCCGCGAGCAGCGCCGATCTGGCATCGCCGACAGCGTGCAGCTGGCGCTGGGAGACTGGTCCCGGGTGGCCGAGTTCAGCCCGGAGGACGACTGGCCCCGCCGCTGGGCGCAGGAGTACGTGGCCCGGGCGCGCGACGAGGTCGGTGGATGGCTGAAGCGATACGGAGTCAGATTCTTCCCCGTCGTCAACTGGGCTGAGCGAGGGGTGTATGGCGACGGCAACTCGGTTCCCCGGTTTCACCTGACATGGGGCTGCGGACAGGCGCTGATCGATTCCATCTGGGGCGCCATCGAGCGCCATCCCCGCCGATCCAGGCTGGACGTCCGCTTTCGAACCCGCGTTGTGGCGCTGGTGAGCAGCGGCGACCGTGTTACCGGCTGCCGGATCGCTTCGGAGGATGACCCGGCTGGACCCGCGGCCGAGGTGACCGCCCGACACGTGGTCGTCGCCGCCGGCGGTGTGGGCGGGAATCTGGACATCGTCCGCCGCGAGTGGCCCTCGGAGATGGGAGCCCCTCCCCCGGAGATCCTGATGGGCTCTCACTACTACGCAGATGGAGCCATGCACGCCGAGGCGCAGCGCGTGGGCGCCCGCATCACGCACATCTCCCGGATGTGGAACTACGCCGACGCCGTGCGCCATCCGTTTCCCCGCCGGCCGCTGCACGGGATCAAGCTGATCCCACCCCGGTCAGGCCTGGTGCTGGACCCCACCGGTCGCCGCTACGGCCCGATCCCGCTGATGCCCACTCTCGACGCACACGATGCCCTCAAGCGGATGTGCGAGGACCCCCGCGGCTACTACTGGATGGTCTGCAACTGGAAGATCGCCAAGCGCGAACTGGACGTCTCAGGCTCCGAACACAACCCTCAGATTCGCAAGAAGCATCTCGTCCGCTTCCTGCTCTCGGTCCTGGTGGGCAAGCCGACGCTGGTGCGCCACCTCGTGGAGCACTGTCCGGATTTCGTCACCGCGGACTCGCTGGATGGGCTCGGTCGCCGCATGCAGGCAGTCACGGAGGACAGCGCTCTGGACGTGGAGCAGATGAAGCGCGACGTGCACCAGTACGACGCCACGATCGCCCGCGGAAAGGGTCTGTTCAACGACGATCAGCTGCGGCGGATCGAGTCCGTGGCCAACTGGCGAGGCGACCGGTTGCGCACCTGCCGTTTTCAGGCCATCGAGGATCCCAAGGCCGGTCCGCTGATCGCGATTCGCATGACGGTGCTGGCCCGCAAGAGCCTGGGGGGGATCCAGACCGACCTGGAGTCCCGGGCACTGGCACTCAACGGCGATCCCGTGCCCGGCCTGTACGCGGTGGGCGAGGCGGCCGGGTTCGGCGGAGGCGGGATGCACGGCCGGCGCTCGCTGGAGGGAACGTTCCTGGGGGGCTGCGTGTTCTCAGCCCGGGTGGCCGCCCGGACGATCACCGGTGCCGACCCGATCGTGGCCTCGGCTCGCGAGCCGACGGCCGCCGTTCCATCCTGATCGGCTCCCTCCGGGGAGTGACGCACGGCGATGCAGGGGGAAGTAGCCTTGCCGCCATGCTCGGGGAGGTCAGGCGGATGATCCGTACTGCACTGGTGGCGGGCGGGCTGCTGCTCGTCCCGGTGGCCAGCGCGGCGGCCGCCAACCCTGCCCCCTACGGGCTCCATGACGCGGGGGGCTTTTACAACGTCCTGCCGGCCGGCGAGGCCGGCGTGGACAACGCGTTGGCATTCGGCAAGTACCAGGCGACGCACCAGCCCCCGCCCCACTTCGCCGACCAGCTCCCCCTGTACGAGAACCTGGTGTACGCGGATCCCACGCTGACCCCGTCCCAGATACCTCGCTACTTCAAGGACGCCACGTTTGGAGTCAAGTCTCAGAACGCGGGCACGGTGGAGCATCCCGAGGCGGGCCTCACGATCGTGCGTGATCAGTACGACGTCCCTCACATCTATGGAAAGACCCGGTCCCAGGCTGAATTCGGCGCCGGCTACGTCGCCGCCGAGGACCGCCTGTTCATGATCGACGTGCTCCGGCACGTGGCCCGGGCGCAGCTCAGCTCGTTCGTGGGCGGCTCGCCCTCCAACCGGGCCATGGACGAGGGCCAGTGGGAGATCGCGCCGTACACCGAGGCCGACCTGAGGTACCAGCTCACGCACGCGCGTCAGTTCTACGGAGCGGCGGGGGTGACCCTCGTCCACGACGCAAACAACTTCGTGGCCGGCATCAACGCCTACATCCAGAACGCCGAGGTCAACCCGATGCTGATGCCCGTCGAGTACCAGGTCTTTGGCCAGACCCCCAAGCCCTGGAAACCCACCGACGTGATCGCCGAGGCGTCGCTGATCGGGGGAATCTTCGGCAAGGGCGGCGGCTCCGAGGTCCAGTCGGCGCTGGTGCTCCAGGCGCTGGAGTCGCGTTTCGGGCGAACCAAGGGCCGGCGGGCCTGGACCGACTTCCGGGAGGCCAACGACCCTGAGGCGCCCACGACCATTCTGGGCAAGAGCTTCCCGTATGAAACGACGGGCGCGTTCTCACGTCCCGGGCTTGCCCTGCCGGATCCGGGGTCGGTGACCTTCCCGCCCGCGGGCAAGGTCGCCGGAGGCGCGTCGGACAGCTCTGGCGCCTCCGGCGCCAGCGGGCCGATGGCCAACCTGGGCGCCGAGCTTCGGCCGCTCCTCTCGGGTCCGGTCCACTCCTCCAACTGGGAGCTGGTGTCGGCCGCCCACTCCGCCGATCACCACCCGCTGGCCGTGATGGGGCCACAGGTCGGCTACTACGTGCCGGAGGTCCTCATGGAGGAGGACCTTCACGCTCCAGCCTCCAAGGCAGGGCCGGCGCTTGATGCCCGCGGGGCGGCCTTCCCGGGGGTCAACCTGTACGTGGAGCTGGGCCACGGCGACGACTACGCCTGGAGCGCCACCACCGCAACCTCAGACAACGTGGACACGTTCGCCGAGGTGCTGTGCAAGGACGCCGTTCACTACATGTACAAGGGGCGGTGCCTGCGGATGCAGAAGCTGACCCAGACCAACTCCTGGAGTCCCAGCGGCGCCAACCAGACCCCGCCCGGGTCAGAGACGCTCACGGCCTTTCGGACCGTGCACGGGATCGTCTACGCCCGCGGGAAGGTCCACGGCAAGCCGGTGGCCTTCGTACACGCCCGGACGACCTACTTCCACGAGGCCGACTCGGCCCTGGGTTTCTCGGAGCTCAACGATCCCGGCTACGTCCACGGACCGGCCAGTTTCCAGAAGGCGGCGGCCAAGATCAACTTCCTGTTCAACTGGGCCTACGTGGACGCCAAGCACATCTCCTACTACATGTCGGGCTGGATGCCCCAGCGAGCCAAGGGCACCTCGCCGGACTTCCCGATCCTGGGAACCGGGAAGTACGACTGGAAGGGATACAACCCGGTCAGGCATACCGCCACCTGGCTGCCGTTTGCCATGCACCCGCACGCCACCGACCAGCCCTACCAGGTGTCGTGGAACAACAAGCAGGCGCGGCGGTGGGCCGCCGCCGACGACCAGTGGGGATATGGGCCGCTGTTCCGCTCGCAGATGATCGCCGCGCGCGTCAAGTCCCACATCGGGCACGGTCACAAGATCAACATCGCGCAGCTGGTGCAGTCGATGGACGAGCCGGCCACCGAGGACATACGCGCGGTGTTCCTGCTGCCGACGATCTTCAAGGCCATCGGCCATCCGCACAGCGCGAAGCTCAGGCATGCGCTGGCCGAGCTGCGGACGTGGGAGCGCGCCGGCGGTCAGCGCAAGTCCAAGTCGCTGAAGACCGCGAACCATGACCAGTTCACCCCAGCCATAGAGCTCATGGACGCCTGGTGGCCCAAGCTGCTGGCCGCTGAGTTCCAGCCGATGCTCGGCCACGAGGCCCTCGACTCCATCCAGAAGATCATCGGCTTCGGCGGCACCGACTTCGCCGAGGGTTGGTACGGCTACGCCTCCAAGGACCTGCGCCGGGTATTCGGCCTGGGCCACGAGCGGGGCCGCTACAGCCAGCCCTACTGCGGCAACCTCAAGGGTCGCCACCTCTCCCCCACTCAGCTACGCAATCGCTGCCGGACGGCCCTGCAATCCTCGCTAGCGGCGGCACTGAAGGTCAAACCGCATGAGACATACGGCAGCGTGTGCCCGAGCGATCCCCAGCCCGCGTGCTCCGACCAGAACCGCTGGACCGAGATCTCGGCCATCAACATCCCGCCCTTCCCGTATCAGAACCGGCCCACGTTCCAGCAGGTCGTGGTGCTGAAGCGGCACGTGAGGCGGTAGGGAGGCTTCGGTTTCGGCGGGGCGCTTCGGCGGACGGGGCGCTTCGGCGGGGCGGGGCGCTTCGGCAGGGCGGCGCGCTTCGGCAGGGCGGGGTCCGGCGCGCCCATTTTGTTGCGTTCGATCCTCCTGGCTCATCGCGCGCGCAGAAATAGGCGGTATTCGCCCCTTTCTGCGCGCAGTCCGGCGACTCCGCATCGAACGTGACAAAAGGGGTGGGACCACGGTCGCCCGGCTCGCTTGACCGGGTGACAGTGCGGCCTCCCCGCGCCCCTCCCCGCGCGCCCCACGACGCCCGCCGCCTACCCCGCGCCCGAAGCAGCCTGCCGCTCCCGCAACACCGCGCCCAAAATACCGTTGACGAATCCCGGTGCGTCCGCGCCGCAGAAGCGCTTGGCGGTTTCCACCGCCTCGTCGATCGCGCCCTCCGGCGGGATCTGACGCTCACCGGGGACGGCGTCAGGATAGAGCAGCTCGGTCAGCCCGACCCGCAGGATCGAGCGCTCCAGCGGGGCTATCCGCTCCAGTGTCCATCCGGTGGCGTGGTCTCGGATGAGCTGGTCGAGTTCCTCCTGGTGAGCGCGTACCAGCTCGGCCAAGGCTCGAGTGAAGACGTGGGTATCCCTGGGGAAGGTCTGCTCCAGCGGCAGGCCCAGCAGATCGCTCTGGTAGAGGGCCCACACGGCGGCTCGCCGCTGCTCGGTCCGGCGGGCCACCTAGTCGCTCACCGGGACCTCGGCCAGGTGCTCACGCCGATTCCTCCTGTGGCTTGACTCCGAGCTCGTCGCGCAGGCAGGTCAGTGCCTCCTGGTACCCGTCGGCTCCCTTGCCAAAGATCTGGCCGACGCACAACTCGGCGATCACCGACTTCTGCCTCCAGGTCTCGCGTTCGGCGATGTTCGAGAGGTGGACCTCCACCGCTGGCAGCCCCGTCATATCGAGTGCATCCCGGATGGCGTAGGAGTAGTGCGTCCAGGCCCCGGGATTCAGGAGCAGGCCATCGGCCATACCGGACAGCCGGTGCAGGCGCTCCACGAAGTCCCCCTCATGGTTGCTGCGAAAGAACTGCGTCCGAAGGCCAAGCTCATCCGCCCAGTCCTTGATCTGGACCTCCAGCTGGTCCAGCGTCAACGGTCCGTACTGCCCCGGGTCGCGACGACCAAGCTGGTCCAGGTTGACGCCATGCATGACCTCGATGCGGTTGCGGACAGTCATTCGGTTGCCAACTCTCGCACGGCTGCGACCAGGGCGCGTTCTGGCACCTGCTGACCCACCCGGGCCTGCCCCGGACCCTCCAGCAGCACAAAGGGCACCGCTCCGGCGCCCAGGCGCTTCTTGTCCCGCGCGGTGGCCATGACCACGGCGTCAGGGTCGACGCCGTCCAGCATGATGGGAAGGCCGCGCGCGCTCAGCAGCCCGCCGACCTGTTCACGCAGCTCGGGCTGCTCGGAGAGGCGCAGGGCGGCCAGCAACCCCAGGCCGACGGCCTCCCCGTGGCGGTAGCGGGCGTATCCGGTCACCGCCTCGATGGCATGGCCGACGGTGTGTCCAAGGTTGAGCACCTGGCGTACGCCAGCATCTCGCTCGTCCTGCGCCACGATGCCCAGCTTGACCCGAGCACAGGCCAGGATGATGTCCGGATCGGTGGGATCGACACCTGAGCTGACCGCTCGCCACAGCTCCCCGCCCGCGATCAGGGCCGTCTTGACCACCTCGGCGTAGCCGGCGGCCAGCTCCTCGGAAGGCAGTGAGGCCAGCGCGTCCGGATCGACCACCACCGCGCTCGGCTGGTGGTAGGCCCCGACGTAGTTCTTGGCCTCCTGAAGGTCCACGCCGGTCTTGCCGCCATAGGCCGAGTCGACCTGGGCCACGAGCGTCGTGGGCACCTGGACCCAGCGGACCCCGCGCTGATACGTAGCGGCGCAGAAACCGGCCAGGTCGCCCACCACGCCGCCACCCAGAGCCACCACGAGGTCATGCCGGGTGGCACCGGCGCGGGCCAGCTCGGTCCAGACGATGTCCGCGTGGGCCACGGTCTTGGACTGCTCACCGGGCATGATCGAGACCCGGCCGGCCAGCGGCTCCACGAGGTCGCCGTAGAGTGCCGCCACCCGGCCGTCGGTGACGAGGAATCGCCGGCCGTCGAGGCCGGCCGGCCAGAAGCGTTGCTCCAACAGCCCGCGGGCGATATACGCCGGGTAGTCGCCACCGGCGCTGGCGGCCCAGAGCATCCGGACACCCGGGGCCAGGTCGCCGAGCGCCTGCACCAGCCGCCCCATGTCGATGCGGCGCGGGCCGGGCACGATCACATCCGCCAGGCCGGCGTACACCGGCTCGCGCTCGGCGAACAGCCGGGCAAACGCCGCCTTCTCAGAGGCCAGGGGCCGGCCCTCGCCCTCCGCACGGGCCCAGGCGGTCTCGGCATCGACGTCCAGCCACACCACGGCGTGCTCGGCCAGGGCCCCGCGCACGCGCTCGGATCCGGTGGCTCCTCCCCCCAGGGCGAGCACCCTGGGTCCCGGCGCCTGGAGGAGCTCCAGCGCGGCCTCCTCCTCGGCGGCTCGGAATGCCGTCTCGCCCTCCTCGGCGAACACTGCTGCGATCGGCTTGCCCAGCCGCCCCTCCACAACCTCGTCCAGATCGGCCGCCTCACCGCCCAGCGCCTGGGCGGCGAGTCGCGCCGCGGTGGACTTGCCGGCTCCCATGAAGCCGACGAACACCAGCTTGCGGCCCCCCGGCACCTCGCTCATCCGGCGCTGGGCCGCCGGGCGATCCGCCGCTCGTACGCGGCCAGGGCGGCCCTGGTGTCGTCCACGTGATCGCCTCCCAGCTTGCGGCAGTAGGCATCGGCCAGCACGAAGGCCACCATCGCCTCGGCCACCACAGCGGCTGCGGGGACGGTGCACGAGTCGGTCCGCTCACGCAGCGCCTCGGCGGGCTCGTGGGTCTCGATGTCCACCGAGCGAAGGGGCTTGGTCAGCGTGGGTAGCGGCTTCATCCAGCCCCGCACGACCAGGGTCTGACCATTCGTCATGCCACCCTCCAGCCCCCCGGCTCGATTGGTCTCCCGGCGATAGCCGTCGTCGGGATCCCAGAAGATCTCGTCGTGGGCCTGCGAGCCCGGAAGTCCCGCCACCTCCACCCCATCGCCGATGGACACGGCCTTCATGGCCTGGATCGAGAGGATCGCCTGAGCCAGCCGCCCGTCCAGGCGCTCCTCCCAGGAGACGTGTGAGCCCAACCCCGGAACCAGGCCGAAGGCCCGCACCTCGAACACGCCTCCCAGCGATTCATTGGCTTTGCGCAGACGGTCGATCTCGGCCACCATGGCCTGGCCGGATTCGGCATCCAGGCAGCGGACCGGCGATTCGTCCACCTCGTCGAAGTCTCGGAGGCCCAGGTCCGGCGGGCGAGGAGCGGATACGGAGGCGATCTGGATCACGTGCGAGCGCACCTGCACGCCCAGAGCCGCCAGGAGGGCCTTGGCCACCGACCCTCCAGCCACCCGGGCCGCGGTCTCCCGCGCGCTGGCGCGCTCCAGGATGTCGCGGACATCCGTCAGCCCGTACTTCTGCGTGCCCACCAGATCGGCGTGGCCGGGACGAGGCAGATGAACCTCGGGCGGAGGGCTCTCCACCGGCCACGGATTCATCCGCTCCTCCCAATTGGCGTAGTCCCGGTTGGCCACCTGGAGGGCGATAGGCCCTCCCAGCGTCCGGCCGTGGCGCACACCTCCGGTCAGCTGCACCTGGTCACGCTCGATCTTCATCCGCCCCCCGCGTCCGTATCCCAGCTGGCGACGGGCCAGGTCGCGGTTCAGAGCGTCCCGGTCCAGCACCAGGCCAGCGGGCACACCCTCCACGATGCAGGTCAGGCCGGGTCCATGAGACTCGCCGGCGGTGATCAGTCTCAGCGCCATCGGCGCTGAAGGTTACGGTGGGCCGCCGCCGGGCCTGCGCTGCCCACCCGCCGGGCCTGTGCCGGCCACCCGCCGGGCCTGCGCTGCCCACCCGCCGGGCCTCTGCTGGCCACCCCGGCGACCCGCCTGGCCAGCCCCCTAGTAGTGGCCCGCGGCGTCGATCGACAGGTGGCCGCCGGATGATCCGAACAGCGACATGTGGAGGGTCAGCGTGACGTGGCGAAGCTTGCTGAGCTTGGCGGCCATCCTCCGGGACAGGCGTACGTGCAGACGGACGCTTCCGTTCTTGATCCCTGACAGGGTGCCTCGGCCGATCACCTTGCTGCCGGAGCCGGCAGAGATGTGGGCGCGCCGGGCCGCCTTGTGGGAGATCGAGAGGGCCGCGAAGCCGTTGGCTGCCTCGTTGGAGCTGACCCGGACCAGAAGGCCGCTCTGGATCACGTTCTTCAGGCTCTGGGGCATGAGCTGGAGGTGCACATGGAGTGCCAGCTTCCCGCCGGGGTTCCCGCCAGGGGTGGGAGGCGGCGGGCCGCCTGGCTGCCCATTGGCGTCCAGCACCTGGATCGTCTGGGTGATGCTCCGGGTGTTGCCTCCCCGGTCGGTGACCGTCAGTCCGACCTGATAGCTCCCCGCCTTGGCGTAGCTGTGGACGACGCTGGCTCCGACCGCCGTGCTGCCGTCGCCGAAGGACCACTTGTAGTCCTTGTTGGGGACCACCAGCGTGGATGCCGTGGCCGAGCCGTCGAACTCCACCACGTCTCCCTGGTCGACCGAGCTGGGGACCACGAAGGCCGGTGAGAGCAGGACGTTGGGCGCGCACCCGAAGTATGTGTTGGGGTCACTCTCGATCGCCCCGCCGTTGTTGAACTCATGCTGAAGCCAGTAGGGGTCCTGACTGCTCTTGCCCACGATCGCCTTGTCCACGCCGTGGCCCTCCGGGACGCAACCGCCGTTGTCGTCGATCTCGGCGCCGTGCAGCCCGAACCAGCCATTCAGCCCCGGGTTGACGACGGACGAGATCTGGGACTGGCTGAGGGGGCTGACCAGCCGTGCGCCGATGTTCTTGGCCAGGACGTCAGGCGGCGGGAAGGGCGGCAACGTGGGCACCTCAGGCTCGTCGCACTGAGTCATCGCCGTCCAGGGCTGGACGACGTAGGCCACCTCGGTGCCGCCAACGCTCACCTGCGAGTGGTAGGAGCAGTAGAAGGCCTGGGCCGGGGGCGCGGCTCCGGCTGCGGGGGGCGTATTGAGCGTGAACGAGCTCCCGATGGGTGTGGGCGAGGCGTTCTGACGGGCGTAGGTGTTCTGCCCGGGCTGGGTGATGTAGAGGTACCAACCGGTGGCGCCGGCCACCGCCGGGGGCGAGGACACCGTGATGGTGGATGAGGAAGCGCTGGTCTTGACGACCTGGGAGACGCTCGGCAGGGTCTCACCGGTGGCGGTGGCGTAGGAGATCTCCACCTGGTATGAGCCGGCGGCCACCGTTCCGCCCGTCCCGCTGGTGGCCACGGGCGGCGGCTCAGGGGTGAGGCTGCCGTTGGCCGAGCACAGCTTCCCGGCCGCGTCCAGGCAGGTCTCGACCTGCGGAGGGAGCAGCAGGGTGATGAGCGGCTTGTACCCGGGCTTCTGGGTCCGGCCCACCATGCCCATCTCCGAGACGATCGTTCGCACCTCGCCTCGAAGCTGGCCGTCGGTGAGGCATACGTCGTTGATCCCGTCCGAGTACGAGGTAAAGGACTGGCCGCTGGGGCTGCAGCCGTTGGCCGGATAGTTGTAGCCCGGGCCCTTCTGCACCGAACTGCCGAACAGACAGGTGGCGTTGGCGTTGCTGGAGTGGCGGGGGTTGCCGTAGTCGATGCACCCGCCGCCGTACTTTGATTGGTTGCCGGCTCGCCCGCTGGCATCGGTGTACTGGGTGGTCACGGCGTACGGCGAGGTCAGGGTTCCGCTGCCGTCAGCCACGTCCCGGAGGAACTGCTCGATGTACCCGCGGGTGCCCGCCCAGTACCTGCGCATCGGGTCCCACGTGAGCGCGAATGTCTCGTTGCCGTGCATGACCGAGCCGCCGTGGGAGCAGATGCCCCTCCCGGGCAGGACGAGGTCAGCTGTGAGTGCGGGATCGGAGCAGCCTCCGGAGCTGACCACGTAGGGGATGCCGGCGCCGCTCAGGACCTTGGAGATGGTGCTGGGGGCGATTCGGGTGCTCGGGATGAGCGAGACCCCGTAGTAGTGACCCCGGGCGGAGTTGCTGAACGGCACGGTGGCATGGCCGGAGCTGATGGCGCTCATGTCGACCACCACGGCCTGGGCGGCGCCCGCGGTGAGGCCCAGCGAGGCCAGGACGGCTACAAAGATCCCCACATAACGACGCATCAGCTATTCCTCAGTGTCAGGTTGCGCAGGTCAACGACGGCCCCGACAGACGGCTCGTAGCGGAACAGCGACAGCGCGCCCAGCGGCGAGTGGTTGAGCACACGTCGGCCGACCGCCGACTGAGCGCGTCGGACCTTCTGACTGGCCCCAGCCGAAGCGTGGTTCCTCACGGCGATGCCCGTGACGGCAAACATGGCCACCGGGGTCACTCCGTGTGTGGACCGCAGGCTGACCTTCTCGGTCTGGCCCTGGCCCAGCGACAGGATCTCGCAGTCGATGGGGCCGGGCACGCAGCTGCCCCGCCCGCTGACCACCGTGCCTGGCTCCACGGCGAACAGGACGCGGCTTCCACCCCTGAGGACACCCAGCTCCACCAGCATCGGTCGGCTGCTGCTGGGCAGCAGGCTGAGCCGCTGGAGGGGGTCGATGGTGTTGATCCCGCCGGCCGAGTTGGTCATGGCCAGCGTGACGCTGTAGGACTGGTTGGGCCGCAGCGAAGGAATCGCCGGCTTGGGCTTCGGGACCGGGATGTTGGACGGGACCGTCGGGGTCCCGCCGCCGGAGGACGTCGGGCCCGAGCCCCCGCCTGAGGTCGTGGGTCCACCCGAGCTCCCGGAAGAGGTGCTGGGTGCCGGGCCCGTGCTGGGGACCGAGCCGGTGCTGGGGATCGAGCCGCTGCCGCCGCTCGTCGAGGTGCCGGTCGACACCGGACGCGCCGCCACGACCGCGGGAGCGACGTGGGATCCACCGGACGGCGGAGTGAACGGATCACGGGCAGCGCCCTTGACACCCCCTCCGGGGGGCGTGGTATTGCTCACAGCGGGCAGGGCATCAGGCGGCGAGGTGGGCGGCAGGCTCGCGGACGCGGCCGGGGGGACCGTGGCGGAGCTGGAGAGCAGGACCGGCACGGCGACGATGGCCACCAGCAGCCCCACGGCCACGGGCCACAGTCGCTTGGTCTTCAGGTCCTGCCAGATGGGACGAACGAAGTTCATTTCGCGGACACCGGGGCCACCACGGCGGCGGGAGCGGGCGCCGCCGGGGTGGTGGGAGTGGAGGCCTGTTGCGGGGATGAGGCGCCCGCGGGACCGGCCGGGGTTGCTCCCGCCAGCACTCCTTGGCCGGACGGCAGCAGGTACGTGGTGGCCGAGACCGACGCCTCGATCTGGGGGAACCCGCTCGGCGACGGGGTCAGGCTGATGGCGTCCAGGCTGAGGAGCCGGCCGCTGACGGCGAGCCGCTCCTTGGCCGCCACGACAAAGCGCTGCAGGCGCCCAAAGAAGTTGGCCAGATGGAAGAAGTTGCCCTGGAAGGTGAACGTGAAGGGCTCAATCGGAAAGCCTGACGCTCCCACCGCGGCCCCGGGGGGAAGCACCGCGGGCGAGGAGGCTGCGGCGGGCGCTCCGGGCGCGGCCGGGGTCGTGGAGGAGCTTGAGCTCGTGCTGGGGGTGGGCGACGGGGCCGCGGCCACCGGCCCCCCTGGACCCGCGGGATTCAGGGTCAGCCCGCGGAAATCGACGCCCGTGGAGCTGGCCGCCGACTGGATCTGGTAGATGAGCGATGGCACGTTGTCGTCGGTGGGCACGGCCTCTCCCAGCCGGACGAGCGTGGCGTAGCTGCTCCGGAAGGTGCTCCGCGCCGCCTCGGCCTGGGAAAGCTCGGACTGCGCGCTGGAGAGGCTCGTCTGCACCGTCTGAATCTGGGTCTCAAGGTGGGAAGCCTGATCTCGCTTGGGCGAGATCACCAGCAGCCAGCAGGCGGCGATCACCCCCACGATGCCCACGACGATCAGGACTGTGCGGTCGCGCCCGGTCATTGGGCCGCTCCGGTCAACGGTGGCGTGGTGGTCGTGCTGGAGGTGGTGGTCGCGGCTCCGGTTGGGGCCGTCGTGGGAGCCGCCAGCACCGGCGGGGCGGTGAAGAACACCACCAAGTCGAAAGTGGGAGCGTTGGCCGCGCATGCTCCCGGGGTCCCGGTGGAGGAGCCGGCCGTGCCCTGAACGGCGGTACCGGTCACGCTGGTGGTCGACTTGACTGCGTCCGCCAGCGTGACCCGAGTCACGCCCCGGATCAGCCGGAGGCGGGACATCAGGCGGGCCACGTCATCCTGGGTGCTCGTGCACCCCTGAAGTTCAAAGGCCGGCGCCGTGATATCGCCGCGCAGTCCGCCGCTGGCCGCCGAGGATCCCGCCGAGGCCGAGGTGGGGGAAACGGTGGCCGTGACCGAGTCAAGCGAGGTATTTGCCGGCACGACTCTGGAGAGGTCTGACAGCGCCTGCTTCCAGTCAAACCGGCTGGCGGCGATCTGCCGCACGGTCTGGGTCCGCGTCTGGGCCAGCTGGGCGAACTGCGTGTAGCCGCTGAGCTTGGCGCTCAGAGCCTGGGTCTGGGCGAGCTGCTGCTGGAGACCCGCCAGCTGCGCCTTCCGCTGAGTCACGCTGTTGGAGGCCAGGACGTAGAGCGTCACCAGGAGGAGACCCATGGCCAGGACCCCGAGCACGACCGCGCCAGGACCGCGCAGGGTGCTGAGGTCACCGCGCCCTCGGCGGGCATCGGCCGGCATCAGGTTGACGGCTCTCACTGACCCACCTCCGTCACGGTGAGCCCGGCCGCCACGGCCAGCCGCCCCGCGTCCACCCCGGTGAAGCCGCCCGGCTTGGCCTCCTGGACCAAGCCGACCTCGAAGGGCAGCCCGATGCGGGAGGCGACCTCATCCGAGAACCCGGGGATGGCCACCGCGGGCCCGGTCAGGATCACCCGCTCAAGCGTCACAGCGCCCTCTCGGGCGGTGTGAAAGTCCAGTGAGTTGCGCACCTCGTCGCCCACCCGGCGTGCTCCCTCCACCAGTACGGCCCGGGCCTCGGCCACGATCGACTCATCGCCGTCGATCATCTCCACCGGCTCCTGGAGGCCCACGTGGACCAGCCAGCCGTGGGCGTGCTCCAGCGTGAGCCCGCGCCGTTGTGCCAGCTCGCCGGCGATCGACTCGGTGCCGTACGGAATCGCCCGGGTGAACGTGCAGCCGGTGCCCTCGGCCACCGCCAGGTTGGTGATTCCACCCACGTTCACGTACACGACCGGATCGGTGGAGCCGGGCCGGTGCAGCGCCCGGATCATGGCGAATGCGGACAGGTCGATTCCCTGAGGTGAGAGCCCCGCGCGGGTGGTGGCCTCAAGGAGGCGATCGATCATGTCCCGCCGGGCGGCCACGACCAGAACCCGCGTCCGCGAACCCTCAGGCGTCTCCACGGGGCCCAACACCTGGTGCTCCAGGACCGCCTGCTCCAGCGGCATGGGGATCTGGTCCTGAGCTTGGAACTGGACAGCCGAGGCGATCTCCTTGGCGTCGGTGAGCGGGGGGAGGTCAAGGATTCGCATGACGATCCTCTGGTTGGCCACACCCAGGCGGACGCGCTTGGACAGCTTGTGCTCGGAGAAGAGCTGCTTCAGAACTCCGGCCAGGGCGTCCACGTCCACCACGTCGCCGTCGTGAACCGCGCCCGGGGCAAGCGCAGCACAGGCCGCGCGCTCCACGGCCACGCGTCCAGCGCTGCCCTGGACAGCGGCCACGTAGCCCGGCTCTATGTCCAGGCCAACTACATTCCTGCCGGAGCTCCTCATCAACTTCAGTGTCGGCGGGGGCCGGTGGGGAGTTGAGGAGCGTCCAGATGGGACTGGACGCTCCGCGCGCCGGTCAGGCGGCGTCCACAGCCGCCCGGCGGGGCCTACCAGTACCCCGGGACCTGCCCGGGCTGGGTGAAGCGCTGGGAGGAGCTGATCGTGCGCGGCGCCCCCGTCACTGCCTCCACCACAAATGGCGTCGCGTTGGCCGGCATCGAGCTCGCGTCGGGCGCGGTGAGCGAATAGACGGCGTCGCTTCCCGGAGCCAGCGTCTTGGGGCCTCGCGTGGTCTCCCACAGGATGGCCTGCCCGGTGACGTTGGTGGCGAAATGGGGCTGGAGGGGCTCCTCGGAGTTGTTGTGCACCAGCAGCCGCAGCCGGTCGACGCTCCTGAGGAGGTGGCTGCTGTGGGCGACGAGGATCCGCACGGTCAGCGGCTGCGGCGTGCCCAGGGCCAGGGCCAGGCAAGCGGCCGCGGGCAGGAAGAGTCCCACCGCCACGACTCGCTGAGCCGGCCGGGACAGCCGGCGGAGCGCGGCCAGCGGCGGGACCGATCGGATCGTGGGCCCGTCGGCGCTGATCACGCTGATCGCCACCACCGCGATGAGCGTCAACCAGTACTCGGCCAGCGAGCGCCCGGAGAAGAACAGGGCCACCAGCGGCAGGGCGAAGGCGGCCCGGCCGAGCGTACGGAACCGGGCCACGTACAACACCAGGAGGGCGACGTAGAGCAGGCCGGCTGCGTAGTTGTAGGCGTCCAGCAGTCCCCCTCCGAGGCGCAGGAACAGCGTCAGGCCGACGATGCCCTGCCCGTAGGGGATCGCGTGCTGCGTCAGGGGCGCGGCCACGCCGTGCAGCCAGGCGCTCGGCCCCCAGAGGAAGAACGGGGCATTGATCACCGCGAACGTGGCCACGGCGATCCCCAGATAGCCGAGCGTCAGGCGGCGCGCCGGCCGCGAGCCGAGGTGCGCACGCCGGGCCAGGAAGATCCCGGACAGGAGGAACGGGGCGATGAACCAGGCGAGCTGGTTGGTGGCCAGCGCCAGCCCCAGGGCGAGGGCCCGGAGGCCATCGCCCCGCGTCAGTCGCCCTGACTCCCCGACGCTGGTCCAGCGGTGGGCCACAACCAGCAGCGCGGTGGTGGCCATGATCACGTTCACCCCGATGAAGGCGAATGTGGCCAGGATCGGGTAGCCCACGCAGAGCACGACGGCCAGCCCGCGCCAGGCTCGGGGGAGCTGGAGGTACAGGATCACGGTGGCCACCATGAGGACGAACACGTCGGCGATGGGCACGGCCTGACCCCCGCCGGTCAGCTCCACGAACGGCGCCACGACCAGCAGGGGCAGCGCCGGATAGCCGAACGTGGACACGACCCCGCCGGTCATCGTGTACGTCATGTACTTGGTGGGAGTGCTGAACTGCGCCAGCGTCGGCAGGAGGTTGGCGCCGTAGGGATCGTGGCCGTGCACGAGGAGGTTGGCCGCTCCCTGCTCGAAGGAGGCCTCGTCGGTGCCATAGCCCGCAGCCCCGTTCAGCTTCTGCGCCGCCCAGGCGCCCAGCACCAGCAACGCCAAGGCGAGCAGCCAACGGTCCAGGCGCGCCAGGCCATCCTCGGTCCGGGCGGTGGCGATGGCAACCAGAAGCCAGATCGCCCCGCCCGTCAGAGCCACCACGGCGATTCCGCCTGACGGCACCGCCACGATGTTGCCCCAGGCGCTGAGCAGGGGCCAGAACAGGCCGAGCACGGCGACCAGCGAGATGGCCCTGTGGGCACCCAGCGGCTCCTCAGCCGGCGCCTGACCGGGCGACGTTCGCCGTTCGCCGCGGACAGTCGCCGGCGCCGCGGGCTTCTCCAGGAGCGCGCTCACCGGACACCCACCAGCTCAGGCTGTGGCGAGGCCAGGCGTCGCTCCGGCACCCGGGCGGCGTCGACGGCGGGCGCGGTCTGGGCGAGCAGCGACAGGGCGATTGGCGGCAGCGTCCAGATCAGGTACAGGAAGGCCCAGTAGTTGGCCGCGAGCTGGAGCGAGATCAGGATGGCGCCCGCCAGCGCGGCCACACGGACCGTGTCCCGCTCCCACTGGGGGTGGATGGCCAGCCGGACGGAGGCGCCCACGATCAGGGCCAGGGCGCCGGCCTGGGCCCAAGGCTGCAGAGATTGGACGCCCAGGACCGCCCAGAGCGATTGGGGCGAGCCCCGCGAGAACTGGTATGAGATGGCGTGGAGCATCGTGACGGGACCTCGGATCCCGCCCAGCGCCACAAGCAACGCGAGCATCGGCACCGAGATCGCGACGATGGCCAGGAGCGCATGGATCAGCCGTCGCCCTCGCAGCGTGGCCAGGCGAGCCGGGATGAGGGCCAGCGGAACGAGCTTGAACCAGGCCGCTGCGGCCAGCAAGCCCGTGGCCAGCGCCGGGCGGCGCCACAGCACGAGCGCCACGGCCAGCAGGGCCGCCAGCACCACATCGCTCGTGCCCGTCGACACCGCGGCCAGGAGCGGCGGGAACGCCAGCCAGAGCATGGCGGCACGCAGCCCCGCGGCCTCGCGGTCCGGCGAGCGTCGCAGGCCCGCCAGGCGCCCGCCGGCGGCCGACTTGAACACCGCCCAGGCCACGGCCAGGGCGCTCGCAGCGGCCAGCCCGAGTGCCAGGTCCACCGAGCTCCAGGTGGATTGCACGGGCGAGATCCAGGCCAGCGGCGTGTACAGGGCGTAGCTGAGCAACGGATACGTGTCGCCATGGATCACATCGCCCTGGAGGTGGCCGTACGGGAGCACGCCGTGGATCAGCTTGGTCGCGCCTTCCATCACCGCGTAGGCCACGTCCACGGCCTCGCGTGAGCTCACGGTGACCATCACGAAGACCAGCACCAGGGCGGCAAGGAGGATCCGGAGGAGGCGAAGCCGCCGTCCGGCGTCCCAGCCTGCCGTCAGAGCATCCAGCAGCGGCGTGGAGGCCTTGGAGTCGGCGTCCGGCCCCAGACCCCGCACGGCGCACCGCAGCATGAGGTACCCCAGGCCCGGCACCGCCGAGAGCACGCTGGCGTCCACGTAGCGCCGCTGGAGCAGCACCATCGGAGCCACCAAGGACAGCGCCGCGGCCACGTCCAGGTTGCGGATCCGCCGCCAGGGAGCGACTCCGGCCATCAGGACGAACAGCGCGGCCAATCCGATCAGCAGCGCCGGCTGGTAGGCGATCCAGTCACCGTAGGGAACCGACCGGGCGGTGAAGGCCTCACCGTGGGTGACGACGCCGTCAGGGCGTACGGCCACCTGAGCCACGATCTGACCGCCGTCGAAGAAGCTCACCCGGGCCAGGCCAGCGTCCACAGCGCTGACCGTCGTGCGAGTCCAGTGCTCCTTTGAGAGAACCTTCTGAGTCAGCCGGCTGTGCAGCGCGGCCTGGACGGCCTGGGCGCGGGGCAGCGGCAGCGGACTGGTCTTCTGGGCCAGCCCCAGAGCCAATCCTGAAACGACGAACACGACGAGGGCCGCTGCGAGCGCTGGCCTGCGCTTGATCGACCCCGGAAGCATGGTGGTTACAGACCGGCGTGCAGGTACCAGTGGACGATCTGCGGCCCCACCAGGAGCGCCACAACTCCGCCCAGGGCCAGGAAGGGGCCGAAGGGCACGGCGGTCTTGCGCCCCTCCTTCACCCCACGGCGAGCCATGATCAGGATGCCGCCGATGCTGCCGGCCAGCACCCCGACCAGGATCGCGACGCCCACCGAGCGCCCCAGGAACAGCCCCATCACTCCGGCCAGCTTGACGTCCCCCATGCCCATCCCTCGCGGATAGGCGAGGACGAACACGAGTAGGAAGCCGGCCGCGGCCGCGCCTGCGATCAGCTGCTCAGGCACACCGCTCGGGGCGGTGATCAGGCCGATGGCCACGGCCACGAGGGCCGCCGGGCCGGTGATCCGGTTGGGGATGATCCGGTGGTCCAGGTCGATCAGGGCCACGGGCACCAGGACGATCACCAGGGTGAGGCCCAGGGCCAGGTCGTGGGCCCCGTGGCGGACGAGCAAGACCGCCACCGCGAGCACCGCGGTGAGGGCCTCCACGACCGGATAGCGGGCAGAGATGTGCATCCCGCACTGCCGGCAGTGGCCTCGGAGCAGGAGCCAGCCCAGGACGGGGATGTTGTCGTGGGGCTTGATCGCCGTGTCGCAGCCGGGGCAGCGCGACGGAGGATGGATGAGCGATTCCCGGCGGGGCAGCCGGTAGGCCACCACATTCAGGAACGAGCCGATGGCGGCGCCGAGGATTGTCGCCAGGGCTAGGGGCATCTCAACCTCCAGTGAAGATCTCGGAGGACCACGGCGTCACACTCCCACCAGCGTGCCGGCGGCCTCCGGCCGACGGTCCTCGATGTGCATCAGTTGCTGTTCAGGTTCTTCGGCGGTGCGTCGCCGCACCTTGAGCTGCTCATGAGCCAGCCCGGCCACGAGCAGGAAGGGCAGGAACCAGAGGATGTAGTAGTAGAACCAGTGGGTGGCCGGAAGCTGGACGGCGATCGTGACCGCTGCGGCCAGGGCGCAGAGCCTGGGCAGGGGGCGTTCCCGGGGGACGAACGCCACGGCCACGGCCAGCACGACGGCCAGGGCCTCCAGCGCCAGCTGAACCGGATGAAGGCTTCCGTGCAGCGCCCAGGGCGAAAACACGTCAACCCGGTTGATCTGGAAGCCGATCGTCCGCTGCCAGAAGTAGGCCAGCCCGCCAGACGGCAGCCACGAGAAGATCGCCACGGCCACCACACCGGCGCAGGCCGCCGTGCAGACGACCGCCCCCTTGAGCCCGCGCTTGCGGGGCGCGGCCAGGAGCGGCAGCAGACCGGCGGGAGAGAACTTGGCCGCCGTGGCCAGGCCGAGGAGCGTGCCGCTGATGAGCGGCGAGGCCAGGGCCAGGAGCATGAACACGCTGAGCATGGCTATGAGCCCGTCGTTGGTGTGCACGATGAGGCCGATCACGGTGAACGGACAGGCCGCCCAGGCCCACGCCATGACCAGTCCCAGTCGGGTCCCGTCGGCGCCCGACCTCAGCCGCCGGCCCAGGAAGATGAGCCCCAGGACGGTCCCCAGGTCGAAGACGATCGCGGCCGCGTCGGCGGCGTGCAGGTTGCTCAGGCTCCCGCCCCACGGGAAGAGAAGCTGGAAGGGCACGTACGCCAGATAGGCCACCGGCCCGTACGTGTCCCCGTGGTTGGGATCGGGCCAGTAGAGCGGCAGGTGATGGAGGACGCGAAAGGCTCCGATCACCGACTCGTAGCCGACGTCGATCTCCTGCTGGCCGAGCAGCGAGATGGCAATCCGGGCCACGAGCATCACGCACAGCCCGATGACGAGCGTGCGCATCCCCAGCAACGGCGCCAACCGTCCGGTCGCGCCAGGTCGGCCGAAGCCGAGCCTGAGCATGCGAGCCAGGAGATAGATAAGGGGTGGGTAGGCCAGCCAGACCGCTGGGCCGAGGTGGCCGTCGGCCAGGAACTGGTAGGAGACCAGGAACGCCAGCACGGCCAGGGCATCGAAGTGCAGGGGCCGCCTCAGCCGCCGAGGGTCAAAGAACGCGAGCATGAACAGCAGGCCGAACGGCACCAGGATCCAGGGACTGTCCAGCACGGCGGCTATGTGGCCGTGGGTGTAGGGGGCCCATGCCTGGGCGCCCGTCCAGACGCCTGTCAGCTTGCCGGCAGGGCTCACGTTGGCGTCGGCGACGATCTTGCCCCGGTAGGTGAACACCACGTACCAGTACGGATGCGCCGCCCGCCACACGTACGGGACGACCTGGAGCGGGTGCACCCGCGCGTGTAGGGCTCGCAGCGTGGGGCTCTGCTCGGCGACGCGGACCGCCTGGCCGGCAGATGAGCTGAAGTGGAGCGGGACGGTGCGGTTGGACTGCACCATCGCCATGGCCGATCCAATCCGGAACTTCAGGACCTTGCTGGCGGGGGTGTGGGCGCCGGCGGCGACTGGAGCGGCGAGTGCGACGGCGCCGCTCAGGAGCAGGGCGGTCAGCCCGAGGGGCATGAGAAAACGACGCACGGCGGTCAGCCGGAGGGGCATGAGAGGCATATCGGCAGTGAGATGCTCGGAGGTAAACGAGGATCCATGAGCGCCGGGGCGCAGCGGCGTGCCGGGGCTCCTAGAACGACGGAGGGCGGGGCACCGGCCCCGCCCTCCGCGTACGAGACGTGTGTCTCGAGGTCTTGAACTACCAGCTGCCGCCGACGCAACCGCCGCCGGTGCCGGAGCACGTGCGGGTGACGGCGCCGTTGGCGCTGGTCAGGGTGAACGAGTCAGGCGAGGAGCCTGAGCCCTGGGACGTCGCGACGATCGTGTAACCGGTCGTGCCGTTGGCGGTCGCCGTGACGTACGGGCTGTTCTTCAGCGTGGGCTCGATCGTGGCCAGAGCCCCGGTGTCGCTCGCGCTCAGCGTGTCAGAGGCGTACGTACCGTTCTGATCGGTGGCGTAGGTCTCCTCGGCCGTCTGCGCCGTCTTCAGGTTCGACTTGGCGGACGCGTCGTAGGCCTTGCTGCGCTGGTTGAGGAATGCGGGAATAGCGATCGCGGCCAGGATGCCAATGATCAGGATGACGACCAAGAGCTCGATCAGGGTGAAACCCTTCTCGTCCTGTGCGCGACGGCTGAGCTTATGAAGCATGGATCCTCCTGGGATCTCGTTTGATTGGGCCGCCAGATCCCTGGGTCCTTGCCATCGCGGCTAATACGACTAAGCCTGTGGTGGCAGCTCGGCTTCCTCCGTTAGGAGATCCGTGGCTTTGCGTCCCGCCCTCACGAGCGGTTTGCCTTTGGCACCTTGGCTCTGGCTGCGTCCGTATCGGCTCTTGGGGCGCTCCAGTAAAGACCCGCAACCAAACTGGACGTTCCTCGTAGGGGGAAGCCCCCATGTGCAAAAGAATTCAGGTTTTTCGGTTAATCGCCCTGGGGCCCGGCCATTTCGCCGTCCGAGGCCGTCTGACCGCCCTGCTCGGCAGGCTCCTCCTGGGCATCCCGACCCGGGATGAAGCGTCCGCTCCCGCCGCACCACGGACACGTGACCTCATGGCTCTCGCCGCCCAGCGCCGACTGGACGCGGCCGGTTCCGCGACATGGCGTGCAGGTGGCCCGATCCTGACCGGCCACGCCCCCGGTGCCGGCGGCCTCGCCGCGGCCCTCACCGGCGCCGCTCGCCCCGCCGCGGCCCTCAGCCTCGGCGCTCATCGCTTCACGCCCACCAGCACCCCGTCCCCCACCGGAGTGACGCTCGCGACCAGCTGGGGGTCTGTCAGGAGCCGCTGGTTGAACTCTCGCGCCCGGGCAATCTGGTCCTCGGTCCAGTGACCGTCACTGCGCCCCTCGGCCACCGTTCCGCTCATCAGCACGTTGTCGACCACCAGCACGCCACCTGAGCGCAGGCGCGGCACGACACCGTCGAAGTACTCGCCGTACTGCGCCTTGACCCCGTCGATAAAGGCCAGATCGAACGTTTCCGTCAGCGCGGCCAGACCCTCACGAGCGTCCTGGAGACGGAGGTCGGCCCGCTCAAGCACCCCCGCCCGCCCCAGGTAGTCCCGGGCGGCCGCGTGGCGCTGGTCGTCGATCTCGAACGACACGACCTTTCCGTCCTGCGGAAGCGCTCGGGCCAGGTAGAGCGTGGATACTCCGATCGCGGTGCCGACCTCCAGGATGCGCCGAGCCTGGCAGGCCTGGGCAATCACCCGCAGGAGCGCGCCGGTTTCCGGGACGACGATCGGAATCCCCTCCCGCGCCGCCTGCTCCTCCATCTCGGCCAGGACGGCGTCTGGGGCCTCCCGCAGCCCGGCGAGATATCCGCTCACGGCCTCGGTGACGATCATGCGGCTGGACCATAGCCGGGTTGGGGGTCGCAGCGGGGCTGCGTGTCCGGTGTGGATCCAAGGGCGCGGGCGCGGATCGAGGGGCGGGGCGCGGATCGCATTGGCCGCGAGTCCGCGCCGAGCGCACTGTCAGCCCTAATTTCACCCCCTAAATGATTTACCATTTTCTTGTTCTTTGGACGCATGATTGATAATGTGCAGTCCACATCCGGCAGGTACGACACCATTGGGAGCATGAGGGCACCATTGCGGGGACATAGATCTGGAGCAGGGGAGTCGCGCCTCACGCGTCAGCGCGCGGGGACGTTCGCCCGCCGGGCCACGATGACCGTGACGGCGATGCTCGTGGGCATGTCGCTTCAGACCGCTGCCGCTGCCGCTGCCGGTGCCCCGGCCGCGCTCCCGACCCTCACGGTGGGCGCCGCGTCCTCAGGCCCGGCGATCTCCGTCTCCAAGCTCCAGCGGGTCGATGAGACAGGCTCCTTCACCAGCGACGTGCTGACCATCACCGAGCGCGGCCGTCACTACGTGGTCCACACGATGCACTACGAGATCCAGGCCAGCAACACTGGCGACGAGCCGCTGACCCTCAGCCTGGACGACCCCCGTTGCGACCCCAACACCACCCAGGGACCCTCCCAGGTCAGCGGCACGCTGACCGGCGACGTCCTGGCTCCCGGGGGCGTGGCGCAGTACACCTGCACACATGCTCTGTTCAAGAGCGACCCGGCCACGTTCACCAACACGGCCACGGTCACGGGCACCGCATCCAGCGGGGCAGCGGTCAGCGGCACCAGCAGTGTGATCGTGAAGAAGCGGAGCATCGGCACGGCTGTGAAGGTCTGCCGGACCCCGTCGGGGCGTTTCGTTCGTTACCACGGCAGCCGGTTGCCCAGGGCGTGCCAGCGCCACCAGCACCAGCAGCGCCATCGGAATCATCGCCGCCGGCATCATCATCACCACCATCATCACCGGGCGAGCCACAGGGCCAGGCACCAGCGCGGACTGACGGGCTGACCGCTCGCACATCCGGCGCCCGCGGGCGCCCATCGCTCCGGCTGAGCCAGCAGGCGCCAGCCAAGCCCCAGCAGCCCCGCTCAGCTCACGGGTTCAGCCGACGCTGAATCGCCGTGGCCAGCGGACGGGGCAGAACGCCCAGAGCTCGCAGGGCGTAGGGCATCGCCCGGAGCTGGCGGGCGCTGAACGTGGGCGCGATGACGACCTCTATCAGGCTCGGCCCCGGCTCGGCCGTCGCCCGCTGCAGCGCCTCGGTGAGCTGCTCGGCCGTGTCCACGCGCTGGGCGGGCACCCCGAGCCCGGTGGCCAGGTGGACGAAGTCAAGGTCTGGACCGCTGAGGTCAAGCTGGGAATGGGCCTTCGGGCCGGCCCCCTGAGCCCGGACGCGGGCCAGCTCAACGTTCAGGATCGAGTAGGCGCGATTGTTGAAGATGACCACGGTGACGCCCAGCTGCTCTCGGGCCATGGTCCACAGGGCCTGGATGGTGTACATGGCCGAACCGTCGGCTTGGAGAGCCAGCACCGGCCGGTCCGGGCAGGCCACGGCCGCCCCGACGGCCACCGGGAGACCCTGGCCGATGGCGCCGCCAGTGAGGGTCAGCCAGTCATGACGGGGTGCTCCCGCGGTATGGACGGGGAGGGTGGCTCCCGAGGTAACGGCCTCGTCTGAGACGATCGCGTTCTCAGGCAGGACCGCGCCGATGACCTGGCAGGCCTTCTCGGCCGTGAGCTCTCCGGAGGCCGGTTCAGGCCGGCCCGCCGGTCGTAACTCGGGTTTCGCGTCGGTGGCGCCCACCAGCTCGGCCAGAGCCTCCAGGCTCCCCACCGCGTCCGATGACGGCCCGGCCAGCTCGTGCACCTGACAGCCATCCGGAACGAGGTCGCTCTTACGGCCGGGGTAGGCGAAGAACGACACCGGCGCCTTGGCATCGACAAGGATCAGGTGCTTGAGCCCGTCAAGCTGAACGCCGGCGAGCTCTGGGATGTACGCGATCCGCTCCACGGCCACGAGCCCGGCTCCCCGCTCCAGGCGCGCCGGGAAGGTCTCGCCGAGCAGCTTGGCGCCGGTGGCCGCGGCTATCCGTCCTGCCGCCTGCAGCCCAGGTTCCCGGAGAGACCGGCCGCCGAGCAGCAGCGCCGTCCTCCCCCCCTTGCGCAGCGCCTGGGCCACCGTGTCCAGCACATCACTCGGCGCCGCATCTGGGGCGGTGGGCTGGATCGGCCTGGCGGGCTCGGCGCCCTCGCTCCAGGAGACGTCGGCCGGCAGGATGAGCGTGGCCACCTGACCGGGTGGCCCGACGGCCGCCGCCACCGCCTCGGCCGCGTCGCCCGCCAGCTCCTCAGTGCTCCTCGACGTGCGCACCCAGCTCGAGACGTTGCGGGCCACGGTTTCGATGTCCGATTGCAGCTGGGCGTCGTACTGGGTGTGGTAGGTGGCGTGGTCACCCACCACGTTGACGACCGCGGACTTGGCCCGCCGGGCGTTGTGCAGGTTGGCCAGTCCATTGCCCAGCCCCGGTCCCAGGTGCAGGAGCGTGGCGCCGGGCACACCGGACATCCGGGCGTATCCGTCGGCGGCTCCCGTGGCCACCCCCTCAAACAGGGCCAGCACGGCGCGCATCTCCGGCACGGAGTCCAGGGCGGCCACGAAGTGCATCTCGGACGTGCCCGGGTTGGTGAAGCACGCCCTCACCCCGGAGTCGACCAGGGTGCGGATCAGTGCCTGGGCGCCGTTGGGCATCGTGCGCAGGCACGATACCTGCGCACCCCAGTCAGCGTATTACCAGCACGAGGTGGTGGGTCTTTGAACTCCGGGCGCCTGAGGTCAGGCGAACCCCCACGCGATACCTGCCCCGGGGGAGCCGCCGCCGGTGACCGTTCACCCGGGACCGGGAGCTCAGGTGTAGCGATGTCGTCCCGGCGCGGATCTGCTTGAACATGGTCCCCTGGGAGCACCTCCCAGATGAGCGGCCGGCGAGCTGGAAGGTCAGCTTGAGCTCACCCTGGGCGTACGGCGGAACGCGGAGGGTCAGGCGAGACCCGAACGCCACACGAGCGGGTTTGAAGCCCACGCCATTCAGCACGATCTTCGGACTGCCACCACCCCCCGCGACGTAGCCGCCGGCCGGGCTGGCGAAGATCGTGTCGTTGCCGGTGCCGCCGGTGATGAACGACTGGCCGTCGGCGTGCGATGCATCGATGTAATCGGGAGTAGTGCAGGGCGGGCAGGCCTGACTTGACGATCTTGCCCCGGCCGATCGTGTACCTGGCGTGCTTCTTGGTGATCCCGTCGTTGAAAGTGATCGCGGCTGCCTTCCTGCCGCCGATGAAGTAGACGGGCGACATCGGGTTATGAAAGCCGCCCACCTCCGTCGGTATGCCGGCGCGAGAGACTAACGCAGGGCGGGCTCGGCGCGGAGCTCTTCATCAAACGACTGCCCGACGCGCTCGAGCTGGCCTTCGGGGCCGATCCAGTAGGCGCCGGTCCGCTTCAGGGGCGGGGAGTAGGCGTGGATGGTGACCGCGGGATCCGAGCCGGCGTGCAGGACGCGATGGATCGCCGTGGGCGGCACCACCAGGGTCGTCCCAGGGCCCGCGACCCGAGCCTCAGGGGGCGCGCCCAGCCGCAGCCGTTCCTCCTGCACGCGGCCCTCAAGCACGAGGATCGCCGCCGCCGAGTCGTCGTGGTCGTGAAAGCCCGTGTCCTGATCCTCGCTCCAGCAGATCAGCCACGCGTTGGCGTCCTCGCCGTCCCAGATCTGCTCGTACACCCTGGCGTCGCTGCTGTGTCTGACCTGATCGCTCCATAGCTCCGGCCGGGACGCCAGCTCGGTCACAAACCGCTTCAGCTCGGCACTGGACATGCTCATGCCCATAAGTCTACTAATTCCATTGATTTGCTGAAGATTATCTTTCGGCTTGGTCGCGCACGTGAGCGGGAGGCGCCGGTCGTTGACCCAGCGAGACGTCCGGCCGCTAACCCAGCGAGGCATCCGCCTGCTAACCCAGCGAGGAGTCCGCTAACCCAGCGCCGAGCTGGCCTGCTCCCGCACCCTGTCGGCGCGGTGCTGGACCCCGAGGCGCTGGTAGGACTCGATCGCGCCCTCCAGCTCTCGGACCCCGTCCGCCTGGTCCAGCTCACGCATCCGCAGCCCCAGGAGGGCCTGGCAGCGAGCGGAGTCCAGCGGCCGGCCCAGTCGCTCCCAGGCCTCGGCCGCGTGGCCGAGCATCTCGCAGGATTCCGCCGTCGGAGCCACCGCGCCCGTGGCCTCCAGGGCCGCTGCATCACCCACCGGGTAATGGACCCGGTCGGCCAGACGGGTGGCCTGGGTGGCCGCCTCGTCGGCCTGCTCGGGTCGGCCGATGTCTACGAGCAGCACGGCGCGGGCGGCATTGACCTGTACCGACTGCACGATCAGCCCGGCCCGCTCACACGTGTCCAGGGCCTGGCTGAGGGTCGTCTCCGCCGCGGACACCTGTCCCTGATCGGATAGGGCCTCGGCCAGGCCCAGAGACGCCACGATCGACACCTCCGAGCCCCCCACCTGCTCGGCCAGGTCCAGCGAGCGGCGGTAGGCCTCCACCGAGGCCTCCCACTCCGCACGTCGCCAGTGCAGGAGGCCACGCATGGCATAGGGCAGGCAGAGCTTTCCGATCAGACCCTCGCGCTCGGCCAGGCTGGCCGCGGCATCGGTGGCCTGCTCCACCGCGTCCCAGCTGCCCGTGTGGGCGGCGAGTTGAGCCAGCGCAGCGTGAAGGTCGATCTGGGCCGGGACGTCGCCGATCTGCCGAGCCAGGCCGAGACCCTCCTGGTAGGCCCCGGCCGCCGCCGCGTAGTCGCCCTCGGATACCTCGAGGTGATGGCCCAGAGCAGCCAGGGCGAGCACCGTCTCATGGTCGTCGGTCCCCCGGGCAAGCTCCACGGCTCGCTCCAGGTTCTCCCTGGCCTTGGCGATGTCGCCGATCCGCCCGAACACGCGGCCGAAGATCCCGTGGGCCCGGCTGGCTGCCCGGGCCTCGCCGAGCCGCTCGGCGTAGCGCAGCGCCTTCTCGGAGGCGTAGATGGCCAGCATGTTGTCGCCCGTCTGGACATAGAGCCAGGCGGCCTCCTCGTAGAGGCGTACCAGGGCCAGAGAGGGTGGTCCGTCCTTGATCAGGTTGATCCCCAGCTGGTGATGCTCGATGGCCCGTTTGCGCTGGCCCTTGTAGGCCAGTGCGGCGCCGATCTTGCGGTGCAGCTCGGCCACCCGCTCCAGGCTCTCCTGACCGCGATGGTGCTCCAGGGCCGACTGCCAGGCGTCGATGGCGGTGTCAGCCCGGCCCAGGCGCAGCGCCACATCGCCCAGCTTCTCGGCCACCCGCGCCAGCGTCTCGTCGTTTTCATCGCCGTACCGCAGGGCGGCCTCGAAATGAGACAGCGCCTCCTCGTTGGAGTACAGGCGGCCGGCAGCGTCCCCGGCGGCCTCGGCATACCGGAGCGCATGGGCGCGGTAGTCCTCCAGCTGGAAGGACTCGAACTTCAGCTCCTGGGCCAGCGTCACGCCGCGGCCGTAATGCTCGGCCAGGATGGCCACCACCTCGTCAAGGCGCTCTCCGGCGCGTTCCTCGATGAACTCGGCCACCTGGAAGTGCTTCTGGGCCCGGACCGCCTTGGGCAGCATGGAGTAGGCCACGTCCCGGATCAGCACGTGCTTGAAGGCCAGCTCCGGCTCGCCGCCGAGCATCAGACCCTCGCCGGCCAGGACGAAATCCTTCTGGCGCAGGGAGAGCAGAACGTCCTGGAGCACCACGCCCTCCTCGTGGGCCACGGCCAGCAGCGCGCCCTCCCAGAACGTGCGCCCCACGACCGCGGCGTGGGCAAGGATGCGACGCTCCGGTGAGCTCAGGCCGTCCAGCCGGGAGGCCAGCAGAGCGTGGACCGAGTCCGGCAGCTCTGAGGCGGTGGCCTCCTCATCCTCGGCCAGAAGGCGCACCATCTCCTCGGCGAACAGAGGGTTGCCCTCCGCCCGAGCGGCCACCTCGTCCACGACGTGCTCGCCTGGAGTGTCGAGGGCCAGGAGCGCGGCCACCAGCGCCCTCGTCTCAGACTCCCCGAGCGGCTCCAGGAACAACGTCGAAGCGCTGCGCCGGGCGCCACCCCAGCTGGACCGCCGCTCCAGCAGCTCGTCGCGGGCCAGGCAGACCTGAAGCACGGGTGCGTTGACCCACTGGTTCAGGTGCTCGATCAGATCAAGCATGCCGTGGTCGGCCCAGTGCACGTCCTCCCAGGCAATGACGAGCGGCCGCTCCCGGGCCAGTCCCTCCACGATCCCCCGCACCGCGGCGAAGAAGAGTTCGCGGGTACGCTGCGCGTCCTCGGCTTCCGGCAGGCTGATCGCGGCCGGCGGATCGATGCCGAGCAGCCGGGCCACGAGCCCCGCCTTGACCACCAATGACTGGCCGTCGGTCCCGGCAGGGGCGTGCAGCTGTTCTAGCCAGGTCGACAGCTTCCCGAACGCGACCTCCGAGGAGTCGCCGTCCACGATGCCGCACTCGCTGCGCAGCATCTCTCCCAGCGGCCAGAAGACGACCCCGGAGCCGTAGGCCGGACACCGTCCGTGCCGGACCAGGGGTGGGTCAGGCAGCCGGCGCAGCTGTTCCTCGAACTCGCGCAGGAGCCGGCTCTTGCCGACCCCCGCCTCACCGATCAGCGTCACCAGGTGCGGCCGACGCTCGCCCCTCATCCGCTGGAAGAGCCCGGACAGTGTCTCCAGCTCGGATTGCCGGCCCACCAGGGGTGCTCGGGCCGGACCCTCCGACGAGGCGGCGCTCGGCGCCGGGACGTCCAGGGCCTCCCAGGCCAGGACGGGTTTGCTCTTGCCCTTGAGCTCCAGGGGAGCTGTCAGCTCTCGGTAGCGGATCGTGTGGCGAGTGGCCCGCTGCGTCCGCTCGCCCACGGTGACGGTTCCCGGCCGGGCGGCGGCCTGAAGGCGGGCGGCCACGTTCACGGCGTCCCCCACCACGGTGTATCCCTCGCCCATCTTGCCGGCCAGGACCTCGCCGGTGTTGATCCCCACCCGCAACTCGAAGCTCACCCCGTGGCGCTCGCGCAGCGGCTGGTTGATGTCCTCCATCACGGCCTGCATGTCCAGTCCCGCCCGCACGGCGCGTTCAGGGTCATCGCCATGGGCCAAGGGCGCCCCGAACAGAGCCATGACGTTGTCGCCGATGTACTTGTCGACCCGCCCGCCGTAGCGCACAACGGCCTCGGTCAGGCGTCCCAGGATGTCATCGAGCAGATCCTTCACATCCTCAGGGTCAAGCTTCTCGGCCACGGACGTGTAGCCGGAGAGGTCGGCGAACAGGACGCTCACGGTGCGGCGCTCCTCGACGGCCGTGGGCTGCGAGGGCGCCGGTGTCTCTACCGGGGTGGCCGGCGTGCCGGCGGGCGCAGCCCGTCCCAGGGGCGCCACAGGCGTCCCGCATTGCAGGCAGAAACGGGCCTCAGCCGGAAGTTCGGTGCCGCAGGCCGCGCACCGGGCGGCGAGTGCGGCGCCGCACCCCATGCAGAACCGCGCGTGGTCAGGGTTCTCGGTAGCGCATCCAGCACAGCGAGCCATCCCGGCGGGAGCGTACCGGGTGCGGCGAGGGTCGCCAAACCGGGCGGCGGCCCCTGATTGGCTAGCGCCTGCTCTAGGTGGTGGGCGTGGCGGGAACAGAACCGCGGGCACTGCTGCCGGATCCTGGGCTTGAGGTCACCGTCAATGTGCCGCCGATGGCCTCAATGCGGTCACGCATGTTCGCCAGTCCGTCGCCGTGTGAGACCGCCGTGGAGTCAAAACCGGCCCCGGAATCGGTCACCGCAAAGCGCAGGTGGCTGCGCTGCTGCCACAGCGTCACGTCGGCGTGGGCATCCGGACCGGCGTGCTTGGCCACGTTCTGGATGGCCTCCAGGCAGCAGAAGTAGACAGCGGACTCGATCACCTGTGAGTAGCGGCCGACGTCTCGACCGTGAACCGAGACATCCGTCGCGGACAGCCACCGGGCGGACCTCAGCGCCTCGACGATTCCACGCTCCCGCAGCAGCGGTGGGTAGACCCCGTGAGCCACCGAACGCACCTCATCCAGAACACTATCCATCTGCCGTTCGACCACGGCGACCAGACGCCGCCCCTCTGCGGGGTTGGCCAGGATGACATCGCCGGCCTCAGCGAGCTTGAACTTCAACCCAACGAGGCCCTGCTGAGCGCCGTCGTGCAGATCACGCTCGACGCGCTGCCGGGCCAGATCGGAGGCCGCGACAAGGCGCACTCTGGACTCGCGCAGGCCCTCGGCGAGCCGTCCGCGCTCTGAAACGAGGGCCGCGACGGCCAGCCCGCACAGCGAAGCGGTGGCAATGAACAGCTGCGTCTCCAGGAGCCGGCTGCTGATGGAGCCCACGCCGAATGGGCCCAGATCGTTCGTGGCACCCACCAGCGCAAAGCCACAGATGACCATGGTCGCCAGAGTGGCGCCGCGGAGCCCGAAGCTCAGCGCCGCCCAGATGAGCGCCGGGAACACCACCGCGGCCAGCAGTATGTGCTCCCCGAGCTGAAGCGCGCTGAGACCCACCACCACCGTCATCATCAGGCCGGCCTCCAGCAGCCGCGCTCGCGGCCACGGCCGCCGCGGCAACAACGACCAGCTGAGCACCAGCGGGACCAGAATCAGAGCCCCCGTGAAATCGCCCAGCCACCACGTCCGCCAGACGTAGGGCACCGAATGGCCATCGATGGCGCCTCCGATCCACGATGCGAGCGACCCGATGGTGGCGCTGACAAGCGTCCCGCACGCCACCGCCGCGAGCATGCCGGCCACGCCCCGAAGCGTCGACAGTGGCTCCTTCCGAGGACACAGCCGAAGCAGGAGCCACGTCGCCACCAGCACCTCAAGCAGGTTTCCGAGGCTCTGAGCCAGAGCCGATCCGACGGGCAGGGCCGAGTAGTCATTTACGAGCAGATCACCGATCACCACACCCGGCCACAGCTGCATGCCGCCCAGATACAGGAACGCGATCCCAACCCCCACCGGCAGCCAGACGATGGCCCCGATGGGACCGGAAAACTCAAATGCGTAGCCGAGATGAGCCGCCGCGTAGTAGGCACCGACAAGCCCGGCGACCGGCAGCAGATCACCCCGCCCCGGGAGGACAACGTGCTGCCGCCACTGTCTGCCAAACGGCCGAACGCCGAGGACCGCGGTTGGCGCGGAAGCCGTGCGGTGAACGGTCATCGCCTTCAAGCCGAGCCCCCGATCGGGTCCGTTGCCGGGTGGTCCTGATGCAAACCCTACCCTACCGCCGGCGCAGTCAAGGGTGGCCGGACGAGTTGCAGGCCTGGGAGGGCCCGCGCGGCCCGCGCCGCTCCCCTAGTGAATCTGGTTGTAGACGTTGAACAGGGGCAGGTACATCGAGATGACGATCACGCCAACGATCCCGCCCACCAGGATGATCATGGCCGGCTCCAGGATCGAGGTCAGGGCCTTGATCGCCGCGGCCACCTCGTCCTCGTAGAAGTCGGCCAGCTTGGCGAGCATGTTGTCCAGCGCACCGGTCTCCTCGCCCACGCCGACCATGTGGGAGACCATTGGGGGGAAGGCCTTGCACCCCCGCAGGGGCTCGGAGATCGTGCCCCCGGCCTTGACCGAGGTGATGACCTCACCCATGGCGTCCTCGATCACCGTGTTACCGGCCGTGCTGCCGGTGATCTCCAGAGCCTGCATGATCGGCACGCCGGCCGAGGTGAGCGAGGACAGCGTCCGTGACCACCGAGCGATGCACACCTTCTGGACGACGGAGCCGATCTTCATGGGGATTCGCAGCTTGAAGGCGTCCCATTGGGCCCGTCCCCGCTTGCTGCGCTTCCAGTAGATGAATCCGCCGATCGACCCGACCCAGAACCCGATCACCAGATACCACTGGTGCCTGACCAGGCCGGACAGGCCGACCATGAACTGCGTCAGCGTGGGGAGGTGGCCTCCGAACTGCTTGAACACGTTCTGGAACACCGGGATCAGGAAGGCCACCAGCGCGAGCAGCACGATGACCGCGAAGCTGATCACGAGCGTGGGGTAGATCATGGCCGAGCGGACCTGACGGCGCAGCGAGGCATCCTTCTCCAGCTGGTCGGCCGTTCGCAGCAGCGAGTTCTCCAGCACGCCTCCGGCCTCGCCCGCCCTGACCATGGCGACGTACAGCTTGGAGAACACCTTCGGATGACGCTCCAGGGCGCCGGAGAGCATGAGGCCGGCCTCCACGTCACGACGGACGGCGGCCAGCGTGGACTGCAGCAGCTTTGAGCTGGTCTGGTTCTCCAGGACGCTGAGCGCCCGGAGGATCGTCACACCGGAGGACACCATCGTCGAGAGCTGGCGGGTGGCCACCGCCAGATCGGTCGCCTTGACCCGGGAGAAGATCTCGATGTTCAGCTCCCGGGAGCGGTACTTGCTGGCGATGTCCAGAACGACCAGGCCCCGCTCCTTGAGCTGGTCGGCCACCGCCTGCTTGGAGATGGCATCGACCTCGCCCCGGGCGGGCATCCCGGCCAGGTCCATGGCCTTAAAGGTGAACGTGGGCACGGCGGCGGTCCTAGTTCCTCAGCGAGCCAGTTGCGGGCATCCGAGCCACGACAGCCCTACGCCGCCATCTGCGCGTCGGACGGGCCGCCGAGCAGCCGGCGAAGCTCCTCCACCGAGTGGGCCCGGGACTCGGCCAGCTGACGGGTGATCTTGCCCGCCCGGGCCAGCTGGGCCAGAGATGCGTCCATGGTCTGCATGCCGAAGGACGCCCCGGTCTGCAGCACGGAGTAGATCTGGTGGCTCTTGGCCTCACGGATCAGGTTTCGCACCGCCGGTGTGGGGACCAGGATCTCGGCCGCGCAGCATCGCCCGGAGCCGTCGGCGGTGGGCAGCAGGGTCTGGGTCATGATGCCCTGGAGCGCCACCGCCAACTGGGCGCGGATCTGACCCTGCTGGGCGGAGGGGAACACGTCCACGATTCGGTCGATGGTCTGCGGCGCGTCCTGGGTGTGCAGCGTGGCGAACACCAGGTGGCCGGTCTCGGCTGCGGTGATGGCCGTGGAGATCGTCTCCAGGTCCCGCATCTCGCCCACCAGGATGACGTCAGGGTCCTGGCGGAGCGCGGCCTTCAGGGCTTCACCGAAGCCGGTGGCATCCGAGCCCAGCTCACGCTGGTTGACGATGCACTTCTTGTGCTGGTGCAGGAACTCGATCGGATCCTCGATCGTCATGATGTGCTCTTCCCGGGTGGAGTTGATCACGTCGATCAGCGAGGCCAGCGTGGTCGACTTACCGGAGCCGGTGGGTCCGGTGACCAGGACCAGGCCGCGAGGTCTGTTGGCGAACTCGGCCACCGCCGGAGGCAGGCCGAGGTTCTCCAGGGGCACGATCTCGAACGGGATCAGACGGAAGGCGGCGCCCAGCGCCGAGCGCTGGAAATAGGCGTTGACTCGGAAGCGGCTCCTGCCGGGAATCTGATAGGCGAAGTCCAGCTGCCAGTTGTTCTCCAGCTTCTGGCGCTGGGGGCTGGACAGGATCGAGTAGACGATCTCCCTCGTGTCGGTGGGAGTCAGGACGGGATATCCGTCCACCGGGGTGAGCCGGCCGCGGACGCGGACCATCGGAGGGGCGCCCGCAGTCAGGTGCAGGTCCGAGGCGCGGCGGTCGGCCACCTCAAGCAGCAGAGCAGCGAAATCAATATCCATCGGCCACTCATCGGCAGCCGAGGCGGGTCCTGATTAGCTTGGCCAGCCCAGCCTGGACACGTGCTCAGCCGCCACCGGTGACCCGAGCCACCTCGGCGATCGAGGTCTGGCCGGACTTCACCTTCTCCAGCCCGTCCTCGCGCAGGCGGCGCATCCCCTCCCGGGCGGCCACCGTGCCGATCTGCTCAGAGGCCGCGCGGGACAGCGTCAGCGTGCGGATCTCCTCCGACATGGTCATGACCTCGAAGACCCCGATCCGACCGCGGTAGCCGGATCCGCCGCACCGGGCGCAGCCCACCGGCTCGTAGGCCTCGATGTCAAAAGAGGCGTTGAACCCATGATCCCGAACGACGTCCGCGGGCAGGAGCGTGCGGCGCTTGCACTGGACGCAGAGCGTGCGGGCCAGCCTTTGGGCCACCACGCAGTCGATGGCCGAGGCGATCAGGAAGGGCTCGATGCCCATCTCGATCAGTCGCGTGATGGCGGCCGGGGCGTCGTTGGTGTGCAGGGTGGACAGGACCATGTGACCCGTGAGGGCACCCTCGATGGCGATCTGCGCCGTCTCCCGGTCCCTGATCTCGCCCACCATCAGGATGTCAGGGTCGGCGCGCATCATCGAGCGCAGGCCGGTGGCGAAGCCCAGGCCCGCCTTGGGGTTGATCTGCACCTGGGTGACGCCCTCGAGCTGGTACTCCACGGGATCCTCGATCGTGATGATGCTCTTCTCAGGCTCGTTGAGCTCGTTAATGGCCGCGTAGAGAGAGGTCGACTTACCTGATCCCGTCGGCCCTGTGACCAGGACCGCTCCATGCGCCTTGCGGAAGGCCCGGCGGAAGCGGTCCAGCTCATGCTCCTGCATGCCCAGCGTCTCCAGGTCCAGCTTGGCGTTGTCCTTGTCCAGAATGCGCATCACGACGGACTCGCCGTGGACGCTGGGGAGGGTGACCACACGGACATCGACGTGGCGACCATCGATCGTCAAGCCCACCCGGCCGTCCTGGGGGATGCGGCGTTCGGAGATGTCCAGGTCGCTCATGATCTTGATGCGCGAGATCACCCCGGACACCATCCGCTTGGGTACGGATGCCTCGTCGGACAGGACCCCGTCGATGCGCATCCTGACCCGCAGCTCGGCCGAGGTCCGCCCGTCCTCCACCTGGGGCTCCAGATGGATGTCCGACGCTCCGCGCTCGGCCGCCTGGGCGATGATGGAGTGCACGAGCTTGATGACCGGCGCGTCCTCGGCCGATTCCCGCAGGTCGACGATCTCCAGCGGGCTGGATCCCTCGTCGTTCTCCTCCACCGCCTCCTGCACGGCGTCCTCGAAGCGGTTCATTCTGGAAATCAGGGCTGAGATGTCCTCCGCGGAGGCCACGGCCGGCTTGACGTCCGCGCGGGTCAGCAGGCCGATATCGTCAACCGCGATCACGTTGGCCGGGTCGGACATGGCCAGCACGATCGTCTGCTCGTCGACGTAGGCCACCGGCACCGCGGAGTACCGCTTGGCGGCCGAGGCGGTGAGCAGGTTGGCCGCCGCCATGTCCACCTTGAACACACTCAGGTCAAGATGGTCCAGCCCGTAGCGCTCGGCCACGGCCCGGGAGAGCTGGTCGGCGCTGATCGCCTTCTCCTCCACCAGCAGGCGCTCGGGCGCCATCCCGGCCACCCGCGCGTCCTCGATCGCCCTCTGGACGCGCTCGGCCTCGCAGAAGCCAAGCTCCACGATCACGTCTGTGAGGAACCTGCCTGAGCTTCCTCGGCGGGTCGGCGGCGTGACCCCAGTTACGTTGCGAGCGGACTGCTCCTCGGCTTCGCTAGGAGGCTCAACCGCCCTCAGGAACGGTGTGCCGTCACTCATCGGAGGCCTCAGCCAGTCATCCGGCCCGGGTGGCCGCTGCCATCTTCTCGATCTGCGGAACAACCCCAGTCAATCGCTCGAAGCTCAGCGCTCCCTGACCGACGAGCAGGTCGAGACCGTCCACGGTGGGCTTGCCCGCGCGCCTGCCCGCACGGATCAGCTCAGTCTCCGTGGACGAGTACACGAAGTCGATCACGCACTCGAACATCGCGATCTCATCGGCCCTGACGGGCAGCTGCTTTAGCTCACCCGCCCGGCTGGCCAGACCCACCGAGGTGCAGTTGACCAGAAAATCGGCCGGTCCGGGCTCCGGGACGGCGCTCACCCCCAGGTCCTCCGCCAGTGCCCGCGCCCGCTCCGGGGTCCGGTTCCAGACCCGGACCCGGGCCCCGGCCTCGCGCAGCGCCCACACGGCGGCCCGGGCGCTCCCACCCGCTCCCAGCACCAGCGCCGTGGCGCCCTGGGCCGGCCGGGGAAGGGACCGCACGAGCGCCGGAGCATCGGTGTTCTCAGCGCTGATTGTGCCGTCGTCCTCGAAGATCAGGAGGTTCGCGGCGCCGATCTCCTGCGCGCTTGAACTGGGACGGTCGGCCAGGGCCAGGGCGGCCTCCTTGTGCGGGATGGTCACGTTGACGCCCCGAAACCCGGCACCGGGCAAGGCCCTCACCGTCTCGGCGAACAGCTTCGGGGGCACGGGCAGGAGCTGGTAGCGCCAGCCCTCCAGGCCGCTGGCTCGCAGCGCCGCGTTGTGCATCTGCGGTGAGCGGCTGTGCCCCACCGGCCAGCCAAGGACGCCGAGCCGGGTCCGCTGGTTCACTTGGAGCAGTGCTCGGGCGAGCGGCCGCCTCGCCGACTGCGGGCGGACTGGTACCGCTGCTCCTCCCGCTGGAACTGGGCGTAGTTGGAGGCAAACACACTCGCGCCGTTGCCGCAGGGTTTGACCACGAAGAACAGATAGTTCGTGCTGGCCGGGTGCGCGGCGGCCTGAATCGAGGCCAGGCTGGGGCCGTCGATGGGGGTTGGCGGCAACCCCTTGTGGGTGTACGTGTTCCAGGGCGAGGGTGAATGCAGCTGTGAGACCGTGATCGGCTTGGTGAAGTTGTTGACCGCGTACCGGACCGTGGCGTCCATCTGCAGAGCCATGCCCAGGCGCAGGCGGTTGTAGATGACCGAGGCGATCAGGGCCCTGTCATGGGCGTTTGACTCGCGCTCCACGATCGAGGCGATGGTCAGCACGTCGTACGGCGTCAGATGGTGACTGCGGGCATAGCTCAATTTGACCGTGCCGAAGTGCCGCTTGAAGTCCTTCAGCTGGGCGGCCACCAGCGCGCCCAAGCTGATCGGCACGCGCAGCTGGTAGGTGTCCGGGTACAGGAAGCCCTCCAGCGACGGCGTGTTCCGGGGCGCTCCGTAGGCGGTCGGACGCAGCAGCCGCGAGCGACGGGTGACGGCCAGGTAGTTGCCCTTCACGTGCTGGTCGTGCAGCCGGGCGGCGATGTAGGCGCGGGTCCTCCCCGGGACGATCGTGACCTCGGTGACCTTGGCCGCGGGAGGCGGTCTGGTCAGCGCGGTGAGGACGGAGCTGAACGTCATGCCCTGCTTGAGGTGGTAGGTCCCAGACCGCAGCTCGACGCCGTCAAGCTTGGCTCGGAGCCCAAACAGGAACGAGCAGGACGGAAAGGCACACGAGATAACGCCCTGACGATCCAGGAGGTCCGCGATCTGGCCGGTGCTGGCGTTGCGAGGGATCGTCACCACGACGCTGCCATGAGCGGAGCCGTGGAAGGGCTGAAAGAGAGCGATCAGGAACCACAGGATGAGCGCCGTGAGGACCAGGGCGACAATCGCCAGGACGCGCCCGGCCCAAGAGCGCCTGCGCGGCACCCGAGGTGTCCTCGGCACCCGTGGGCGCGGAGCCGGGCGCTGGGCCGTGGCGGGCGGTGGCGCGGGCGGATCGAGCGGATCTGGCGGCGGAGTCTGGGCGTGTCCGTCCGCCGAGACCTCGGCGCGGCGAAGCTCGCGCTCCAGGCGCGCCGCCTCACGCTCCTCGGCGCTGCGGCCGCCCAGCTCAGTCATGCTCCGGTCCCGGCTCGGATGGCTGATCCCTGCTGGCCCGGCTGGCCAGCCACCCCTCCAGCAGGTGGGCCGCGGCTCGCGAGTCCTCGCTGGCCCGGCCCCCCATACGCGTCGCCAGCCGGGTGGTCAGACGCTCGTCGTAGAGCTCCACCGGCACCGGCAGCACGCCCGCCAGCCGTGTGGAGAAGGCCCGGGCCTCCGCCGTCTGCTGGGACTCCTCGCCTGACAGGGAGAGCGGCAGTCCGACCACGACCCGCTCCACGCCCAGCTCCTGCACCAGGTCACGGAGCCGGGCCAGCCCGCGCCGGGAGCGCGAGCTTCGCCGCGCCGAGGTCTCGGTGGACGGACACGCCCACACTCCGCCGCCAGATCCGCTCGATCCGCCCGCGCCACCGCCCGCCACGGCCCAGCGCCCGGCTCCGCGCCCACGGGTGCCGAGGACACCTCGGGTGCCGCGCAGGCGCTCTTGGGCCGGGCGCGTCCTG
>JBJMLC010000086.1:0-9168 GCA_045805485.1 Solirubrobacteraceae bacterium | reverse complement strand
TCCTGAGAGGCTGCGAATCAACGTGTCGGCCTGCGCGGTCAAGCCGAGCTCGCCGAGGACCGTCTCTACCCTCGAGCCGATATCGGCGCTGCCATCGAGACGCAGGTGTGCCGCATAGCGAAGCGCCTCGCGCGCGGTCAGCTGGTCGTGGACGCTTTCCCGCTGGGGCACGTA
The DNA here is from genome assembly GCA_045805485.1 of Solirubrobacteraceae bacterium. Lineage (GTDB taxonomy): Bacteria > Actinomycetota > Thermoleophilia > Solirubrobacterales > Solirubrobacteraceae > Palsa-465. The sequence continues at coordinate 8,994 of JBJMLC010000086.1, read as the reverse complement.
GCCGAGCGCCTGCACGGCTGATGCCGTCGGCTGCTGATCCCAGGTGGCGCTACCGCCACTCGGCCTCGCGATGCCGGCGAGTGCACGAAGCAGCGTCGACTTTCCTGACCCGTTCGGACCCATCAACGCGACGAGCGATCCTGGAGCGACCTCAAGCGACACAGGACCCAGGATCCGCGGGCCGCTGGGAATGCGGACCTCTACCTCGCTAGCAACCAGCACTGAGGGGAGCCTAGATCGCCTTGCTTCGCTGCCGTCAGGCGCCGATGGCCACCTGGTGCTCAGCTGCGATCGACCGGGCCTCGGCGACCGACACGATCTGGTGACCGAACGGCATCAGCGAGACCCTGATCATCTTGAAGTTCCCCAGGCCCAGCGGGATCCCGACGATGGTCAGGCACAGCGCCACGCCGCTGACGATGTGCACCAGGGTCAGGTACCAGCCACCGATCAGGAACCAGAGGACGTTCACGACCACCGACCCCGCGCCCGCGGTCTCCTTCTTGACCACCGTCCGGCCGAACGGCCACAGCGCGTAGACCGCGATCCGCAGGGCGGCGATCCCGAACGGGATCGTGATGATGAATATGAAGCACAGGACAGCCGCGAACAGGTATGCGATGAACAGCCAGATCCCCGAGAGGAGCAGCCAGAGGATGTTGAGAATGATGCGCACCAGAGGTCCCGTTTCGGTCTGGGCGCGAATTCTGACGGTGCGGGTTGGCCAGCGCAAGTGCCCCGGCACGTGCTAAGACACCGGACATGCCTCTGATCCAGGTCTCCGCTGAACGGGCCATCGACGCTCCGACAGAGGCCGTGTACGGCTATCTGGCCGACATGCGGGAGCACCATCCCCACTTCCTGCCGCCCGCCTTCTCGGACTTTCGCGTGGAGACGGGCGGTGTGGGCGCCGGCACCATCACCACCTTCCGGGTGAGTGCCGGCGGCCGGTCGCGGGCCTACCGCATGCAGGTGGCCGAACCGGAGCCCGGGCGCGTCATGACCGAAACGGACATGAACTCGAGCCTGGTCACGACGTTCACGGTGGAACCCCAGGGAACGGGATCGCTGGTCAGGATCGCGACCGGCTGGCAGGGCGCGAGCGGCATCGGCGGGTTCTTCGAGCGCCTGTTCGCCCCCCGCGTCATGCGCGGCATCTACGACGACGAGCTCGAGCGGCTGAACGCGTACGCCAGAGAACGGGCCTGACCCGCCTCAAGGCCTTTCGGATTCCCGGCGGACGCGCCGCCGCCAGGCGGCCAGCGTCGGCTCCAGCTGGCGACGCGCGATCAGCGCCGGGGCGGCGGCGATCAGGAAGTTGAACAGCCGGTAGGCCACTACCGCGCCCAGCGCGGGGGCCAGGGGCAGACGAACCCAATACAGCGAGTAGGTCATCAGGACCTCGGTCACGCCGGCCCCGCCCAGGGGAAGCGAGCGCCGGCTGGCCGCGTAGCCCGTGGCATAGGCGATGATCACCTTGCCGAAGCCGGGGCTGAGGCCAAAGGTGCGCAGGCCGCCGTAGAAGGCCGAGATGTCCGCCGCCCAGTACAGCGCGGTGCCCACCCAGGCCCCGGCGTACCGGCGGGGGTTGCGCAGGAGCGTGTGCAGGACGCCCACTCCCTCCAGGAGGTTGGCCAGGACCTCGCTGTCCCTGCCCCGGAAGCGAGAAAGCCGCTTGGCTCGGCGCGGCGAGCTGGCCCATAGCGCAAACCCGAAACCCACCGGCACGGCGATCGCCCAGGGCCAGAGCAGTGAGGGCAGGATGTTCGCTCCGGTGGCCAGCAGGACGACCGAGGTGAGCCACGCCAATGGGGCCAGGACGGCCCACTCGAGCGTGCCCAGGGCCAGCACGTTGACCCGGGCGCTCCGCTCGTCCTGGTGCAGCGCGGCCAGGGCCTGCCGATCCAGTCCAAAGCCTCCGCCCACCGAGAAAGGCCCGAACCCGGCCACCACGACCCGGGCGACAATGGGGAGGGCGGGCGGAGATTGACCGTGAATGCCCGCCACCGCTCGGTAGGCCAGTACGTAGGCCGGGTACGTGAACACCTCGGCGAACGCGATCAGCCCGATCCAAGCCGGGTTCACGTCGTCAAACGCGCGCCCGACGGCGTCGGCGCCCGTGACCCGCGCGATCACCAGCACCGCGATGGCGGCGATGCCCGTGGCCAGAGCGGACACGAACACCGGCCGCATGCGAAGCTGACTTTTCACACGCTGCCACGCTACAGCGTCAACGGCCTCGCCTTTCTGGCCTGGAATGATCGCCGCCTTCTTCTCCACACACACCCTCCACGACCTGCTGGACCAGCTCGGCTATGCAGCGGTGTTCCTGTTCGTGATGATCGAGAGTCTGGGCATCCCGTTCCCAGGCGAGACGATGGTGATCGTCGCGTCCCTGTACGCCGGGTCAAGCAACCATCTCGACCCGGTCCTGATCTGGCTCGCCGCCTCCGCCGGCGCCATCATCGGCGACAACATCGGCTACGGGATCGGTCACTGGGGCGGCTACCGACTGCTGCGCAGGTACGGCAGCAAGCTGCGCCTGCATGAGGGCAGGCTCAAGGTCGGCCGGCTGCTGTTCGCCCAGCACGGCGGGAAGGTCGTGTTCTTCGGGCGCTTCATCTCGGTTCTGAGGACCTACGCCGCGTTCCTGGCCGGCACGAACCGCATGCGCTACATGCGCTTTCTGTTCTTCAACGCCGCCGGGGGAATCGTCTGGGCGGCCGTCTACACGTTCGGCTTCTACTTCCTGGGGTCCAAGCTGGACGAGTTCCGCGGCCCGCTCGACTACGTCCTGGGCGGCCTGGCGGTGCTGGTGGTGATCGCATTCATCTTGTGGATCCGGCGCAACGAAGCGCAGCTTGAGGCTGAGGCCGAAAGGGTCTATCCCGGGCCGCTGGACGACCACATGGGTCGCGGCTCCTCGCCCAGCGTCAGATCAGTTCCAGAAGAACAAGTACCCCGATGACCACGAGCACCAGGGCGGTGAACAGGTTGCCCCACCGCTCCAGCCACTCGGCGTGAATCTCATAGCTGCCCCGGGCGGCAGCCAGCGTGAGCCCCACAATGGTCCCGATGGTCACGGCGGCGAAGATCGCCAGAGCCCCCACCGCCGTGGCCACACCCGCGGTGGCGGCGGCCAGGAACACGGGGAGGATCGTGAGGTCCGGTGAGGCGGCCGCCCCGAAGGGCACCATCACCGCCGCCAGGCCGCGAATGCCCTCGGCCCGGCCATGGCCTGAGCCGGGCTCGTGGCCTGAGCCGGGCTCGTGGCCGGGCGGGCCAGCGATCGAGGCCGGGTGCTCGTGCCCGTGGTCTTCGGGATGGCGGTGCCCGTGACCCGTGAGCTCCAGAATCACGAAGCCAACGCCCGTGAGGATCAGGACGCAGCCCACGATCGTGTCCTGCGCGCTCTGGACCGCCGAACGGAACTGCAGCCCCACGACGATGATCACCGCCCCGAGCACGATCGAGACCAGGACGTGGGCCACCCCAGCCAGCGAGGAGAGGCGGGCCACTCGAGACAGGGGATAGCGTCGAGTCCGCCCCAGGACGGCCAGTGGCACCCAGTGGTCGGGGAGGACGGCGTGCCCGAATCCCACCCCGGCCGCTGCGGCCAGCAGCGCGGGTCCGTTCTGCGTCACGCTGACACCTGCATCGGGCGGGAGCGTAACCCTCTTGCGCCCGGGTACGGGGCGGCGCCGCGGACCCGCCTCGGTCGCCTGGTGGGGTAGCTTCCGCCGATGCCGCGACGGGTCACAGGCAGCGTGGCTGTGGGGATCACAGCCCTGGTCATCCTGGGCATCGCGGTGTTCGTCGCGGTGGCGCTCCTCAGGCCGGCGCCGCCGGTGCGCCTGGTGCATACGCGCCTTCCCCATGCGTTCCCGGGACGGGGCCCGAGGCTGGCCTGGCCGCCGGCCGGCCAGGGGTCTGTGGGGGTGGAGGGAGTGGGGATCATCGCTTCCCACGACTCCGACCAGCCGGTCCCCATCGCCAGCGTGGCCAAGATCATGACCGCGTTCATCGTCCTCCGGGACCACCCGCTCCCGCTCGGTGCCGAGGGCCCGCTCATCACCGTCACACCGGCCGATGTCGCGACATACCACTCGGACCTGGCCACCGGGCAGTCCACGGCCAAGGTGCAGGCCGGTGAGCGGCTGACCGAGCGCCAGGCCCTGGAGGCCCTGCTGCTGCCGTCAGCCAACAACGTGGCCACGCTCCTGGGCGAGTGGGACGCCGGCAGCGAGCTGGCGTTTGTGGACAAGATGAACGCCACGGCGCGACGGCTGGGCCTTGTGCACACGCACTACTCGGATGCCAGCGGATATCAGATCGAGACCGTCAGCACGGCCAAGGACCAGGTCCGCCTGGCCATGGCGGCGCTCAGGATCCCCACGCTGGCCGCAGTCGTGGCCATGCGCCGGGCCAGGCTCCCGGTGGCGGGCAGCGTGCACAACGTCGATGCGCTGCTGGGCCGCCGCGGCGTCATCGGCGTGAAGACGGGGACCACCTCCCACGCCGGTGGATGCTTTGTGTTCGCGGCCCGGCGCCTGGTGGGGCACACGCAGGTGACCGTGATCGGGGCGGTTCTGGGACAGCCTGCTGCCGTGGCCACGGAACGGGGCCTGCTGGATTCCGCGTTTCACTCCACCACCGTCCTGCTCGGAAGTGTCCCCAGGTCGCTGAGGCCGTTCCGCGCCGTGGTTCGCGGTCGCCCGTTTGCTCGCCTCATCGCGCCGTGGACGCGCTCGGTGCCTGTCCGGCTTCAGCGCACCCCGCCGCTCGTCGGCTGGCCAGGCCTCGTCGCCAAGGTCAGGATCGTGGCTGCGCGCCAGTTTCACGCTCCCGTCTACGCGGGTCAGAGAGTGGGGACGGCCGTGATCAGGTCCGGCGGCCAGCGAGCGCGGGTCGCTCTGGTGGCCGTCCGCGACATCCCGGACCCATCGCTGGGCTGGCGCCTCACCCATCCGTGACGGCGTGGTTCCCGCCTCCCGGCTGACCGCGTCCCGCCGCTAGTCCGCGGTCCCGGTCGCCCGCAGGGCCGGGCCGGCCTCCGGCTGCCAGCGCTCCTCTATCCGGCGCCAGCGCCAGATCGCGATCGCGATCAGCCACGTGACGACAAACAGCCCCACGATGGCGTAGCCCAGCGTGCCGAAGTCAAGCCCATGCAGCCAACTCCAGAACCCGCCGGTCCAGCCGAGCTTTGTCGAGAGCACCTGTCCCAGCTCGATCGTCCCGATGACCAGCGCCACCAGGACCGACAGCGTCGTGACCGTGATGTTGTAGTAGAGCTTTCGCACCGGACCCGCAAACGCCCAGCTGTAGGCCTTGCTCATGAACACGCCATCGGCCGTGTCCATCAGCGACATTCCGGCCGCGAACAGGATCGGGAGGGCGATGATGGCCGCCGGCGGGATGCGACCGCTGGCAGCACCCGCGGTGATGGCCAGGAGCCCCACCTCGGTGGCCGTGTCGAACCCCAACCCGAACAGGACCCCCAGCGGATACATCTGGCCGCTGCTGCGCACGAGCCCCATCGGGCGCTTGAAGAACCGGCTCATGAATCCCCGCTCCTGCAGGCGCTGCTCCAGCGCCGCCTCGTCGAAGCGGCCCTGGCGCATGTCACGCCACACGCCGACGATCCCGCTCAGCACGACCAGGTTCAGGATGGCGAGCGTCCACAGGAACACCCCTGAGACGGCCGCCCCCACCGTGCCCCCGTAGAACTGAAGCGTGGGCAGGGCCGAATGGACGGCGCCGACGGTCACCGCCAGAACGAGCGACAGCACGAACACCACGCTGGAGTGCCCGAGCGAGAAGAAGAAGCCCACCCCGAGCGGTCGTCCGCCGTCGGCCAACAGCTTGCGCGTCGTGTTGTCGATGGCCGCGATGTGATCGGCATCGAACGCGTGACGCAATCCGAAGCTGTAGGCCAGGACGGCCAGGCCGCCGAGCACCGGGTGGCTGGGGGCATAGAACGCGACCAGCCCCCAGCCGATCAGGTGCAGCAGAGCCACCGCGCCGCCGAAGCCGGCCAGGCGCCGGCGCTCAGCGTGGTCGAACGCGCCGGCGATCCTGGCCAGCGGGCTCATGCCACGGCCGCGGACAGCTCTGCTGGCCAGTTGAACTGCGCGACCTCTTCTGCGCCCACCACCACGTCTCGAACCCTGGGCACTCCGTCGGTCCACAGGGTGTAGCGGCCGGCGGGCAGCTGGTCGAACACGGCCGTGTAGGCCGACCGCCCGCCGATGAACCGCTCAAGGACCTGCTTGTGACTCCGCTCAGAGTCGTCCCCGGCGGGGCTGATCTCCACCTCGACGCCGTGCATGGCGGCGTCGGTGTGGAGGATCAGCGCCCCGAGGCCGTCCCCGATCTCCAGCACCAGGAACTCTGGATGCGGGCGAGCGGCGTAGTGCTCGTGTCCCATTGCCGATGGCTCTCAGCCCGTCGGCTTGTTTGGAACGTCGAACCCGCTCAGCGGCTGTCCCAGATACGGGAACGACTTCAGGTAGCGGTCCGACTGGGGCGTCAGCCCCTGGGTGAGCTCGCCGGCGGCCGCGTCCGGCTTGTAACTGCTGTCCACCAGGGCGTACGTCACGCCCGCGACGGCCCGCAGCTCGATGCTGACGATGTCGTCGAACACCCGCCTGCCGTTCGGGAACCCGGCGTCATCGCCGCCCAGGAGCCCGTAGATGCTCGGCTTGTGCGTGGTGGGGGGGATCGCCACGTTCAGCCGCAGCTGATCGGCCGGCACCGGTCCCGTGTAGTTCTGGAACCCGGGAACGATGCCCTTCGGGATCCCGGTGAGCAGGATCGCCTCCAGGTCGGCGCGTGGCTTCTTCTGGCTGTTCAGGTGCGCCAGATGTGGGAACACGTGCGGGTAGAGCACGGGCAGCAGCCCCGCCAGCTCCGGATGAGCAACGTAGTGGGCGAACTGCTTGTCGTTGGCAGGGTGGATGGCGTTCCACCGATCCTTGTCGCCCAGCGGGACGATGACCTCGTTGAACAGCGGGTTGCCCAGGCGGGAGACCTGGACCCACGGACCTGACGAGGACACCTTGTCGTTGTGAGGGTCGATCATCCGGACCTTGCGCCGGCTGGCCGCGCTCCACACGCCGATCGTGGCGTGCTTGCTCATCGGATCGGTCGGCCTGTGGCCGCCCTTGACCAGCTCCCTGATGGGGACCTGGATCGCGATCGTGTGGATGTTGAGCATCGCCGTCGCGTCCACACCCTTCGCTGCCGGGGTCGAGATCAGATGCAGGTTCTCGAACGGCCGCAGGTCGCCGAGGTCGAAGACCGCCCCAAGGTCGACATAGAACCCGTCCTGGCGCTGGCCCGCGAACACCTTGACGCCGCCGTGCAGGCGGTGCACTGCCGCCTTGCCCAGCTTCTCGTAGTTCGGGGTTGATCGCGGCCCGATGTTGCAGGGTGGGCAGGGCAGATTGCGACCCAGAACATGTGTCTTGAGCCGCTTGGCCTCCGCCCTATGGGTCCCGTACGCGGTCGTGTCCTCACCCGTCACTCGAACCACCGTGAAGAACTGGCGCTTGTTCCAGTTCGGGCTGTTCAGCGACGTGATGGGGCCGGTGTTGTACAGGAACGTCTCTTCGTTACGGAGCTTGGTGTGGAACCGGAAGAAGTAGGAGATCTCCGGCTTTCCATCTCCGTCGTTGTCGATGTTGATGGAGTACAGGACGTCGTTGCCGAACTCGTAGAAGTTCGGCCCTCCGTCCGGGCCCTGGAGCGGCACGAAGTTGCTGAGCATCGTGACCGTGTCCGGCCTGTCCGGGCTGACGAACGCGTATACGTCGGCGTTGTCAGCGACCGGATCCTTGCTGATCTCAGGAGCTTCACGGTGCGATGACATCGATGCCACCTCCATTCAGGGCCGACTCAGGCGCGGCGGCCAGGAGCCGCTTGACCAGGGCCTTGTCGCGGTATGTCTTCTCGCCGGTCCCTGACATCACGGTGACCTCTCCGCGCTTCGCGTCGCGGACGTAGGCCATCACCGGCTCGCCCGGGTTGGGCGTGGTCGGTTCCGTGGCCGTGCCGGCCTTCTCCTCGGACAGGACTGCGGCCACGGGTGCCCCGATTGCCGCTGCACCGGCTGCCGCCGCCGCCGAGGCCTTGAGGAAGGACAGACGGGTGACCCCGTCCTCCTCGCGCCTCTCATCAGTCATTCCTGCTCCTCTCCGTTGGCAACCATGCCAACCAGGGTGGGGGAATTGGTCAACGCATCGATTACGCAGGTGGTGGCGGCCTGGATCACTGGGTGGGTTTTTATTGGGGTGGGGGATTTGTTGGCGGGGGCGGTTGGTGGGCGGGGGGGCGTCTGTTGGCGGGGGCGGTTGGTGGGCCCGGGCGTCTGTTCGGGGGCGCGGTCCGGGGCGCGATCGCGGGCTGGTCGGCCGGGGCGGTCTGTCGCGCGACCGCCGGCTGGTCGGCGGGGGCCTAGCCTCACTGACGTTCAGGCGAAGCCGAACCGCGTGACACTAGGGGTCACATATGCACCTACCGTCCATCGCGCGCGGCCGAATACGTGTGACGGCAAGAGCCGCGCCGCGAGGGTCGGGCCACGCTGTGGGGTGCCTTGCTTCGTGACTCGCCTCCTCCCCGAGGAAAGAACGTGACCCATCAACCCCAGCCCCAGACGAGAGGCACGTTTGGTCCCCTATGCGTACCTAATGTGGCCCTCGACCGCCGACGCGGAATCGTGGTCACGTTTTGGACAGCCAGGGCGCGGCCGCCTGGGGCCGGGCCTGCGGACGCCCACTTTGTTGCTTTCGATCAGCACCGGTGATCGGGTGCGCAGAAGTGGGCGGTATACGCCCCTTACTGCGCGCAGTCGAACGCCTCCGGATCGAACGTAACAAAGGGGGTGGGCAATTCCAGGCGCCACGGGGGCGCCACGGCATCCCGACGTCCCGGCGCCGGCGCGCCCCCCGCCGCCGCGTCCCCGCGCTCCCGCGCCCCCGCGCTCCCGCGCCCCGC
>JBJMLC010000085.1:0-11586 GCA_045805485.1 Solirubrobacteraceae bacterium | reverse complement strand
GCGATCGATCGCGATCCGGGGTTCATGTACGTCCTGGCCAAGCGGATGCACGCCGCGGGCTGGGACCACCGTGCCCTGGCCAGCCCGGTGACGCCGGACTCCATGGTGGCCATGCGCCTGAGTGCGCTCGTGCTTGACCTGGATGTGGCCGGCCCGGACTGCTGGGACTACCTGGAACGGGTCTGCAATCGCCTTCCGGGGCTGGCCGTGGTGGTGTGCACCGGTCCCACGTCAGTCGCCCAGCGGGTCCGCGGCCTGCGCCTCGGCGCCGACGCCTGGATCACCAAGCCCTGCCACCCGGAGGAGCTGATCTGCGTGATCGAGGCCATCCTGCGTCGGCACCGCCGGCGAGAGCTGGCGGATCTGGACGCTCCCAGCGCCATCGGCGAGCTGACGATCCGGCCGGACCTGCACCAGGTGTACGCCGGGAGCGTGAGCCTGGAGCTGACGGCGCGGGAGTTCGAGATCCTGGATCTGCTGGCCCGCTCACACCGGGTCATGAGCCGGGAGGAAATCTACGAGCGGGTGTGGGGCTATGCGATGGCCCACGGGGATCGCTCGGTGGACGTGTTCGTCCGCAAGTTGCGACAGAAGCTCCGCACCACCTCTCCCAGCTGGAGCTACATCCACACGCACTTCGGGGTGGGCTATCGCTTCGCCCCTGAGCTGGACGGCGGCCCGGGCGACGAGCCTCCTCTCACGCCCGATATCCAGCCCACGCCTGATCCGGCGCTGGTTAGTTAGAGCCGACAGCCCGCCGGGTCGGTAGGCGGGCAGAGCGGGCGGCCCTCGAGCGTGGGACGCCCTCGCCGGGCGAAGGTCGAGTAACAGCTTGTTCACAAGCGCGTCACGACCTCGTAACCACCCGGGGCCGGGCTGGGGCCAGCATGACCACAGAGTGACGGCCGCTGCGCAGAGCCCCCTAGCTGGTCACGAGGCGATCGACCTGGGACCCCTTCAGATCCTGCCGGACGAGCAGCTCGTCCGGGTCGGCGGTCGGACGCTGACGCTTTCGATACGGGAGCTTCACCTGTTGATCGAGCTGGGGCGCCGCGCGGATCGGATTGTGTCCCGGGAAGAGCTCTTCCGACTGGCCTGGGGCCGAAAGCTGCGGGCCGGCGACAGATCGGTGGACGTGTACGTCCGGCGACTCAGGGTCAAGCTGGAGCAGGCGCTGCCTGAGTGGCGGTTCATCCACACGCACTTTGGCTTCGGATACCGCCTGGCCCCTGAGCAGCTGGTGTCGTCGCCCGCGTCCGCCCATCCGGAAGCCTCCGGACAGGCCCCTCAAATCGAGCTTTCGCAAGAACCTGACCGCTCGTTCACATCTGGATAACAACTGCCCTGGTCTCGTGACCGAGACTGACGCCAACAAGACAAGGAGTTGAAATTGACCATTCGTCGCATCACCGCGCTGGCCATCACCGCCGCCTCGGCGATCGGGCTGGCGGCCTGCGGCAGCTCAGGTAGCAACGGGACGTCAGGAGGATCGAGCCGCACCGGCTCCAAGACCATCAACGGTGCAGGCTCGACATTCGCCGCTCCGATCTACGAGCAGTGGAGCACGACCCTGGGACCGTCAGGCCTCACCGTCACCTACGCGCCCGTCGGCTCAGGAACCGGCGTAGCCGACCTCCAGACGGCGACGGTCGACTTCGCGGGCAACGATTCTCCGCTGAAGTCCGACGACCGCTCCGGAGGAAAGGGCCCGATGCTCCAGTTCCCGGTGGCCTTCGGTGCCATCACGATCTCGTACAACCTGCCGGGCGTGAAATCTGGCCTCAAGCTTGACGGCCCCACGATTGCCAACATCTTCCTGGGGAAGGTCAAGACCTGGAACGATGCGGCGATCAAGGCGCTGAACCCGGGGATCAGTCTCCCCAGCACGGCAATCACCGTCGTGCACCGGTCGGATTCCTCCGGCACGACAGACGGCTTCACCAAGTACCTGTCGGCCGTGAGCCCGACCTGGAACTCCCAGGTGGGCTCCGGAAAGATCGTGAAGTGGCCGACCGGCACCGGCGCGGCACACAACTCCGGTGTCGCCGCGGGCGTCAAGCAAACTGATGGCGGAGTGGGGTACGTCGAGCAGGCGTACGCGATCGAGAACGACTTCACGGTTGCGTCCGTCAAGAACTCGTCGGGTACGTACGTCGCGCCGTCGATCCCGGCCACCTCTGCGGCGGCCAACGGAATCAAGGTCCCGCCGGACCTGGGGATCTCGACGATCAACTCGCCGAACCCGAGCGCGTACCCGATTGCCTCGCAGACGTTCATCGACGTCTACAAGGACCCGTGCAAGTCAGGCGGGGCCAGCAAGAGCGTGGCCGATTCGATGAAGTCGTTCCTGACCTATGCCTTCGGGGACGGGCAGAAGACGCTCGGAACCGGATCCGGCCAGCTGCCGTATGCACCGCTGACCTCGGGACTCGTGTCCAAGGACCAGACCCAGCTGGGCACGATGACGTGTAACGGATCAGGCCTATAGGCCAGCCCTAGTGGAGGCAGGCGCCACAGCACTCACCGGCGGTCGCTCGATCCTCGAGCGATCGCCGGTCGCGCGCCTGCCTGACCGAGTGCTCAAGTGGGGGCTCACGGCCCTCGCCGCCGCCATCCTGGCGCTGCTCGCCTATTTCCTCATCAGGCTGATCGGGGAGTCAAGGAACGCGCTCAGCCATTTTGGGCTGAGCTTCGTGTTCGGCAACAACTGGGACGCGGCGCACGGGATCTTCCACGCCTTCCCGATGGTGTTCGGGACGCTGGTGACCTCGGCGATCGCGATGGTCATCGGAGTGCCTGTGGCTGTCGCGGCCGCGCTGTACATCAATGAGCTGTGTCCTCGCCGGGTGCGGGGGCCGCTCTCGCTGATCGTCGACCTGCTGGCCGCCGTGCCGTCGGTGGTGTACGGGCTGTGGGGCGTGTTCGTACTGATTCCCAAACTCCTCCCGGTGGAGAAGTGGTTCGCCAGCACGTTCTCCTTCATCCCCTGGATCGGCGGGGGAGTCGTCACGGGACCCAACTACTTCATCGCCGGCCTGATCATGGCCATCATGATCCTCCCGATCGTGTGCGCGATCTCCCGGGAGGTCATCGCCACCGTCCCGGCCGAGGACAAGGAGGCGGCGCTGGCGCTGGGGGCCACCCGGTGGGAGATGATCAGGATATCCGTGCTCCCGTATTCCCGGCCCGGGATCGTGGGCGGAGCCATGCTCGGCCTGGGCCGCGCGCTGGGGGAGACGATCGCCGTCGTGCTGGTGATAGGAGCCGCACCTGTGGTCGGGTCGCACCTGTTCAACCAGGGCTACACGTTGGCCGCGGTGATCGCCAACGAGTTCGGTGAGGCTGCCAGCACGCCGGTGTACAGCTCATCCCTGTTCGCCTGCGGCCTCGTGCTGTTTGTCCTCACGCTGGTGGTCAACATCATCGCCCGCGGATTCGTGGTCCGGGGCGCCCGGGACAAGCGCGGCCGAGGGGCCATGGGCATGACACCGGTCGAGAACCCGGATCAGCTGTGATGAACGTCGAGTCCCTCCCACAGGTCAGCCGCCGCCGTCGGACCACCGATCGCGTCATGAGGGGGTCGCTGCTACTGGGCGTGATCGTGGCGCTGGTGCCGTTGATCCTGATCCTCTACTACCTGTTGTCGAAGGGCGTTGGGCAATGGACCGGGAGCTTCTTCTCCACCGACCCCAACGGGAACTTCTTCGGTAATGCGGGCGGGGTCCGCAGCGCGATCCTGGGCACGCTGGAGATCGTGGCGCTGGCCAGTGCGATCTCGATCCCGGCCGGACTCGGAGTGGCCCTGTGGCTGACCGAGTACGGCAAGGACTCGCGATTCGCCAGCATCGTGAGGTACTTCGTCGACGTGATGACGGGAGTGCCCTCGATCATGTTCGGGCTCTTCATCTACATCTTCCTGGTCATCTCGAAGGTGGGCGGCGCGGGGTTCACCGCCTGGAAGGGCTCACTGGCGCTGTCGCTCCTCATGCTGCCGATCGTGATCCGCTCATCCGAGGTCGTGCTGATGCTCGTGCCATCAAGTCTGCGAGAGGCCGCGTTGGCTCTGGGCGCGCCGAGGTGGCAGATCATCAGGCGGGTGGTGCTGCCGACCGCGCTGCCGGGGCTGATCACGGGCTCGCTGCTGGCGGTGGCCCGGGCGATGGGCGAGACGGCTCCGCTCCTGTTCACCGTGTCGACCGCCTTCGCGTTGACCGGGAACCTCGGGGCTCAGATGAACACGCTGACGGTCCAGATCTTCAGCGACATCACCTCTCCCAGGGACCAGATCGTCGCCCGGGCGTGGGGGGCGGCACTCACGCTCGTCGTTCTTGTGCTGATCCTCAACCTGATCGCGCGAGCGGTCGCCAGAAGGAGTCGCGTGGCATGATTCCTCCAGAAACGACAGGCACGACATCGAGGCAAATGGAAACTTCGGCTGAGGGGCCCGGCGATACTGTGCAGGTGGCCGAAGTTCAGGGGCAGCCAGAGCAGGAAGCCGGCCATGGGGTCCAGATACGCGGGCTCAACGCCTACTACGGGCAGCAGCACGTCATCAAGGGCATGGACATCGACATCCGTGCCAACGAGGTGACCGCGATCATCGGACCATCGGGCTCCGGGAAGTCCACCGTCGTCAGGTGCATCAACCGGATGCACGAGGAAATTCCGGGCGCCCGTGCCGAGGGCAAGATCGCGCTCGATGGTCTCGACGTCTACGACTCGCGAGTCGACGTCACCGCAGTCCGTCGGCTCGTGGGGATGGTCTTTCAGCGGCCCAATCCGTTTCCCACGATGTCGATCTTCGACAACGTGGCGGCCGGCCTGCGCCTGGGCGGGAGGAACGGAGCCAACGTCCGTGAGCGCGTGGAGCGGTCGCTCAAGGCCGTGGCCCTGTGGGACGAGGTGAAGGACCGCCTGAACGCACCGGGGATCGGACTATCCGGGGGTCAGCAGCAGCGGCTGTGCATCGCCCGTACGATCGCCATCGAGCCCGAGGTGGTGCTCATGGACGAGCCGTGCTCCGCCCTGGACCCAATGGCCACGCTGCGGATCGAGGAGCTGATCGGCGAGCTCAAGTCCCGGTACACGATCGTGATCGTGACCCACAACATGCAGCAGGCTGCCCGGGTCGCCGATACCACCGCCTTCATGCTGGACGGGCAGCTGGTGGAGCACGGGCCGACGACCAAGATCTTCACCACGCCCGACGATGAGCGGACCGAGCGCTACGTCACCGGAAAGTTCGGGTAGGGACTAGCGCATGGAGGAGCTTCGACACGAATTCCGGGAGACGCTCAAGGCGCTGGAGGACGACACCCTGGGCGGTCTGGACATCGTGATCCAGCAGCTCGACCGAGCGCTCGAGGCCATCACCTACCAGGACGTGGAGCTCGCGGGGATGGTCGTGGCCGACGACGACCGCATCGACGGCCGGTACCTGGAGGTGCATCAGGGGATCCTCTCGCTGCTGGCCCGCCAGGCCCCGGTGGCCACGGATCTGAGGGTCGTGGCCGCGCTGCTGCACTCGCTCCGGTGCATGGAGAGGATGGGGGATCAGTGCGTGAACATCGCCAAGCTCGTACCGCTCAGTGGATACGAATCCCCAAAGGACAAGGACATCCTGGACGCTCTCGAACGCATGGGCCAGCTGGCCCGCGCCCAGGTCGGCGAGATCCGTGAAGCCTTTGGCACCCGTAACGTCGAGCTGGCCCGCGACCTGGTCCGCCAGGACTCGGAGATCAACAAGCTGAACCGGGCCATCTTCCGGCGCGCGGTGGAGGTCGGAGACAACCTGGAGATGCGCGAGTGGGCCATGTTCATGATCCTGGTGGCGCGGTGCCTGGAACGCATCGGCGACAACACCGTGGACATCGCCGAGCAGGTGGTGTTCGTGGTCACCGGCCTGTTCCGAGAGATGGCCGACTCGGCCTCGTCGGTCGAGCCCACCACGGCGGGTTAGACGGCCCCGCCCCGCCCGCCTTGCCCGCCGTGTTCCTGCTGCCTTCACGAGGTATTCACATCTTCTTCACATCTCGGTCCGGGAGACGTGATCTCCTTGATCGTCCTCGCCGACCATCAGACTGGAGCTGACATGGGGCTGTCCCGGAGACTTGCTCCCAGCGGGCGTGAGTATTTTGTCCTCTTCGAGGAGGCGGGGGCCAACGTGCTCCAGGCAGCCCGGCTGCTTGACCAGATGCTCTCAGGCTGGCCCGACACGCGGGAGCTGGCCCGGGAGATCAAGGGCTGCGAGCAGACGGGAGACCGGATCACCCACGACCTGATCGACCGCCTCAACCACACGTTCGTCACGCCGATCGATCGGGAGGACATCTACCGTCTGGCAGGCGCACTCGACGACATCGTCGACTACACCGAGGAGGTGGCCGACTACATGGGCCTCTACCGGGTGGAGGCGCCGATGGTCCAGGCGCTGCAGATGGCCGAGATCCTGGTGGCCTCCTGCCGGGAGATCGCCAATGCGGTTCCGCTCCTCCGGGGATTCCAGGACATATCCAGTTACACGATCGAGATCAACCGCCTGGAGGACGAGGGCGATCGGGTGACCCGTGAGGCCATGGGGGCGCTGTTCGACAAGGGGATCGATCCCATGGTGGTCATCCGCTGGAAGGACCTCTACGAGCGCCTGGAGAACGCGATCGACTCCACCGAGGATGCCGCGAACATCATGGAGGGCATCGTGATCAAGAACCGGTGAGCTCGGCCAGCGCCGACATCCTGCTGGTCCTGGTGGTCGCCAAGGCGCTGGCGTTTGACTTCACCAACGGCTTCCACGACACGGCCAACGCGGTGGCCGCGAGCATCTCCACCCGGGCGATGGCGCCTCGGGTGGCCGTGATCTACGCGGCGCTCCTGAACTTCGCCGGCGCGTTCATCTCGCTGAAGGTGGCCACGACGATCGCCAAGGGAATCGTCTCCACCGAGCAGGTCACGACCTCGGTGGTGTTCGCGGGCCTGGTGGGCGCGATTCTCTGGAACCTGTTCACGTGGTATCGGGGCCTGCCCTCAAGCTCATCCCACGCCCTGATCGGGGGTCTGGTGGGCGCCGTCCTGGTGGCCGACGGCGCCAGCGCCGTCGACGTCTCCGGGCTGGTGGACAAGGTGATTCTGCCCTCGCTGATCTCGCCAACCCTGGCCTTTGTGGTGGCGATCCTCTCGGTCATCATGGCCTACCGGATTCTGGCCAACCGGCCGCCCGGGTTTGTCAGTCGTGGCTTCCGCCTGGGGCAGGTCCTCTCCAGCGGCCTGCTCTCGTTGTCCCACGGGACCAACGACGGCCAGAAGACGATGGGCGTGATCACTCTGGCGCTGGTGGCCCACGGATCGATCAGCGCCGCTCACCTTGAGGTCCCCACCTGGGTGATCGCGTCCTCGGCCACCGCGATGGGGCTGGGCACGTACGCCGGTGGCTGGAGAATCATCAAGACCACAGGCATGAGGATCATCAAGATGAACCCGGCTCAGGGCTTCGTCACTCAGGGTGCCGGAGCGGCGGTGATCCTGGGGGCGTCCCACTTCGGCTTCCCGATCTCCACCACGCACGTGATTAACGGAGGCGTCATGGGCGCCGGGGCGGCCGAGAGGCTCTCGGCCGTGCGCTGGGGGGTGGCGGGGAACATCGTGGTGGCCTGGGTGTTCACGCTGCCGGCGGCGGGACTGGCCGGCGCCGCCGTCTATGGGATCACCCAGATCTTCGGCCACGGCGTGGCCGGGCCGCTGGTTGTCCTCGCGGCGGGGGTGGTGGCACTCGTCGCCATCGGGCTTCGGGTGGCCAGCCGTCCGGTCGTCCAGGAGCCCGCGGCATGATCACCTTCGCCACCTCCATCACCGGCGACACCCTCCTGAAGCTGGTGGTCGGGGCCCTGGTCGCTGGCCTGGGGATCACCCTTAGCTTTTCGCTGCTGATCTATTTCGCGGACCGCGCGGCCAACCTCAGGCGGGCAGAGCGGCGCGGGGGCGCTGCTCTGTTCCAGGTGGCCTCGGCCATCGCCCTGCTGGCCATCGGCGCCCTCGTTGCCTATGGGCTGATCCTCATGGTGAGCAAGCCGAAGTAGCCCTGGGCAGGCAGGCGGGCATTATTCTGGGCGTCTGTGGCCCCGGCACAGTCAAAGCGCCAGTCACGCAAGCGGCGTAAGGCGGGCCAGCCGGCCCGGGCATCCGCGCCGCGCGTTCGCACGCCCCAGGCCGAGACCCACCCCGCGGTCGCCAGGGCGCGGGCCGACGATCGCCGCACGCCGAGCAGCCTGAAGGCGCAGGGCGACCGGCCGCCCAGCCCGTTCGGAGGGCTGCCCATCTCCGAGCTGGCGATCTTCGCCGGCATCGTGGGCGTGTGCGTGGGCTTCTTCGGGGGCAATCCCGCGGCGCTCGCGGTCGGCATCGTCGTGTGCCTGCTCGGGGTGGTGGAGGTCACCGCGCGGGAACACTTCTCGGGCTACCGCTCGCACGCCTCGCTGCTGGCCGCGATACCGGCCGTGGGACTGGGGCTGGGGCTGGTGGCCATCATCGGACACGGATCGGTGCGCCGGGGCCTGGAGGGGCCGAACCGGTCACTGCTCCTGGTGATCGTCCCGGTGTTCGGCGTGCTCTTCTGGCTGTTACGCAAGCGCTTCTGGACCGCGCGTCAGACTCGGATGATCCGGCCGCCCAGCCCCTGAGCCGTTGTCGGCCGGCGACTCGGGACCTCCGTCGTGCGCGGGGTCCAGCACGGGCAGGCGAATGGTGAACACCGCTCCGCCGTCAGGAGCATTGGCCGCGGTGACCGATCCGTGGTGCTGCTCCGCCACCTGCCGGACGATGGCCAGGCCGAGCCCGCTCCCCTGCCTGCCGCGGGCTCCCACGCCACGATAGAACCGGTCAAAGATGAACGGCAGATCGGCCTCGTCGACGCCGGGGCCATGGTCACGAATGCGGATGCCCTCTGGGCTCACCGCCACCTCCACGGTGCCGCCCTCAGGCGAGTGGCGGGCCGCATTGTCCAGAAGGTTGTTGACCGCGCGCGCGAGGCGCTCCGGCGCACCCTCCACGACCACCGTCGCGAGCGAGGTCTGAAAGCGCATCCCCGGGAAGTTCCGGCGAGCCCGGTCGACCGATTCGGCCACCACCTCGTCCAGCGCCACGTCCTCCACTGACTCGGGTGGAAGGTCGCCCCTGGCCAGCTCGATCAGATCGCCCACCAGCAGGCTCAGCTCCTCGGTCTGCTCCACGACATCGGCCAGCATCCGCCGCCGCTCGTCCTCACCCAGCTGGTGCTCACCGGCCAGCAGCAGCTCGATGTTGGTCCGCAGGCTGGTCACGGGCGTGCGCAGCTCGTGCGAGGCATCGGCCACCAGCTGCCGCTGGGCGAGCACCGATTCGTCCAGCGCCGCGCGCGAGGACTGCAGCCGCTCCAGCATGGTGTTGAACCGGCTGGCCAGCTGGCCGACCTCGTCGTCGGAGCGCACGCGGATCCGAGCGCCCAGGTCCTCGGTCTCCGAGATGTGCTGGGCGGTGCCGGCCACCTCCGCGAGCGGGGCCAGCACCCTGCGGGCGCCCAGGCGCCCCAGCACCGCGGCCAGCGCCACGCCACCCAGGCACAAAAGGACCAGGATCAGTCGGAGATTGGACAGGACGTGGTCGACATAGTTGAGCGGCCGGGCGAGCTGGATGGCCACCGGCAACCCGCGGTACATGGCCGGGATCTTGAAGACCAGCTCCCGCAGGTGGTTGTCGCCGATGTGGACGTCGGTCATGAAGGGGCCCGAGGCGCCGGAGGCCACGGCCGTCACCTGGGGGGGCACGGGCAGCTTCTGGTTGCCCTGGACGCGTTGCGACGTGCCGTCGGCCAGAACGACCTGGACGTAGGGTGCCGGGCCGCCGGCGCTGGCGGGGATGACCGGGAGCTGCTGCTGGAGTGAGACGACGTGCTGGATCACGGCGGCCTGGGCGCGGAGCGCGCTGTCCACCTGGCCCCGAAGCTGACTGCGGACCACGAAATACGAGATCGTCGCCACGAGCACCACGACGATGCCAACGGCGACTGCCGCCACCATCCCCACTCGGCGTCTCAAAGGCACTGCCTGATCTTCCTGGCTCGCGCGGGCGTCACGGCTCCCGCAGGATGTACCCCACGCCGCGCACCGTGTGCAGCAGCCGTGGCTCGCCCCCGGCCTCGGTCTTGCGCCGCAGGTAGCCCATGTAGACCCCCAGGGCGTTGGAGGTGGGGCCGAAGTCGTAGCCCCACACGTACTCGAAGATCTGGGAGCGGGTCAGTACCTGCCGAGGGTGTCGGAGGAACAGCTCCAGGAGATGGAACTCGGTCTTGGTCAACTCGATCTGGCGATCGCCTCGATGCACCTCATGCGCGCGGAGATCCAGCTCCAGGTCGCCGAACCGAAGCACGTCACCCTCGCCGTCCTCCACGGTGCGCCGGAGCAGGGCGCGCAGGCGAGCCTGGAGCTCGCGGAGAGCGAACGGCTTGACCAGGTAATCGTCCGCGCCGGCGTCCAGTCCGTCGACCCGGTCGTCGATGGCATCGCGGGCCGTGAGCATGAGCACGGGCGTCCGGTCCCCTGCCCGGCGCATCCGCCGGCACACCTCCAGGCCATCCACCCGGGGCATCATGATGTCCAGGATCACCGCGTCCGCCGGCGCGGTCGCCAGCTGGTCCAGGGCATCCTGGCCGTCGGTGGCAAGCGCCACCTCATAACTCTCCAGCTGGAGGGCCCGCTCCAGCGCCCGCCTCACGGCGGGCTCGTCGTCCACCACCAGTACGCGCGCCATGAGACGTCAAATGATGACGCGTCAGGCGAAGAATCCGGGAAGAGTGTGCCCAGCGGGATCCGGGCCGGGGGGCGCGTAATGTCGGATCCGTGCCTGAGGGGCGCGCTACTGGTTGTTGTACTTGAACTCGATCTTGCTGAAGTTCAGCGAGAAGCTCTCGGTGGGCTTGGTCGCCCCGCCCCCGCTGCCGCCGGTCTGGTAGGAGGAGATGATGGCCTGATCCATTGTGACCTTCAGGTACACCTGCTGTGTACCGCCCGCCTTCCGCAGGACGAGCTTGGCTTTGCTGATGTGCTTTCCGGTGGCGCAGTACTGAGCCAGCTTGGGAGAGCTCTTGTCGAGCTTCTTGGTGATCTCGATCTCGTGAACGTTGGCCTTGCCCGTGCCACCACCGCCGCCCGTGTTGTGGGCCCCGAAGCTCCACGAGAAGATCTCGAACGTTTGCGCGGACGAGCCGCTGCCCAGCGTCAGCGTGCCGATGGGCTTTGACCCGCGCGTCAGGGGCGGAGAGACGATCGTCACGCCGCGAGACGAGCCGACCGTCACCACATTGCCGCCCGGGAGCGTGAGCGTGTTGCCGCCGATCACCGTGATGGCCCTGCCCCGGAGACCCTGCTTACCGGTGGGGCCACGCTGGCCCGGAGGTCCCTGACGGCCGAGAGCGTTCCAGGTGAGGTTGGCCTCACTAGCAGCCGTGGTGGGGCCCGCCGAGGTGGCACACGTCTGCCCGGCGCTCGGGTCGATGATCCGGAAGGTCGGGCCGGCCGCCCCTCGCACCGGCGGAGCGGGAATCGTTTTTCCGCCGGTGGT
>JBJMLC010000084.1:0-7713 GCA_045805485.1 Solirubrobacteraceae bacterium | reverse complement strand
GGGCGTGCACGTGGAGATGCCGCTCCAGGCCTACTTCCGGATCAACACGGAGAACATGGGCCAGTTCGAGCGCACGATGATCATCGCCGAGCCTGGCTCATACGTGCACTACGTCGAGGGCTGCACCGCCCCCACCTACTCGAGCTCCAGCCTGCATTCCGCGGTCGTCGAGCTGATCGCCAAGCCCGGCGCCCGGATTCGGTACACGACGGTTCAGAACTGGTCACAGAACGTGTTCAACCTGGTGACCAAGCGGGCGGTGGCTCACGAGGACGCCACCGTGGAGTGGGTCGACTGCAACCTGGGCTCCAAGCTGACCATGAAGTACCCCAGCGTTTACCTGATGGGCGAGCGGGCCCATGGCGAGATCCTGTCGATCGCGTTCGCCGGCAAGGGCCAGCATCAGGATGCCGGCGGCAAGATCATCCATGCCGCCCCCAACACCACGTCCAACATCTTCGCCAAGTCGATCTCAAAGGACGGCGGCCGGGGCTCCTACCGCGGGCTGCTGGAGATCGCCAAGGGTGCCCACGGAGCCCGCTCCAAGGTGGTATGCGATGCCCTCCTGCTGGACGAGCACTCGCGCTCTGACACCTACCCCACGATCCGTATCAGCGAGGACGACGTCAACGTGGGCCACGAGGCAACCGTGTCCAAGGTCGGCGATGACCAGCTCTTCTATCTCATGTCGCACGGCATTCCTGAGGATGAGGCCTCGAAGCTGATCGTCAACGGCTTCATCGAGCCCATCACCAAGGAGCTGCCGATGGAGTACGCGGTCGAGATGAACCGCCTGATCGAGCTCCAGATGGAGGGCTCGATTGGGTAGCCCCGCCGCCCCGGCACTGGCGGAGCGCCGGGAGCAGGCGGAGCGACTGGCCGGCGACCTGGAGCTCCCGAGCTTCAAGGGCCGCCCGGGCTGGGAGTTCACCGATATCTCAGGCCTGGAGCTGGACGCCTACAGGCCTGCCGCTGCCGGCTCGGCCGCGGCCCCCTCCGCCCGGTTGTTCGATCTGGAGTCGCCGGCATCGCTGCCGGAGGGCGTCGTCGTGTCCACGATCGACGAGGCGGCGCAGGCCCACCCCGACCTGATCGAGCGCCACCTGGGGGCG
This sequence comes from Solirubrobacteraceae bacterium, assembly GCA_045805485.1. GTDB lineage: Bacteria > Actinomycetota > Thermoleophilia > Solirubrobacterales > Solirubrobacteraceae > Palsa-465. The sequence continues at coordinate 6,601 of JBJMLC010000084.1, read as the reverse complement.
ATCGTCCAGCCCGGCGACCTGTTCGCGGCCCGCAACGCGGCTCGCTTTCAGGGCGGGGCATTCGTGTATGTGCCGCGCGGGGTGGCCGTCGAGGAGCCGATCGTGCTCACCTCGGTCCAGTCCGAGGACGGCTCCGAGCTGGACCGCCGAACCCTGATCGTGCTTGAGGAGGGGGCCCAGGCGGAGGTCTGGGAGCAGTACCTCTCAGGCGAGGAGGAGCTGGATGGCGTGTTCAACCTGGTCACCGAGCTCGTGGTGGGTGACAACGCGCGCCTGCGCTACGTCTCCGGCCAGTCGCTGTCCGAGAAGACCTGGATCTTCGGCGCCCAGCGAGCGGAGGTGGGCCGGGATGGCTACCTGGACTGGGTGGCTCTGGGATTTGGCTCGGCTCGGGGACGGGTGCGGATGGAGACCAAGCTGGCCGGCGAGGGCGCGGAGGCTCGAGTGACCGGCGCCTACGCCAGCCGGGGCCGCCAGCACATCGACTTCGACACCACCCAGGAGCACGCCGCCCCCAACACGACCTCCGACCTGGCCTTCCGGGGGGTTCTGACCGGCCGCTCGACCGCCGTGTGGAAGGGGAACATCATCGTCGACCCCGGGGCCCAGAAGACCGACGCCTTCCAGGAGTCACGCAACCTGCTGCTCTCCAAGCGAGCCCACGCAGACGCCATCCCCGGCCTGGAGATCCAGGCCAACGACGTGCGCTGCACGCACGCTGCCGCGGTGGCCCAGGTCGACCCGGAGCAGCTCTTCTACCTGCGCTCGCACGGCCTGGACGAGGAGGTGGCCCGCCGATTGGTCGTCGAGGGCTTCCTGGCCGCGCTGGTGGAGCGCTTCGAGGCCGGCCCGGTGCGCGAGCGCCTGGCCGCCGCGCTGGAGCGCCGCCTGGCCGCCGTGCTGGGCTAACCGCCAGCTGACGGCGCCTATCGAAGTCCGTCACAGTCACAGGACGTAAGCCAGCAGGCCTGACACCAGACCGTAGAAGAAGCAGGCCTCGGTCAGGGCGAAGCCCAGCCACTGGATGCTGGTGATCTCGTCACGCAGCTCAGGTTGGCGGACGATTCCCTCCAGCACGCCCTTGAAGACGAGCCCGATGCCCACGCCCGCGCCGATCGCGCCCATGCCTCCGGCCAGGCCGATGGCCAGGGAGCGCAGGCCGCTCTGGCCGGCGTCGGTCAGTGAAGTTGTGGCGTACATGAGCGTCATCGTGATCCTCCTTGCATCAGAGCCGCCAGCTCTTCGGGGGCGTCCAGCTGGACGAAGGTGCGCGCCCCCGCCACCTTCTCCAGGCGGGCGTCGTCGAACAGTGCGGCCAGTCGCTCCGCGTCGCTAAAGGGGAAGAACTTGTCCTCGGTCCCCCAGGCGATGAGGACCGGCTTCTTGAACGCCGGAAGCTTCTCCGCCGCCTCTGTCGTGTACGACGGCGATATCCCGCGCAGCACCTTGATCAGGTCACGCCGCACGCCGGAGTCTCGTAGCGGCGAGATCCAGCTCTTCAGCAGCTCGTCGGGGACGGGTTCCATGGTGAGCGGAGCCAGCGACATGGATCCCCGCCGGATGGCGCCCACGCGCCCGCCCTGCGCCAGCATGGCCACGGCACCCGGGACGCGACCGAGGAACTTGACCAGGCCCTTGAACGGCGGGGGCGGGAAGTGCTCGAAGGCATCGCAGTCGATGAGCACCAGCCGGCCGATCCGGTCAGGATGATTTGTCACCACGAGCTGGCACAGCGCCCCGCCGGTGTCGTTGCCCACCAGGGTCACGCTCTCCAGCTCCAGACGCTCGATCAGCTCGGCGATGAGCGCCGCGAGTCCGGGCGGAGACAGGTCAGCCGAGCTGTTGAGCCCCTGGCGGTGGGATCCCAGCGGCAGGTCGGGGACGATGCACCTGGCCGACCGGGAGAGGACGGGGACCAGGCGCTCCCACACCCTCCCGTTGACCAGCAGCCCGTGGATGAGGACGATCGGAGGGCCGGCACCCTCGTCCCGATATTCGATCTTTCCCTGTGATAGCTCGATTTCAGCCATGTCGTTCACCTGAGTGGATATGGTTGCGTACAAGGTGTACGTATCTTCACATACAGACAGTATGGATGTCAAGAGCGAGGAGTGAGGTGGAGGCGGGCCGTCGGGAGATCACCGGCGAGGCGGAATCCGTGGATGTGGAGGCGAGCCAGCCTGCCAGCGACGACGCCCGTCCTCGCACCAAGGCGGCCCAGAGCGAGGCGACCACGACGGCGCTGATCAAGGCTGCCCGGGAGCTGTTTGCCCAGCAGGGCTACGCCGGGGTGGGCACCGAGGAGATCGTGCGACGCGCCGGCGTCACGCGCGGGGCGCTGTACCACCACTTCCGGGCGGGAAAGGAGGAGCTGTTCAAGGCCGTGCTCGTCCAGGTGAGCGCCGAGGTCGTCCAGCGCGTGGCCAGGGCGGCCGCGGCTACGGATGATCCGTGGGAGGAGCTGGTCCTGGGATCCGAGGCCTTCCTTGATGCCTGCGCCACGCCCGAGGTCCAGCGGATCGTCCTCCTGGACGCGCCGTCGGTCCTGGACTGGGATGTGCGGAGGGCCATCGATGCCGACTACGGTCTCCGCCTGCTGGAGGGGGCGCTTCAGAACGCCATGGACGCCGGACGCATCATCCCCGGGTCAGCCTCAGCCATGGCCCAGGTCCTGGCTGGGGCGCTTGACGAGGCGGCGATGGTGGTGGCCCAGGCGGATGATCCCAAGGCCGCGCGGGTCGAGATGAGCCACACCGTCAGACGTCTGCTCGAGGGCCTGCGGACCCCGGCCGCCTGACGCTCAGTACAGCCAAGCAGCGAGAGGGTCTGGCCAGTCCAGCTAGCCGGTGAACCCGCGGGCGTGCCGAGGCCGCCTGGAGTGGGGGTGACGATGGCGGTGCCTGTGGTGGGAATGCCGCCCGCGCGACCGTGGGGGCTTGTGGTGGTGCTTCCGGTGCCTGTGACGCGTCTTGGGAGCCGGCCCGCACTTGGTGTCGTGGCCGGCGATCAGACTGGTGCCGCACAGCTGGCGCACGATGGCCGAGAGCCGCGCGAACGTGCACGACCGGCTGCTGAGGACCTGCCCGGCCTCGGACACCGGGCACCCTGACTGATCGCCGGATGTGAGGTTGTTCCACCCGTGGATGCCGGGCGTCTTGTCGCAGCTGTACGCCTTGCTCGTCGTGCAGCCGTCGGTGTAGGCGACGTAGACATGCCCCTGCGGGTCGATGCCGATGTCGTTGAAATCCAGCATGTTGCGGCAGGCGTTGACGAGCCCACCGTTCCAGACGCAGCCGCGCTGTACGGGATCATGGGGCGTCGCGTTGACGGTCCGCCAGGTCCTGCCACCGTTGGTCGTATATGACACGAACAGGTACCAGGTGCCGGGGAACGCACCGTCCTGATAGGCACCCTGCGTGCCGGTGCCCAGGAATGCAAAAGCGGCTCGGCCCGGACTCCCCGTGATCACCTCTGAGAACTCGGTGTTCTGAACGCCATGAGGTAGCCCGTCCTCGGTCTGGCCGGGGTCCTGGAAGCGGCCAACGTCGATCGACTTGCGCCAGTGGAGATTGCCCTTGGCGTCGTGAGTGGCCACGGCGATCATGGGGTGTCCCGAGTCAGCCTGATAGCCGAAGTACACCTTGCCGTCCGGGCCCTCCATCACGGATGGATCGGACGTCCCTCCAGAGCTGTCGGGAATCGTCGAGACCTTGAAGGACTGGCCGTCGTCGACCGACACCGCGACGCCGCTGCGGGGCTTGCCCTTCGGATCGGTGCACGAGGCGTTGGGCACATACGCGATCCCGGTGGGGCCGACCCGCAGGTGGCCGTGAATGGGGGTGCACGTGCCGTTCCACAGCGGGGTGGCCGGTGAGTTGTACGACACCCCGCCGTCGTCGCTGCGCGCGCAGTAGGCATCCTGAACGATCGTCTGGGCGCAGTAGTAGACCGCGTGCGGGTAGGAGTGGCTGGGGACGGGGACCGCCTTGCTGTAGGGGCCGGAGCCCAGCGTCTCGTGGTCCGGGAAGGCGGGTGGCGCGAACGCGAGGCCCGGAGTCCATGCCTTGCCGTCGTTATCGGTGTAGTCCGTGTAACTGCCGGCCAGAAGCAACCCGAGCGCCCAGGTCCGGTTGGGCTTGACGCCGTGGTCGGTGAACAGGATCGCGTCCTCGTTGACCTTCGAGTTGGACGGGGTGACGTCCGTGGTGGTGGGGGGCTTCCGGGGATGGCCCTTGACGTAGGTGATCCGCGTGACCTGGTCTCCGGCCATGTACATGACATTTCCGGTCTGCCAGTTGATGCCGAGCGAGGGTTCGCCGGCGTCGGGTCGGTGCAGCGCGTCCCGCGTCTGGTAGCTGGGAGAGAAGTCGAAGTTGGTGAAGCGCGCGTCGCTTCTGCGGATGTGCAGCCGGGGGACCGACGGGAGGCTGGTGATGGTCAGCCTGGCGATGCCCTTGACGGTCGTCGGCTGGGGAACGGTTGCGCCCGACTGAGCCTCGAGCGTCCAGGTTCCCGACACCGGATTGTTGACCACGAGGTCCTCATAGTTCTTGCCGGCGTCACCCGTGTCGGGCTTGCCTGGGCCGGTCGACCCTCCGGACGGGCTGATCGCGAAGCAGTCGGCGTCGGTGGGTAGGGGCTGGTCCCAGGCGCAGTGGAACGAGAGTCTCGCCTGGTGGTCACGGTAGAACTTCGCGTCGGCGGCCGGCAGCTTGATCTTCAGGTGATATCGGGAGCAGATGGTCGGCGCGCACTCCTCCTCCTCCGTCCCGCCGGAGGCTACGCCGACGATCGGGTCAAACGTGAACTTCGTGCTCGATCCGCTGGCGGGGCCGACCTTGCCGCTCGGGGGGTTGGAGCCCCCGATCTGGGCGTAGGCCACGGCGGCGCTGATCCCGGCGACCACCAGGGCAAGCGTGAGGAACTTCGCCGTGCGAGACGCGTGGCGGAAATTACGGAGCCTCCCCATCACCCCAGAAACGATCGCGACCGAGGCGAACTTGCGGGCGTGACCGGATGAAGATCGGCTAGTTCTCACCGATCAGCCGAGCCCGTCAAGCGTCGCCACCTCCTCCTCAGATAGCTCCAGCTCTGCCGCCTGGAGGTTCTCCTGGAAGTGATCGATCCGGCTCGTTCCCGGGATGGGAAGGGTGACCTGCGAATGCTGGAGCAGCCAGGCGAGCGCGACCTGGGCTGGGCTGGCGCTGTGTGCTTGGGCCACGTCGTCCAGAGCTCCGCCTGGCCTGGCCAGGTCCCCGGTGGCCAGCGGAAACCAGGGCAGGAACCCCAGTTCGTTGTCCCGGCAGAGCTCCAGCACGTCCTCCGAGGCCCGGTCGGCGATGTTGTAGCGGTTCTGGACCGAGACGATCGGCGCCACCGCGCGGGCGCGGTCCAGTTCCGCGGCGCTGACGTTGCACAGCCCTATGTGCCGGATCTTCTCCTCCTCCCGCAGCTCGGCCAGGGCAGCCACCGAGTCCTCGATGGGGACCTCCGGGTCGACTGCATGCAGCTGATAGAGGTCGATGCGCTCCAGCCTGAGGCGCCTCAAGGAGTCCTCGCAGCAGCGCCTGAGCCGCTCCGGCCGGCCGGTCCGCCCCCACGCTCCCGGTCCGGACCTCGTCAAGCCTCCCTTGGTGGCAATGACCAGGTCCTCCTGATAGGGGTACAGGGCCTCTGCGATCAGCCGCTCGGACACCTCGGGTCCGTAGGAATCGGCCGTGTCGATGAGATTGACGCCGGCTTCCACGACCGCCCGAAGCAGTTCCCGGGCCCCCGCCGTGTCGTCGGGCTCGCCCCATACACCCGGGCCGGTGATTCGCATGGCCCCGAACCCCATCCGGCGGACCTCGAGGTCACCGCCGAGGGCGAACGTGTCAGACACGCTCACGGGTTGGAGGGAATCGACGGCACCTGGGGGCCGGTCGTGGGCTGGCGGGTGAACGTCTCGCCGCGCGGGACGCGCGCGCTGCCCGTCCAGTTCATGCCCTGAGTGCTGAGCGAGTGGGCGTCGTACTCGAACTTCCGATGCTGAGGATCGAGGTGATTGAGCATCGCCGGGTAGCCCCGCTGCCCGGTCTCGCAGTCGGCAGTGCCGTTGCTGTTCACGGCGGCGCCGTACGTGGGGCCGTGCACGTACTCGGCGTCGGCGCCGCCGTTGCCGCTCGCGAGCTTGGCGGCCTGGTCGGCCGGCGTGTTCAGGTACCCGTTGGCGGGGGCGGTGGCTCCCTGGGCTCCGACGTTGTTGGTCTGGTGGTTGCCGAACATGATCAGCGCTCGCTGAGCCTGTCCCAACGTAGTCGCCTCGGATACGGTGTCGGCCAGGTCCGCCCAGAAGTAGTTCCAGGTGTTGCACACGGTCACGTAGGGGCCGAGGTAGCGGAGCATCGGGTTGAGGATCCCCACGGTGTCGCTCAGGGCGTTCAACGACATGTTGGTCCCGGGATCCAGGGCCAGCGCCCGCAGCGCCCGCAGCACACCCTGGAGCTTTACGTTCATCGACGGGGTACGGGGCAGCACCCTGATGCCGGCCTCAAGCGCGGGGTTCAGGCTGGGCAGCGCGGCCCGCAGCGAGGCCGTGGCGGGCGCCATGAGGTCGGACCAT
>JBJMLC010000083.1:0-20484 GCA_045805485.1 Solirubrobacteraceae bacterium | reverse complement strand
GTCCGGTGTCAAGGTCTCCGTGAAGCTCTCCTGTACCGACCTCAACGGCGATCCGTTGAAGCTGTCGATAGTGCGGGGGCCCCTGCACGGCAAGCTCGGGCCGATCACCGGGCGCCGCATCACCTACACGTCATCTCCCACGTTCACGGGCATCGACCACTTCACGTTCCGAGCCTCGGACGGAAGACTTCGCTCGATGCCAGCCGTGGCCACGATCAAGGTCAGGCCACCCGCGGCGGTCGCCGTGGCCATCAGATCCCATAAGAGCACGGTCAGCCACGGGAAGGCCCCGATCACTCTGGCCTGCACCGGACCGGCAGGTCGCACGTGCGCGGGCGCGCTCACACTTCTTCGGTCCGGATCGAAGCAGCGCCAGCTCGGCTCGGCCGGGTTCTCGGTCCCAGCCGGCGGCCACGGGACGGTCCAGGTCCTCCTGAGCCGGGCGGCCAAGGCGCTGCTGGCCAAACACAGCTCGATCGTGGTGGTCGCGCAGGCCCGGTTCCACCCCAGGCCGGGTCAGAGCTCCGTGACCCGGAGCCAGGTCACGTTGCGTCGGTGAGCGCCTCGGCGACCTACGCCTTGCAGAGCGCGTGGATGAGCGTCGGCAGCCCCACAAGCCGACCCGATACGCCGCTCAGCAGGCTCTGGGCGGTGGAGATGTCGCCGGCGAGGGCCGCGTGGAGGGCGGTCTGAAGATCTCTCAGCTCTGAGCGGTAGACCGAAAGCGCTGCCTGCTGGTCGACGTCGGCGGCAGGAATGAGTGCCGCCAGCGTGGGCTTGAGCCGCTCCGCGTCGTTGTCCAGGCGCCTGTCAGCGGTCGAATCCGAGGGATTCGCGAGAACTGGGTCGAGGTCCCGCCTGAGGATCTCGTACTGCGCCAATGCGTTCTGGCAGGTCTTCGTGGCCTGGTCCTTAGGGGCATGGCGGACCGCGGTCTGCTTGCTCCCGCAGCCTGCGCCGAGAGCAACGACTGCGAGCGCCAGCCCGGCAAGGCGAAGACCGCGCATGAGCGCCTCTGAAGACGTGTTGCGCGCCACGGGCACCTCGACTATCGTGTCAGGACGATGTGGGGGATGACGTGATCGGAAGAGTGCGCCTGCGCTGGGCCGGGCCGCTGGCCGCAGTGGCCATCGTGGCGGGGGCGGCGACGGGCATCGCGCAGCTCAGTGACAACTTCACGAATCCCGCCGCCCCGGTGCCCGGACATGGCATGCTCACCTACCTCACGATGACGGGATCGCACACCGGCCAGTTCACGGGCGGGGTGACCCAGAAGGGGCATGAGGGCACGATTGCGGTGCTCGGACTGGACACAGGCGTGACCGTCGCGCTGGGTGCAGGCTCGGGCGGTGCTGGCAGCGGAAGACCTGTGTGTGATGGCGTCAACTTCCGCAAGCCGACCGACCGCGCCACGCCGCTGATCTTCGCTGCAGCAGCGGTCGGCGAGACGATCATCGGAGCGACGTTCAACGAGTATCACACGACGCCGTCCGGACAGGATCAGCTGGCGTTTCAGATCAAGCTGACGAACTCCCACATCGCCTCGGTCCATCACGTTGCTGCAACGACCACCGGCGCCTATGACGACATCAAGCTGGTGCCCGAGGCAGTGAAGTACACCTGGAAGCCGACGAACACGGTCACCCAGTGGAACTGCAACGCCGCAGCGCCGTGATGCCTCGTAGTCGTTAGTCTCGGCGCAGGGTGGCGACATTTGCGGACCTTCTCGAGCGCGAGGATGAGCGCCGCTTCGTGGGGCGAGCGCAGGAGCTTGCGCTGGTGGACGATGTGCTGGCCGGTCGCGTCGATCAGCGGGTGGTGTTCATTTACGGGCGTGGCGGGATGGGCAAGTCGACGCTCCTGCGCCATATTCGCCGGCGGGCGATGCGGGACGGCTGGGATGTCCGGCTGATCGACGGGCGTGATGCCCTGCTGACCTCCGGCGAGCTGAGCCGCCGGCTTAAGAACATCAAGCCGAAAACCCGGTTGCTGCTCATCATCGACACGTACGAGCGGCTCCAGGAGCTCGATGCCCACCTGCGTAACACCGTGCTGCCGGCGCTCCCGGAGGGCAGCGCGGTTGTGATTGCGGGGCGCTCCGCGCCCTCTGCCGCCTGGCTTCAGGGGGGCTGGGAGCGGATGGTCATCTCCGACGAGCTACGGCCGCTGCCCGCTGAGGACGGCCGGGAGCTCCTGCGCCGAGAGGGCATCAACGACGATGAGCCCGCCTACCAGCTGATCGCCTGGTCGGCCGGATTTCCGCTGGCTCTGAGCATCGGGGCCGACGCCCTGCGAGGCAGCGGAGCCTGGCGTCCGCGCCAGCTGGAGGACAACCCCGAGCTGGCGGAGCTGCTCCTGCGCCGACTGACCGACGGGGAGCTCGACTCGATTCCCAGCGACGTGGCCATGGTGGCCGCCATCGCCAGGCGGGCAGACGCCGCGATGCTCAGCGAGGTGCTCCCCGGAGTCGACGGGCAGGCCGCGATGGACTGGCTGCGCTCCTGCACGTTCGCCGAGGTCGTCGATGGGGGCGTCGCACTCCACGACCTGGTGCGTGAGGGCCTGCTCGCCCAGGTGCGAACGCTCAGGCCGGAGCGCGAGCGTGAGCTGCGCCGGAGGATCGTCGATCACCTCTACGCCCGGGCGGCCGCGGGCGCCGTGGGACTGGTCCCTGACCTCGCGGAGCTGGTGGAGAACGAGACGTTGCGGTGGGGCCTGGGCGGACAGGCGGCCGGCGGATTACGCGCCGACGACGTCCGGCCGGTGGACATCACGAATCTCATCGAGGGCAGCGAGGCCGCCAACGTAGAGGCCGTGGAGTGGCTGAAGACGACCGCCAAGCTGGTCAGCGAGGCGCCTTCATGCGCGCTCGTGGCCCGCGACGCCGAGGACAAGGCAGCCGGCATATGCATCTTTGTCACGCCGGGCAACGCCCCGCCGGCGGCCGAGGCCGACCCGATTCTGGGGCCGTGGCTGGCCCATGCCCGTCGCGCGCATCCCGATGGCAACGTGCTCGTCTGGCGTGATTCCCTTGACCTGACCGAGGGCCACGGCAAACAGAGCTCACGCGTCCTGGCAGTGATGAACGGCGCGGCCATCGTGCGCTGCGGGCTGGCCAATCCGCACTACGCCTACCTGCCCATCGATCGGGAGAACCCCGCCGCGGTGGCGTTTGCGGAAACGGTCAAGGCCACGAAGCTCGATGATTTGACGGTCGAGTTCGACGGCCGTCACCGCGACTGCTATCTCCTGGACTACGGCGAGGGCGGTCTGCTGGCCGCGCACCGAACCACCGTGTACTCGGAGCTCGGGCTGCGCCTGAGCGAGCCATCTCCGGACGCGGCCCCAACTCCGGCCGGAGATGTGACCACGGACGCGGTCAAGGAGGCGCTCCGGAACATCGACCGGCCACTGGAGCTCGCCCGCAGCCCCCTGGCCGTGGGCGGGAGCCCTCGAGAACGGGCGGAGTCCGTCCGGGCCCTGATCGTCGACGCCGCGGAGGGCGCATTCGGACGAGAGCCGGAGGAGCAATTGCTGGCCGAGATCCTACGGCGGCGGTACCTGGACGAGCCGACAACCCACGAGCAGGTCGCCGAGACTCTGCACGTCAGCCGAGCCACCTACTTCCGGCACCTGCGCGTGGTCTTCGATCGCGTGGGTGACTACGTGATCCAGGTCTACCGGGACCGGACGCCTGACGGCTCAGCGAACGGAGGCGGCTCGGAAGAGTCGGCGCACGCCGTCGGCGGCTGAGTCGCCCTTCATCAGCTATTCACGAGGTCAAGCCAGACGATCGAGGGGCTCGCTGGGTGGACCTTGGCGAGAACCCTTGCGCCCGGTTGCACCTTGGCCATGTGGAGTTGAGGAACCGCCTGGCGGATCGTCACGGCGTAGGAGGGCCTCCCCGCCACGACGACGGCCAGCTCCAGTTCAAGAACCCGGTCGAACTTCACCCGGGCGTTGGTCTCGCGTGAATCCACCACGGCGGCGGTGGCGTCAAGCTGATCCGTCGACCCGTCTGGCTCCTGAGCCAGGCCATCGGCGCTCGTCGTGGCGGTGGCCGATGCCTGGGAGGTCGTGTCGCTGTCGTCCGTGTCCATGTGAGCGCACCGCTGGTTAGCGGATCGTCCGGAGACTAAGCGCGAACGGCCGTCCTGTCAGTGTCAGGTCAGTCTCAGCTCAGACCAGCTCGGCGCCGGGCGGTGCGAGCGCGGTTCTTAAGCGCTCGCGGGTTGCGCCGGAGGTGTGGCTGGCGGGTTGTATCCGCGCCGCCGGGCCTCCTCGATCGGCACCTCGAGCTCCACGTTCCAGCCCTGGGCGAACCCGATCGCGCAGAACACAATCAGGAGCCCCTGGACTGGAATGAGCAGGATCGTGAGCGCCCCGAGTGTGTCCGGGCTAAACCCGGTGCCGCCGAACAGGGAGTCCGCGGGGCCGAATCCGTAGCTGTGGCGGTCGAACCAGCTTGTTCCGGAAGCCCCCAGTCCGGCGATCGTCGCGGTGATCAGAAGCAGGATGGCCAGCGCGGCGGCGATCGGCAGCAGGCCCCGGTTCCACCGGGTCATGATGTAGAAGGCCATGATCACGTAGATGACGGCCCAGATGAAGTCGACGGGCTTGAGGCCCTCAAGCTTGGACCAGCCGCCGACCGTGATGGCCAGCATCAGCGCCGCGGAGACCAGCAGCAGGACGCAGACGATCACCTTGACCAGCTTCGACCCGGCCTTCTCCCGGTTCGGATAGATGACCGTGTATCCGGGGGTGACGTTCCGCCCCTGCGGCATGTGGCGCAACATACAAGCTCACGGGTCCGCGTGCAGCACTATGGCGGCTGGCCGGGCTCATTTCTCGTGCCATCCCCTAGCCCGGGAACCAGGCGCCCGCATACAATCGTGGTCCCGCGGCGGGCGTGGTGGAATGGAAGACACGCGAGCCTTAGGAGCTCGTGGGCGAAAGCCCGTGGGGGTTCGAGTCCCTCCGCCCGCATCGGTCGTGCCGCGCGCGCTCAGGTCTTGGGCCCGACAAGCTCCTCCAGCACGGCCACGCTGTCTCGGTGCGAGACGGTCAGGTTCCGATGATTGGATTGCGTCACGCGGATGTCCAGGAGTCCGCAGTGGTCGGCGAAGATGCGTCTGATGTCCTCGGATAAGTTGCTGAAGAAGTAGCGGACGTATGAGTATTCGGCGACCCGCCCGCTTGGCAGCTTGGTCTTGAAACGATTCAAGACACGGCACCCGTCCGAATGGATGAGACCGCGGATGAGCGCACCGGGATGCGCATGGGTCAGCCTCAGCTGCCAGTCGGTCAGGACGATTGGACGAAGGTGTTTGCGTCCTGGGCCGTGCTGGGGGAAGGCCGCGCCAACCGCGGGATGGCAGATTGCCACCACATCCGAAGCGCCTGAGGAGGATGCGAAGCGCGTCGGTCGTCGGCCCGGAAAGGTCGCCGCAAGCGCCGCCATGATCTCGTCGATGATGTGTCGGTACAGCTGGTCGCATGCGATCCGGAGCGCCCACGTTCCCGGAGGACGGTGGGTCACGTGCCCGTCGCCGAGATAGCAGCCGAGGAGGTAGCAATACGCCGCGGGCTCCTCAACGCGCCATGCGTCGGCATCGGAGACACCGAGCCTGGCGTAGGGAGGGTGATCTCGGTGTCGCCAGCGCTGCACCGTTGATCGGTTGACACCAGTGCGGGCCGCGATCTGGTAATCGCTCAGCCCCATCTCTGCCAGCGCCTTCACCGAGTGAAAGTTGTCTTCCGTCCGCGACATTAGGGAACATATGTTCCGGGTCGCCGCAGACGGAAGCGACGCAGGCGCGATAGCTAGGATGAAGGCCCTCGCAGGCTCCCGGTGGACTAAGACAGAGTTCTGGTAATTCAATACACCAAAGGGGAGTGAGTTAATGGTTATGCGCGCGGTCTCCAAAACCGCGAATCCGGGTTCGAATCCCGGCTCCCCTGCTTGAAATCCCACACCGTCTACCGCACGTTCCGGACCGAGCAGCGGCGTGAGTTCGTGCGGATCACCGAGGATGTGGCGGAGGCTGTTCGGGAGGCGGGAATCGCCGAGGGGATGGTGCTCGTGGCTGCGATGCACATCACGGCCGCGGTGTGGATCAACGATGACGAGCCGGGGATCCAGGCCGACGCGCTGGAGTGGCTGGACAAGCTGGCGCCGCCCAGTTGGAAGGAGTCGGATGGCGACGTCGCCCGCGAGCTGCTTCCCAGCCCCGGCGACTATCGCCATCACCGCGGCGGTGAGGACAACGGAGACGCCCACCTCAAGAACCTGCTGGTGCACCACCAGGTGATCGTTCCCGTGACGGATGGTGAGCTGGACCTCGGCCCGTGGCAGCAGATCTTCTACTGCGAGTTCGACGGTCGGCGGTCCAAGCGGCTCGTGATCAAGGTCATGGGGGAGTAGGCAGGGTGGATCCGTCTCGCGTGTTCGCCGACGGCCTGCTGGAGGGTCGGGTGGCGATCGTGACTGGGGGAGGCACCAACCTCGGGAAGGCCGCCGCGGTTGAGCTGGCCCGCTGCGGCGCGGAGGTGGTCATCGCAGGGCGACGAGCCGAGGTCCTCGAAGCCGCCGCAGCGGAGATGGGGGAGCGGTGCTCCCACGTGGCCGGCGACGTACGCGGCCCGGACGGAGCGCGGGCAATCGTCGGCGCCACCCTGGAGCGGCACGGCCGGCTTGATTTCCTCCTGAACAACGCCGGCGGCCAATATTTCGTTCCCGCCGAGAACATCACGGCAAAGGGATGGCGAGCCGTCCAGCGGCTGAACGTCGAGGGCACGATCCAGATGTGCCAGGCGGCGTACGAGCTCGCGATGCGGGAAGCCGGGGCCGGGACGATTGTCAACGTCACGGTGTCACCCCACCACGGCATGCCGGCCATGGCTCACACCGGAGTTGCCAGGGCGGCCGTGGAGGCCCTGACGCGTGAGCTGGCCGAGCGGTGGGCCGACGACGGGGTTGCTGTGTCCGCGATCGCGTTGGGCCGCTTTGCCACCGAGTCGCTGCGCAAGTACCCGGCCGAGCTCTGGCGCCGGGCGGGTCAGACCGTCCCGGTCCAGCGCCTGGGCGAGGTGGAGGAGTATGGGTGGCTGGTCGGTCTGCTGGCCTCGCCCCTCGGTCCCGCCTTCTCCGGCTCCGTCCTGACCATCGACGGGGCGCTGGATAACTGGACGGGTCGCTGGCCCCCGCCCGATCTCACGCGGGACGGAGAGGTGCCGACGGAGGAGCGCCGACCCGTCGCCGGACCCTGAGTCGCGGACCCTGAGCCGCGGATAACATCCTGTCGGACGCGGGCGAGGTGTCAACGGTTGCACTAGAGCCTTCCAAGCTCTCGGAACGGGTTCGACTCCCGTCGCCCGCTCTGCGAAGAGCATCGGCGATCGACCGGAGGAGAAGACCATGAGCGTGGGACTGGCAAGTGGTGTCGAGGAGATCCTGGAACGAGCTGCCACCGACGGAGTCGTCCCGGGGGCTGTTTTCGCCCAGACGGGCCCTGATGGAGACGTCGTTCAGGCCACCGCGGGAAAGCTCCGCATCGATGAGGAAGGGCCGGTCACGACCGCAACGATGTTCCGGCTGATGTCGATGACAAAGGCGCTGGCCACCGCCGGTGCGCTCCAACTCGTCGAGCAGGGCAAGCTCGACCTCGAGCAGGAGGTCGCCGCGATCATTCCGGCCTTTGGGGAGCTGAAGGTGCTCGAGGGCTTCGACGGCGACCAACCTCGCCTACGGGCGCCGGTCCGGCAGGCCACGGTCGCGGAGTTGATGACGCACACCGCCGGCCACGGGTATGGCTTCTCAAACGCCAACCTGTTGCGCTACCTCGAGCTCACCGGGCTGCCCGACCCGTTCAGCGGTCTGCGCGCCGGGTTAGGTGCGCCCCTGGTTGCGGACCCGGGTACGGAGTGGAACTACGGGATCAACACCGATTGGCTCGGCCAGGTGATCGAGTCGGTGAGCGGCCAGGATCTGGACTCTTATCTCAAGGAACACCTCTTCTCGCCACTTGGGATGTCCGACACCACTTTCTCGCTGAGCGAGGAGCAGCGTTCGCGGATGATGGCCATCCACGCCCGCACCCCGGACGGCGGCCTCGCGGTCATGGACATGGAGGCTCCGGTGGTACAGCCCGAGTTCTGGCCGGCCGGCCACGGCGCGTACAGCACGGCCGGTGACTACGCGCGGTTCATGGCGGCGCTGCTGAACGGAGGTGAGCTCGGTGGTGAGCGGGTCCTCCGTCGTGAAACGGTGGAACTGATGTTCACCGACCATCTCAAGGGGGTCTCACTGCCGGACGGGATCAAGTCCGAGATGCCCGAGCTGGCCAATGACGTGCCGCCGCTGCCGTTCGCCCAGGGATTCGGGCTGGGTCTGCATCTCTTCGCCGAAGACCTCCCCGGTATGCGCCGCGCCGGCAGCGGCGACTGGTCGGGCCTGATGAATTGCTACTACTGGATCGACCCGGCATCCGATATTGCGTGCGTGTTCCTGACGCAGGTGCTGCCCTTCTACGACGCGGCGATCGTCGAGGCGGGGCTTGCGATGGAGCAGGCGGTGTACGCGGGGATTTGAGCTCCCGGTCGCTCCGCGCCCCTAGAATGAACCAAGCCACGGGGAGTGGCGCAGTCTGGTAGCGCACCCGGCTGGGGGCCGGGCGGTCGCAGGTTCAAATCCTGTCTCCCCGACTACGCGAGCCCCAGTTGGTATGGCAAGCGCGCCCCGCACCACGCTCTGGCACATCACGATCTCGCATTACAGTGAGAAGGCGCGCTGGGCGCTCGACTACAAGTCGATCCCGCACCGCCTGCGCGCACTGGTGCCAGGCGCGCATATCCCGGTCGCGCTGTGGCTGACGCGCGGGCGCCACTACACAGTCCCCGTGCTCGACCTTGGTAGCCAGCGGATCGGCGACTCAACGGCGATCATCGCGGCGCTCGAGCAGCGCCATCCCGAGCCACCACTGTACCCGCGTGCTCCCGCGCAGCGCCGGCGGGCGCTCGCGCTCGAGGAGTGGTTCGACGAGGAGCTCGGCCCGTACATCAGGCGGTTCGTGTTCCACGAGCTGGGGCGCGACCGCGAACGCTTTGCAGAGCTCGGGGCGAAGGCGGCGCCACAGGCATTTCGGCTCATGGGGCCAGCGGGCGCGACGTGTGCGAGCACGCTAACGGGCTTGCGCTACCGCGCGCGCAGCGACGATGCCTCGGAGGCTGCGCGCATGAAGGTGATCGCCGCGATCGACCGCCTCGAGGCAGAACTCGGCGCCAACGACTACCTCGTAGGCGACGGCTTCAGCGTCGCAGACCTCACCGCCGCCGCGCTTCTCTATCCGCTCGTGCTCCCGTCCGAGGCCTACGTGACCATCGAACGTATGCCTGCGCCGGTCGAGCAGCTGCGCGCGCGGCTGCGCAAACGCCGCGGCTACCGATGGGTCCAGGAGATGTTCCGCCGGCACCGCCATCCGGCAGAGGCACCCAACGGCTCCGAGACCGAGGCGTCAGCGTGAACCGAGGTCGCGCACGCAGGGCCTCATCGGATAATGCGGGGTATCCAGCTTCGATCGGTTGGCGCGGTCTTGACTTAGCGAGTTGCGGGCGTAGGCTCTGGCTTACCGGATACGCGGTCGCCGCCGCTGGGAATGAGTGAGTCCGGAGCGACCCCAACGGAGGCGCTGAGGTTATTGAGCCCTGTTGTAGCTCATTCCCGCTGGCAGCCTCTCGGGTTAGACGGTCCAACCTGCTACAGCCGCCCGACCATGGCGGCATCGTGGAGGCGTGATGAATGCTCCAGGGAGGACCATCGACGGTGCTCAGCGGCTTCAGGCCTTGGAGCGAGCCAACCGCGTGCGAAGCGCGCGAGCTCAGCTCAAGCGCCGGGTAGCGGCGGATGAGCTGACTGCGGCCGAGGTGATCCTGAGCTCACGCTGGGAGATCGACCGAATGACGATCGGGGAGCTGCTCCTCAGCCAGCGACAGTGGGGCCAAGTCCGATCGCGGGGATTCCTCGCCCACCTCGGGCTGGGCGAAAGTAAGACCATCGGCTCGATGACCGCGCGCCAGCGGATCGCCTCAGCCGCGGCGCTCACGCGCGTCCGGGGCGGGAGCCGATAGCCCGATGCATGAGAGCCACGTTCGTGCGAGCCGTCCTTTCCTTCGCAAAGAGCGGTGTCAGGGTCGCGTCGCGGGCCGATCTGTGCTAAGCCGTTAGTCCACCAGAGGGACTGCGACCTGTGCGGCCACGTGCAGCTTGCGGGACTCAGAAAGGATGCGCGGAGATGCAGACGCCCGCGCCACTCTCGTTCGACCGCGGCAGCGAGCAGGTCGAGGACATGATGGAGCAGGGGATGCCCTTCGCGTGCGTGGAGGACCTCATCGACGGTGCTCGGCTGCCTCGAGATCACAAGGCGGCGTTGTGGCTCCTCGCTTGGTCGCTGCGAGATCCCGTGCACCAGCGCCTGGATGCGCGCTTGACGGTGCGATTGCTCAGTGACGGGCGGCTCGCCACCAGCTGAGGCCGGGTAAGGCTCAGCTGCGGGAGCCCTCTTCAACTGCATTGGTGGATCGGGGCCCTTGACACGGAGCCAAAAGTGAGGACACTCGAACTACTTGCTATGGGAGTGTCCCGGTCGGCCCGGCCGGGGGACGATCAGGAAAGGGGGATCTCATGACCCCCTGTGCCCGCATCAAACCGCGGCCGGACATGATCCGTCCTGAAGGCTGGCGGTCCGACGGCGAACTCGCGGCTGAGATCGCAAATACCGTAGTTCAGGCGCTCGCTCGGACGACCGGCCGCGGTCCCACGAAGGCGAAGACCACAATCGGCGACAACGGCATCTTCGTCGTACTCCAGGACAGCCTCACCCGTGGCGAGCGAACCCTCGCGGATGCCGGCGAAGGAGCGGCAGTGCTCGATCTGCGCAGACTCTGGCAAAGCGTCATGGAGAAGGACGTCAGGCTCGAGATCGAGGAGCTGACGGGCCGCAGAGTGATCGGATTCATGAGCGACAACCACATCGACCCCGACCTGGCGGTCGAGGTGTTCGTGCTCGAACCACTCGGGGACCTGGGCAGCCAATGAATCATGGATGCCGCGTCACCGGCAGCACCGGACCGGCAAGCACCTCGTAGCGGCTGGCATACCGCCTTGACCGCCTCGGAGTGTGGCGCCAGCGCGGCGAGGGTAGATTCACCGGTGGGGGACGACCCCTGGAAGCCGCATAGGCGGGAGGCCGCTCTGTGTCGGCGGCTGGTGGCGGACCCCACCTTCTTACCACGGTGCGAGCCGCCACAATCGACAGTCGGTGCGCCGAACCGCTGGGGCAGGCTCAAGAACCCCTGAGGACCTCAGGGGCTGCGACCCAGCGCGCGCTCCGCGTCGTCGGCGCCGTGGAACCACTCATAACGGATGAGCTTTCCGCCACGGAGCGTGAACAGGGCCGACTCGATCCCCTCCACCTCGAGGCCGCTGGTGCGCCCCCGGGCGCTGTACCGAACGACCACGGCCACCTGGTCGCCATGGGGCGTAAACCGCTCGGGCTCCATGTTCCACCACTCCCAACCGTCCAGGACCTTCAGCGCCGCATCGCTGAACGCCTCGATCCCACGGCGAACGCCTGGTTCAACCGCTCCCGGCGGGTTGACGTACTCAACCTCGGGATCCAACAGCTCCAGGGGGCCGGGGAAATCCTGGTGGCCCCAGGCCTCATACAGCCGGCTGACGATCTCAACGTTGTCGAGCGGCACCGAGGCGCAGTATCCCCGGAGCGGCGGTCGGCGAACGGAGGGCCTACGGCTTCCGAGGGACCTCTATCGCCAGCAGGCGCGTGCGGTCATGGTCGACCTGGAGCGTCGTGTGGTCGATCCCGAACCGCTCGTGCAGGAGCAGCTTGAGATTGCGCGACAGCTCGTGACAGTCGTTCCGTGGCCCCACGAGAACGTGGGCGGACAGGGCGGGGAATCCCGAGGTCACCTCCCAGACGTGCAGGTCGTGGACCTCGACCACGCCCGGCTGCGCGGCCAGGGCGTGCCCGATCTCGTCAGGGTCGAGGCCCTCTGGGGCTGCCTCCAGAAAGACCCGGCCACTGGCCTTGAGCAGCGAGTAGGCCGCGCTCAGCATGATTCCAGCCACGAGCAGCGAGGCGATGGCGTCAGCCCGGCCGTAGCCCGTGGCCAGGATGATGACCCCGGCGATAGCCGTGAAGATGAACGCCGCCAGGTCGGTGACGATGTGCTGGAAGGCCCCCTCCACGTTCATCGAGCGCCGGTGGGCGCGGGACAGCGTGTAGGCCGCTGCCAGGTTGACGAGGATGCCGGCCAGGGCCACGACCAGGACGGTCAGACCGTGCACGGTCGGCGGGTGGACGAGCCGGCGGATGGCCTCGTAGATGATCAGCAGGGCCAGAACGAGCAGGGTGGCGCCGTTGAACTGGGCGGAGAGAATCTCGGCCCGCTTGAAGCCAAACGTCAGCTGACCCCGCGCCGGCTTCGCGGCCAGATGGGCGGCCAGCAGAGCCAGCCCGATCGCGCCGGCGTCCGTGAGCATGTGGGCGGCGTCTGAGAGCAGCGCGAGCGATCCGGAGACGATCCCGGCCACGACCTCGCCCGCCATGAACGCGACTATGAGCCCCAGCGCGATGGCCAGCTTGCGGCGATCGGCGTCGGGGGAGACGCCGTGGGAATGACCTCCATCGCCCGTGGCACCGGGGAGTACGGAGCCGGGCGGGTGAGCGGTCACCTTGTCCTGGTCAGGACTGGTCTGACTTGCCCAGGCTCGTCCTCCGGGGCGGGGTCGTGGTGCCCGACAGCCCACTGAGGACCGCTCCGTCTACGCCGGTGGAGGTACCTGTAGGGGGCGGCCTCGAACTGATGCAGGCAGTGCTCCGAGCAGAAGTGGAACGTCGTCGCCCCAAGCCGTTTGGCGAGTGCCTTGCGGCGCTCGACCTTCATTCCACACACCGGGTCGGTGGCCCCCCGGCGAGCGGTCAGCCAGAACAGCGCGACGAAGAGCAGTAGCGCGGTCACGTTGAGGAAGAGCTTGTAGTTGACGGCAAGGGCGCTGAAGATGTCGGTTCGGGTTGGCCTGGCGCCCTGCGGGACCAGGCCCAGGGCACTGAAGGCGCCGTCCACGAGAACAGCCGCGATGACCATAGCTACGAACATCACCGCCGTGATCCGGAGGGCGAAGCGAACACCGTAGTACTTGCGGTAGATGGCAATGATCGGGAGGACGATCAGGTCCGCGAAAATGAACGCCATCACACCCGCGAAGCTGATGCCCCCGCTCCACAGAACGGCGGCCAGGGGCACGTTCCCCACCGAGCAGACGAAGCTGAGCACGGCGATGACCGGGCCGATGAATGCCCCCCACACGGCCTGAACCGCGGGCGGGGACCCGGTGAGGAAGATGCTGTGCAGCGCGCCGTTGCCGACCTGGGCCACCAGGCCGGCGAGCAGGAACCCGACCGCGACCTCCTTGTAGGTCATCTTCCAGTCGCCGCGGAAGTTGTAAGCCACGTCTGCCCATGCCTCAGAGCTCCTCAGGCGCCGCCGCAGGCTCATGTCGGTCCCTGCTGAGTGGTGCTGGTGTCCTGAGTCGGCCCGCTGGGCGTGATCGCGTGCGGACTCCTCCAGCCTTGGGGACACAAACAGCCGGAGAAGCAGGGCCATCAATCCGATCATCACGATCCCGCCCAGGTACTCACCGAGCGTGAACTGCCAGCCGATCAGAACCCAGAGGACCAGCCCCAGCTCCCACACCAGGTTGGTGGAGGCAATCTGGAAGGCCAGGGCCGACGCGGCCGAGGCGCCCTTCTGAAAGAGGCTCTTGGCGATGGCCACCGCGGCGTAGGAGCAGGAGGAGGAGACGGCCCCCAGCCCGGTGGCCGTGCCCAGCTGGCGGACTCCGCCGCCGGCCAGGGCACTCTCGATCCGCCGCCGGGGCACCCAGGCCTGGACCACGGCAGAGATGAAGAACCCCAGCACGAGCGCCCACCAAACCTCCCAGGCCATCAGGAAGGCGTCACGCAGGGCATGCCACACGACGTCCATACACTGGGAGTATACCCCTGGGGGGTAATTGCTATCCTCAGGGGATGAGCTCGTGTGCCTCGTCGGATGGATCCCCGGTCTCGGCTCCTGAAGAGCGGCCGTACTCGGCCAGCCGGGACCAGCTCGTCAACCGCCTGCGCCGGATCGAGGGACAGGTCGGCGGCCTGCAGCGCATGGTCGAAGACGACCGGTACTGCATCGACATCCTCACCCAGATCTCGGCTGTCCAGGCCGCCCTTGACAAGGTGGCGCTGGGCCTCCTGGATGGGCACGCTCACCACTGCGTGATGGGCGCCGCCGAGCCAGAGCGGGGTCCCAAGACCGACGAGCTGATGGCCGCCGTCGGCCGGCTGATGCGCCGCGGCTAGCGCCCCGGGCGTGCGCCATCGCCCAGGAAACGGCGTTTAGCGCGACCGAAGGCATGGCTTGTACGCTGGACCTGAGATGGCTCAGAGCAACGCTGACAGGGCCCGCCGCGCCAGGTTTCGCGACGGCAAGGCCATCGAGATCGTGCCTTCCCCCAGCCCGGAGGACGCGCCGGCCGCGCCAGGAGCCACCCCGTAACCGGGCACGGCGTGGCTAGGAAAGTGGCAGGGATCATCCGTCGGAACCGGCGACACCGGCGTGTCATGGCCAGGGCGTCGCTGGGAGCCATGCTGGCCGTGGCCCTCCTGGCCGGCGGATGTGGAAGCAGCAGCCCGGACTCATACCGGATGGTGCTCCTGGTGCCAAGCGTCCGGGCCCACCGGCCCCACGCCGCGCCCGCACAGGGGCATGCGGCCGGACGGAGGCGTAGCGCCGCCACGGTCCGGCAACCGAACATCGTCTTCGTCCTGACCGACGATCTGTCGATGGACCTGCTCAAGTTCATGCCCCACGTGCGGAGCCTGGAGCTAGACGGGATGACGTTCCGGAATTACTTCGTCTCGGACTCGCTGTGCTGTCCGTCCCGGGCGTCGATCCTCACCGGGCGGTTTCCCCACAACACCCACGTGTACGGCAACACCGGGGCTGCGGGCGGCGGCTACCGAGCCTTCTACAACCGGGGAGAGGAGCTTCACACATTCGCGATCGCGCTCCAGCGCGTGGGGTACCTCACAGCGCTCATGGGCAAGTACCTGAACGGGTACCTGCCCTTCGGGGGCCGCCACGAGGACGGTGCGGCGGCAGACGTCCCGGCCACCTACGTCCCCCCGGGCTGGAACGAATGGGACGTGGCGGGCTGGGGCTACCCGGAGTTCAACTACATCCTGAACGCCGACGGCACCCTCCAGCACTTCGGCCACGACCCCTCGGATTACCTGACCGACGTTCTGGCCCGGAGGGGAACGCAGTTCATCAATCTGGCCACTCAGCGACATCAGCCGTTCTTTCTGGAGCTGGCCACCTTCGCACCCCACAAGCCATACGTTCCGGCACCCCGGAACGCCCACGACTTTCCCGGCCTGCTGGCCCCCAGGCCGCCCAACTTCGACGTACTGCCCTCGCAGGCTCCCCTGTGGCTGGTCACCCACCCGCCCCTCACGAGTGGTCAGATCCACAAGATCAACGTCACCTACCGCCGGCGGGCCCAGTCGGTGGAGGCCGTGGACCGCCTGATCGGACAGATCCAGCAGGCGCTCAGGGCCAATGGTGTGGCCCGTGACACGTACGTGGTGTTCAGCTCGGACAACGGCCTCCACACGGGCCAGTACCGCCTGATGCCCGGCAAGCTGACAGCGTTCAACAGCGACATCCACGTCCCCCTGGTCGTGACGGGTCCGGGCGTCCAACCCGGAAGCACGACGCCGCTGCCGGCGGAGAACATCGATCTGGCCAAGACCTTCACGGATGTCGGAGGAACGACCATCCGGGGGGATGGGCACAGCCTCCTGCCGTTGCTGCATGGCCACGCCACGGGGATCTGGCGCAACGCGATGCTGGTGGAGCACCGGGCGCCGCGGAAGCAGATCACCGATCCAGACTTCCAACAGCCGGCCAGCGGGCAGCCGACCACGTATGAGGCCCTCCGGACCCGCGAATTTCTCTACGTGGAGTACTCCGACGGTGAGCTGGAGTTCTACGACCTTCGCAGGGACCCATTCGAGCTCAACAACATCGCCGGCGAGCTCCCGCCGCTGACTCTCCTGCAACTGCACAACGACGTGAACACGCTCAGGCACTGCAAGGGTGGGAAGCAGTGCTGGGCGGCCACGCACATCGCCCCGGTGGCCGTTCCCTAGCCAAATCACCCATCAGGGCGATTGAGTCGCCGGGCAAACATCCATAGGCTTGCCCCGTGCCCGCCGAGGAGAACAAGCAGCTGATGTCGGCCGTGTTCGAGGAGCTGGCCGCCGGCAACGGTCAACCGTTCATGGATGCTCTGGCCGATGACGTGCGCTGGACGGTGGCCGGCAGCTCCCCCTGGTCTGGCACGTACGAGGGCAAGCGGCGCGTGATCACGGAGCTCATGCGGCCCCTGTTCAAGCAGTTCGCCGACGATTACCGCGCTCAGGCCACCCGCATCGTGGCCGAGGACGATGTGGTGGTCGTGGAGGCCCGCGGCGAGGTGATGACCAAATCCGGTCGCCCCTACAACCAGACGTACTGCTACGTGTTTCGCCTGGCGGACGGCACGGTGCGCGAGATGACCGAGTATCTGGACACCGATCTGGTCAACCAGGTGCTCGAATCACCCGCCGGGGGCTAGCGTCTCGGCCCGGGGTTAGCGGCTGCTCTAAGCTTGCCCGCCATGCCCACGGCCTCCGCGCTGGGTGTAGCGCCAGACCTGCCGCTGCGTGGTGAGCTCCGCTACGGCCTGGAGCTGGCGCGGCTGGCCACGGATCGCGAATTCGTCCGTCCGCGGCGCTGCCCAGACGCACCCCCGGTGCTGCTGGTGCCGGGCTTCATGGCCGGCGATCAGTCGCTGGCCGTTCTCAGAGGATGGTTGATCCGCCGGGGCTCGCGGACCGCGACCGCCGGGATCCGGCTGAATGTCGACTGCGGCGAGCGCGTGACCGGGCGGATCGAGGAGCGGCTGGGGAGGCTGGCCGACCGCTCCGGTCGGCGCGTGGTCCTGGTTGGGCAGAGTCGGGGAGGCGAGTTGGCTCGAGTCGTGGCCGTGCGCCATCCGGACCTGGTGAGCACCCTGGTCATGCTGGGTTCGCCGGTTCTGGCGCCGCTGCAGGTGGGGCCGGGAGTGATGAACGCGGTCAGGTCGGTGGCCCGCCTGGGGGATATTGGGCTCCCCGGGCTCTTCTCCAGCCGGTGCGCCGACGGCGAGTGCTGCGCGGCCTACCGGAGGGACCTGGGAGCTCCGCTGGCGGAGGACGTGCGGGCGGTGGCCGTGTATTCACGGACGGACGGGATTGTGTCCTGGGAGGCCTGTCTGGATCCCGGGGCGCGCCACGTGGAGGTCGACTCGAGCCACACCGGCATGTCGGTGAACCGAAACGTCTACCGCGTCCTGAGCCAGATCCTGGATGACGAGAAGGAGTGACCGCCGTGGACTGGATGAGCCCCATGGACGCCTCGTTCCTCCACATCGAGGGGCCGAACAACCCCATGCACATCGGTGGGCTGAGCATCTTCGAGGGACCCGCACCGCCGTTTGAGCGCCTGGAGGACATGGTGGCCTCCAGGCTTGATGCCGTCCCTCGCTACCGCCAGAAGGTCCGGTTCGTCCCACTGGGGCTGGGACGGCCGGTGTGGGTCGATGACCCGCATTTCAACCTGACCTACCACCTCCGCCACAGCGCGCTCCCCGCCCCGGGGACGGACGACATCCTGCGCCGGACGGCCGCCCGCATCTTCGCTCACCATCTGGACCGGCAGAAGCCCCTGTGGGAGATCTGGATGCTGGAGGGGCTCGCCAAGAACCGCTGGGCCCTGCTGTCCAAGGTCCACCACTGCATGGTGGACGGGGTGTCGGCCACCGACCTGATGACGGTCATGTTCGATGAGGTTCCCGGCGGGGGGACCCCGGTGCGCTGGGAACCGGGGCCCGAGCCGAGGGACCTGGAGCTCGTTCTGAGGACGTTGACCCACCAGGTGATGAACCCGTCGGAGGGGGTGAGGGTCATCCGCGCGAGCGCTCGGCGTCCCCGGGCCACCCTGAGCCAGGGCCGTGAGGTAGTCCGGGCCATGGCCTCTGCGGGAGGTCTGCTGCGACCACCGGGGCGCTCCTCCCTGACCGGCCCGGTGGGTCCTCACCGCACCTGGAGCTGCGCGTACGTCCATCTCAGCGACGTTAAGGCCATCCGGTCCGCGCTGGGCGGCACCGTGAACGACGTCGTGCTGACACTGGTCTCAGGCGGCTTGCGCGACCTGCTGAACAGCCGCGGGGAGGAGGTTGACGGTCGCAGCATCCGCGCCCTGATCCCCGTCTCGGTGCGCCGGCCCGGAGAGCGCGGGGTGTACAACAACCGCGTCTCGGCCATGTTCGCGGAGCTGCCGGTGGGGATCGCGGATCCGGCGAAGCGTCTGCAGCGCGTCCGCGAGCAGATGGATGGTCTCAAGCACTCCAAGCAGGCTGTGGCCGGCGAGGTCCTCACCTCACTGTCAGGGTTTGCCCCGCCGATGCTGCTGGCGCTTGGCGGGCGCCTGGCCGCCCGGTCGCCCTCCCTGGGCGTCCAGACCGGGGTGACCAACGTGCCGGGTCCGCAGAAGCCCCTCCAAACCCTGGACCGCCGGATGCTCGAGTCGTTCCCCTTCGTTCCGCTGATCGGCTCCGTGAGGATCTCCATCGCCATCTTCTCCTACGACGGGGGCCTGTACTTCGGGGTCACGGGTGACTACGACAGCTCCAGCGACGTCGACATCCTGACGGCCGGCGTACAGGCGGCCATGGCAGAGATGCTTCAGGTGGTTGGTGCCACCGCGCCGGCTGCCTCGGAGGCACCGGCCCAGCCCAAGGCGCCGGCCCAGCCCGGGCCGGCCACGTCCTGATCAGCGCCGCGCTTGACATCCTCCGGGGGAACCGGTAAAGATATTGAACCGGTAAAGCAGTTGAACTGCTCCGCTCTCCGATGGCCACCCCTGCCGCCCAGGCCGACATCACCCCCCAGGGTCTCCAACGCGCCGCGGAGGAGCTCCGTGAGCTGGCCCGGGGGTTGGGTCCTGACATAGAGCGAGAGCGGAGCCTGCCGGATGAGCTCGTCCGCCGGCTGCGCTCCTCAGGCCTGTTCCGAGCCGGCGCCCCGGCCACCGTCGGCGCGCCGCAGGCGCCTCCGGAGGTGACGCTGCGATGCGCCGAGACCGTCGCCGAGGGTGACGCATCGGCCGGGTGGTGCGTGTCGATCGCTGCCACCAGCAGCCTTCTCGGCGGCTGGCTTCCAGCCGAGGGCCTTGTCGACGTGTTCGGCGATCCGGACAACGTCGCGGCCGGCGTGTGGGCGCCGCGAGGCCGGGGGCGCCCCGTCCCGGGCGGGTATCAGGTGAGCGGCCGGTGGTCCTTCTGCAGCGGCATCAGGCACTCGGAGTATCTGTTCGGCGGATGCCTGATCGCGGACGAGTCAGGCGGCGACCCGGTGCCCCGCGTCGTCGGGCTGCCCGTGAGTGAGCTGGAGATCGTGGATACCTGGCACACCACGGGGCTGCGGGGAACCGGGAGCCACGACGCGGTGGCCCAGGACGTGTTCGTCCCTGCGCACCGGAGCCTTTGGCTCCTGGACGCACCCACGTCCACTGACCCGCTGTACCGCTTCCCGGTCTTCGCCTACTTCGCCCTCTCGATCGCAGCGGCCGCGTTGGGAAACGCTCGGGGAGCGATCGAGGACCTCAGCGAGCTCGCCGTGGGCAAGGTGGGGCAGGGCTCGAGCCGGACCCTGGCCGAGCGCCCCGCCACCTGGTCGGCGGTGGCCCAGGCGGAGGCGTCGCTCCGCGCGGCGCGGCTTCTGTACTACACGGCCATCGAGGAGGCATGGCGGGCCGCGCCGGAGACCGAGCCCGTATCGGTGGATCTGCGGCTGGGGCTGAGGCTGGCGGCCACGCACGCCGTGAGGACCGCAGCCGACGTGTGCCGCGACATGTACGACCTGGGCGGCGGCTCAGCCATTTACGAGGGCTCACCGCTCCAGCGGCGGTTCCGGGACGCCCATACGGCCACGGCCCACTTCCAGGTAAATCCCACCACCTGGGAGCTGACAGGGCGGCTGCTGCTGGGCCAGCCGACCGAGACGACGATGCTATGAGCCCCGAGCTGGGCGTGGTCATGCCGTACTGGCTGGACCGCCCGGATGAGGAGGCCATCGAGATCGCGCTGGCCGCCGAGCAAGCCGGCATCGAGAAGGTGTGGCTCGGGGAGATGGCGTCCTTTGATGCCTTTGCCCTGGCCACTGCCGTCGGGCTTCAGACTGAGCGCGTGCGCCTGAAGGTGGGGCCGCTGGCCGTCGGGGTACGCAGCCCCGTGGCCATCGCTCTGGGGGTGGCATCGGTGGCCACCCT
>JBJMLC010000082.1:0-9894 GCA_045805485.1 Solirubrobacteraceae bacterium | reverse complement strand
TTCGGCTTCGGCGGCTTGGGCTTGGGCTTCACCGTGATATGCACGGAGGCACGATTGTTGACGAGGTTGAGATCGTCCCCCGACGTGCTCGTCACGCCATCCAGCGTGATCGTGCCCTTGGACTGACCCGTGAGATGGATCTTGATCGTCACCGTCCCGCCCGGCTTGATCGTCCCCAACTGACAGTCGACCTTGTGATTGGTATGCGTACAGCTCCCCTTCGAGGTGCTCACCGAGTTGACCTGGAAACCCGCGCCCGGATCGCTGAACGTCGAATCATCAGCCTCCTCCGGAGCCGTGTTGTGAACCACATACGTCACCGTGTCCTGCTGCCCCACAAAAATCGGACTCTGCTGCACCGACCCATTCAGATTCAGGTCAGGCGTCGCCTCATAAGCCCCGATATCGCACTGCGGCCCCTGAGGCCGCGGAACCTCCCGCTGATCAATCGCGCCGGTCGGCGGCGGGTTCGGCGGGACTGTCTCCGTCGCGCAGAGGCTGCCGCTGGCCGCGTCGAGTGCCGGGCTGTTATTCAGCAGCGCCTCGGTCTGGGTCGGGCCCGTGTTATTGGACAGCATCCCGAGGTGGATGGGTGAGCTGACGATGTCGGTCGTGCCATTCGCGTCGCACTGAGCCCCGTTATCCGAGGTGTCGTCAAACAGGTTGAAGCCCTCAGAGGTGACGTGCGAGCAGTTAGTCTCGCTTCCATGACCGCGGGCCACGATCGAGTCATCAATGTGGAGGTTGGCGAAGGTCTCCCCAAACTCGACGAAGATGTTGCCGGGCCCACTCGCGGCAGTGTTGTCGGTGATCGTGGAGAACGAGACGATGTCGCTCCCGTTGGACGTCCAGATGCCGGCGCCGCCGTTCCCCTGGCCGCTGCTGGTGTTCTTGGCGATCGTCGTGTTGATGATGTGGCCCGTGGCGCCGCCGTTCTCGTAACCCCCGCCGCCGTTGGTGGCGTCGTTGCCGGTCAGCGTGTCTCCGAACAGGGTGGCCTCAGTCCCGCCTCCATCGACGGCCACGCCGCCTCCGCTGAACGCGCTGTTGGAGGAGATCGTGGAGCGCGTGATGAAGATCGTGGCTGTTCCGCCCTGCTGGTCCAGCCCACCGCCGCCGGCCACGGCCGAGTTGCCCGAAATGACCGACGAGTCGATCTTGGCCAGGATGTCTCCGGTGAGCCCGATCCCACCACCATCTCGGAAGCCCAGGAACGTGGAGGACTGGCAGGCCTTGTTGTTGGAAATGGTCGTGCCTGTGATGGTCAGCGAGTCGGAGCTGAGGTCGGCCAGGCCGCCGCCTGCTCCTGGGGCGATGTTGCCCGTCACGACGTCGTTGGTCAGCGTCAGATCACCGTTGTCGACCAGCACGCCGCCGCCGTCGGCCTCGGGGGCCGGTGAGGCCGGACAGTCCGTGACGTTGCCGATCCCGCCTGATCGGCCGTTCTTGATCTTCAGTCCGGAGATGGTCACCGGCCCTGTGTTTTCCTCGAAGGCGCGATCAAGGAAATTGGCATCGACGGTCGTCGAGGACGAACCGGCGCCCGAGATCGTGATTCCGTTCCCGTCGTCCAGGACGAGTTCGCCCGCCGTGCCCTGCCCCGCCCCACCAGAGGACGTGAGCGTGTAGGTGCCCGCCGGGACGTTGACCATGTCCTGGGAGCCCGGGATCGTGTTGAGGGCCTCGATCGCCGACCGCAACGAGATGTGTCCGCTGGAGTCCAAAGGACCGACCGCCGGGTTCACGGCGTTGGTATCCGCCGTCGTGTTGACGTTATAGGTCGTGGCGTTGGCCATCGGTGCGGCAGCCAGACCGGACGCCACGACTGCCACGATCGCCAGCGTCAGCTTGCGTGCGTTCAGTATCCCCATCTGGACTCCCCTCTCGATTCTCCGGCCCCCGGCGGGCGCGAGCGTATCCCAAGGCGGCGGCGCATGCAACAGGAGAGGTCTGTTGCAGGACGTTGCCCGGCTCCGATGCCTCTATCCTGGCGCTTTCCAGCCGAAACGAGGTCGAGGAGAGAGCATGGAGAGCAGCACGATCACACCGGTGGCCGGACGCGCGGTAGACGCGCCGACTCTGAACGAGGCGCTGCGCCGCACGGCTGCCAACCATCCGGACATCGTGGCGGTGCGGACGGCCGATGACAGCGCCTCGCTCACCTGGCCGCAGCTGCTCTCCCGGGTCGACGCGCTGGCCGGCGGCCTGGCCAAGCTGGGAGTCGGGCGAGGGGACACGGTGGCGATCATGCTGGGCAACCGGCCTGAGTTCCACGTGGTGGATCTGGCCGCGGTCACCCTGGGCGCCACTCCGTTCTCGATCTACACCACCTACCCGGCCGAGGAGATCGAGTACCTGATCACCGACGCCGCAACGCGGGTGGCGATTGTGGAGCAGGCGTTCCTCGAGGTCGTGCTGGAGGCGCGCAAGAACCTCCCGGACCTGGAGCACGTGATCGTGATCGACGGTGAGGCGCCCGAAGGCACGGTGGCGCTGGCGGACGTGGAGGGCTCGGATCCGGACTTCGACCCCTCGGCGCTGGAGCCGGTTCAGCCTGACGACGTGCTCACGCTGATCTACACCTCGGGGACCACCGGCAAGCCCAAGGGGGTCCAGCTCTCGCACCACAACGTGATGTTCGCTGCGCAGGCCACCGAGGAGATGATCACCTTCGAGCCGGGCGGACGCGTGATCTCGTGGCTCCCCGCGGCCCACATCGCCGAGAGGATGGCCCACCACTACCTCCCGGTCATCTTCGCGGGCAGCGTGACGACGTGTCCCAACCCGCGGGAGATACTGAGCTATCTGCCCCAGGTCCATCCGATGTGGTTCTTCGCCGTACCCCGGATCTGGGAGAAGCTCAAGGCCGGGCTTGAGACCATGCTGGCCGGACAGCCGGAGGAGCAGCGAAAGCCGGTGGAGGAGGCGATGGCCACCTCGCTTGAGCGCGTGCGGCTGCGCCAGGCCGGGAAGCCGGTGCCTGAGGACCTCGAGGCGCAGGTGACGGAGGCTGACGAGAAGTACTTCGCTCCGATTCGGACCATGCTCGGACTGGACCAGGTCTCCGGAGTCAACGTCGGCGCCGCCCCGACTCCGGTCGAGGTGCTGGAGTTCTTCCATGCCCTGGGAATCGAGCTGGCCGAGCTGTGGGGCATGTCCGAGACCTGCGGGGCGGGCACCTGCAACCGCCCGGGCGCGGTCAAGATCGGCACCGTTGGGCCGGCGGCGCCGGGCTGCGAGATCAGAATCGCCGAGGACGGGGAGGTGCTGGTCAAGGCGCCTTTCGTGATGCTCGGCTACCGGAACCGTCCCGAGCAGACCGCGGAGGCCGTGGACGCCGACGGCTGGATGCACACCGGGGACATAGGAGAGCTGGACGAGGACGGATACCTGCGCCTGGTGGACCGCAAGAAGGAGCTGATCATCAACGCCGCGGGCAAGAACATGTCCCCGGCCAACATCGAGGCGGCGATCAAGACGGCCAGCCCACTGATCGGCCAGGCGGTGGCCATCGGCGACCGGCGCCCGTTCAACACGGCGCTAATCGTGCTGGATTCCGACTTCGCTCCCCAGTGGGCGAACCAGAACGGACTGGAGGGCAAGTCCCTGGAGGATCTGGCCCCCGAGCCCAAGGTGAGGGAGGCAGTCCAGGAGGGGATCGACGAGGCCAACCGGCACCTGGCCCGGGTGGAGCAGATCAAGAAGTTCACGATCGTCCCGGGCGACTGGCTCCCCGGAGGCGACGAGCTCACGCCCACGATGAAGCTCAAGCGCAAGCCCATCGCGCAGAAATACGAGCAGGCCATTGAGGCCATGTATTCCGGCTGAGAGACGCCGTCTCGCCGATCAACGAAGGGGACCAGGAGCCGGCCCGGCCGCCTGGATCGAGCGCCACACGAGCTCGATCGGGTGGTGCACGGGCAGGGGGTGGCTGAGGGCCCGGAGGTGAAACTCGAGCTGGGCGGCGCACCCGGGATTGGCGGCGGCGATGGCCTGAGCGCCGGTATCCAGGATATGGCGGGCCTTGCGCTCGCCGAGTTCGGCGGCGGCCTCGGGCTGGAGCAGGTTGTACAGGCCGGCCGACCCGCAGCACACCTCGCGCTCGGTTGGCACCTCCACGAGCTCCAGCTCCGGAATCTCGCTCAGCAGCGCTCTCGGCTCCTTACGCACCCCCTGGGCGTGGGCCAGATGGCAGGGGTCGTGGTAGGCCACCCGCAGCGAAACCGGGCCGCGGGGGCCGCGAGCCGGGCCTGATCCAAGCAACTCCAGCACGTCCCTGACCCGGGCCGAGAAGCGGCGGGCCGCCTCGGTGCCGAGCAGTTCGCCGTAGTCCTTCATGGCCGAGCCGCACCCGGCCGCGCTGGTCAGCACGTGATCGACTCCGAGGTCGGCGTAGGTGGCGATCGTGGCCTGGGCCCGGGCCACCGCCGCCTCCTCCTCGCCCGAGTGAAGCTGGAGCGCGCCGCAGCATTCCGGCTCGGCGGGAGCCAGAACCTCGTACCCCTCGGCTGAGAGAACCCCGATAGTGGCCTGATGCACCTCCGGGTAGAAGACGCGCTGCACGCAGCCCAGGAGCAGTGCCACGCGGCCCCGGCTCTCTCGCGCCGCGGGGGTCCGAGCTGGCAGGGGGGCCCGGCGAGCGGCCCGGGGCGGCGTTCTGGGGGCCAGGCGGATGAGTCGGCCGGGTGGCCCGGGAAGCCGGTCGGCCCGGACCCGGCGCGCACCGGCCAACAGCGGGGCCAGCAGGCGGAGCCGGCGGGGGTGGGGGAGGGTTTCGAAGAGCACGCGGCGCAGCGCGCGCTCTGAGAGCCGCCGGCGGTGATGGCGCTCCACCTGCGGGCGGACGCGCTCGATCAGGAGGTCGTACTGCACACCGGAGGGGCACGCGGTGACGCAGGCCATGCACCCCAGACAGCGATCGAAGTGGGTGACCATCTCCTCCGAGAGGACGCTGTCCGGGGCCAGGCCCTCGCCGGCCAGGACGATCCGGCCCCTTGGTGAATCTGCCTCATTGGCCCACAGGACGTACGTGGGGCAGGTGTCCAGGCAGAACCCGCAATGCACGCACCGGTCGATCACCGACTGCTGCGGCGGGCGATGCGCGTCGAAGGCGGCCAACGCTAGATCCCTCCCACGAAGATCCCCGGGTTGCACGTTCGAGCGGGGTCGAAGCGGGCCTTCACCCTCCTCATGAGCTCCAGCGCGGCCGCGGAGGGCTCGGGACCCCACGGCTCTACCCGCTCCCGGGCCCCGGGGGAGACATCGAGTGCCGCCCAGCGGGCGCCGGCGGGCAGCTGCGTCAACAGACGCTCGACCGACTCGTCGGCTGCCTCTATGAAGCTCAGCCCGAGCGCGGCCCGGCCGACCAGCCGAGCCCCGGAGGAGTGGACCGCGTCCAGCACTCCCCCCAGAAGTCCGGGCCGGACCGAGAGCCGGATCAGGTTTGAGCCCGGTGCCCGCTGGCCTGAGCGCTGGCCGGCCCACAGCTCATCGTCTGCGTCCACCACCTCGACCTCGGTCAGGCCCAGGCTTCGCATGAGGCCCAGAGCGCGCTCCGCCCGGGACCGGGCCTGTGCCCCGCCGCATTGGGCCAGCAGGGTCCCCTGGCCGGACTCCCAGCGCACATCCAGGGCCTCCAGCTCCAGCGGGGCGCCGGCCAGCCCGCGGGCGCCATGGGCCAGCACCGATGGATCGCCGGTCCCCCCCAGGGCGGTGGCGGTTTCCGCCGGTCGCGGGTGCAGACGGACGTTCACAGAGGCGATCAGCCCAAGCGTGCCGAACGAGCCGCAGAACAGCTTGGCCAGGTCGTAACCGGCCACGTTCTTGATCACCTTGCCCCCGGAGCTGGCGACGGCTCCGTCGCTCAGCACGACCGTCATGCCCAGGACGAGGTCCCGGGGGCCTCCGTAGCGGTGGCGCAGGGGACCCGCGTCCGCCGTGGCCAGGATGCCTCCGATCGTGGCCTGCCCCGCAGCGCCCAGCCAGGGATCCAGCGCCAGCCTCTGGCCCTCGGCCGCGAACACCTCCTGAGCCCGAGACAGCGGCACACCCGCGTCCAGAACGGCGGTCAGGTCGCCGGCGTTGTGCTCCCGGACTCGATCAAGGCCCGCGGTGCTCAGCTCGACGTCGCACGGCCCCGCCGGACCTCCCCAGCCGGCCTTGGTGCCCGCGCCCACGATGCTGACCGCCTGGCCGGCGGCCGAGGCGTCAGCCAGCGCCCGCGCCGCCTCGTGAACATCGGCGGGACGGAGCTGGCGTGAGGTGGCGGAGGACACGTCGGCCTGCCTAGAAGCGTGTGGCCACGCCGGCCCGTTCCAGGGGATGCTCGCGGTAGGGCCCCGGAACCTCGCCGCACAGCCGTGGCGTGGGCATCACCTTGCCGGGATTGGCCAGGGCGTGGGGATCAAAGGCACAGCGCAGGCGCTGGAAGGCCTCCAGGTCTGGTTCGGAGAACATCGCGGGCATGTACGCCTTCTTGTCCACGCCAACGCCGTGCTCACCGGTGATCGAGCCCCCGGCATCGACGCACGCCTTGACAATCAGGCCGGCCAGCTCCTCGGCTCGCTCCGGCTCACCGGGGCGGGCGGAGTCGTAGCAGACCAGGGGGTGGAGGTTCCCGTCCCCGGCGTGAAATACGTTGGCCACGCGAAGCTGATACTGGGCCGAGAGCTGCTCGATGGTGCGCAGCACGTCAGCCAGCCGGGTCCGTGGGATGACCCCATCCTGGACG
This sequence comes from Solirubrobacteraceae bacterium, assembly GCA_045805485.1. Taxonomy (GTDB): domain Bacteria; phylum Actinomycetota; class Thermoleophilia; order Solirubrobacterales; family Solirubrobacteraceae; genus Palsa-465. The sequence continues at coordinate 3,164 of JBJMLC010000082.1, read as the reverse complement.
AAGTAGGCAGGCGCGATCCGGCCCATGGCGGCAAACGCCGCCTTCCGGGCCCTCCACATGAGCTCGCGCTCCTCGTCGCTGCGGGCGGTCCGGATCTCGACGCTCCCGGCTTCAGAGAGCAGCTCCAGAACCTGGGCCATCCGGGTCTCGCATTCCTCCTGCGGCCCATCTAGCTCCACGAGCAGGGCGGCGCCAACATCAAGTCGGTAGCCCGCGTGAGCAGTCTGCTCGGCGGCCTGGATCGAGAGCTTGTCCATCATCTCGATGGCCCCCGGGACGATCCCCGCGGCCACGATCGCGCTCACAGCCTCACCGGCTGCAGCGGTGTCCTCGAAGAACGCCACCATCGTGCGCACGGACTCGGGGCGAGGTATCACCCGCAGCGTGATACGGGTGGCCACGCCCAGGGTGCCCTCGGAGCCCACGAACGCCCCCAGCAGGTCGTAACCCGGCGTGTCCTGATCCAGCTGCACGACCGTCCCGTCCGTGAGCACCAGCTCCAGGCCGGTGACGTAGTTGGTGGTGAATCCGTACTTGAAACAGTGGGCTCCGCCTGAGTTCTCGGCGATGTTGCCCCCGATGGAGCACACGATCTGGCTGGAGGGATCGGGCGGGTAGAAGTGGGTGGGAGCGACCGCCCGGGATACGGCCAGATTGGTCACGCCGGGCTCGACCACCACGCGGGCGTCCTCCAGATCCACGGACAGGATCCGGCGAAGCCGGGCCAGCACGATCAGCACACCGTCGGCCACGGGCAGCGCGCCGCCCGAGAGCCCCGTGCCCGAGCCCCGAGCCACCCAGGGCACGCCGGCCTCGAAGCACGCCTGCACCACATCCCGCACCTGGTCTGCGTCGGCCGGCAGTACCGCCGCCACCGGCGTCTGGCGGTACTGGGCCAGGCCGTCTGAGCGGTACGTGGCCAGCTCGTCGTGCTGGGTGAGCACATGCTCGCGGCCGCAGATGGCCTGGAGGCGGCGGATCAGAGGGGCGGCTGCGGCCATGAGCCTCAGTATCGCGCTCTGACGGGCCGACCAACCCCGGCCGCGGCGGTCGGTTCTCGGTTACGGCGGTCTATGTGCCCGAGGGAGCGTCCCAGAAGAAGAAGCCGTTGTGGTGGTCCGCCCTGTACACACCGGTCTTCTTCGTGTGCCTGGGATGAGAGCTGGTGTACCTGACGGTCATGCGGGTGAAGATGAAATGCCCGCGGACGTGCCTGGGTCGCCACACATGGAGCTTGACCGGGTACAGGGTGAACCTGCCCGCAGCGCAGCTCGGCCTGCAGTTGTTGACCCAGTTGAAGCCTGAGCCGTGGCCGCCGGTCGGGGTCCAGCTCGTCCACTTCAACGGAGCCGGGCGGTGGTTTGGCCTCCTGCGGCCGGCAAAGAAGAAGCTGCCGTCGCCCGAGATCGCGATGCTCGCAGGCTTGACCTTGAACTGATGTCCGGGCGCATCGGGGACCTTGGGAAGGCTTCCGGCCAGCGCGACCGGCGCCGCCACGCCCACGGCCATCGTGGTCGCCAGGATCACCCGAATCTTGCTCACTCTCATGCCTTCTCCCTGTTCTGTGGACAGTCTGACCCCGCGGGCACCCCCGGCACCAAGCCTCTCCGGAAGCAGGCGGCCACTCTACACTCAGGGCATGGCCTCAGAGCGCCAGATCAGCGTGGGCGGGGTGCCGATCGGCGGGGGAGCGCCGGTCGCCGTCCAGACCATGACCAAGACCGAGACGGCCGACCTGCAGGCCACGATGGACCAGATCCGCCGCGTGGCCGAGGCCGGCGCGGACCTGGTGCGGGTGGCCGTGCCCCGGGAGAAGGATGCCGAGGCGCTCAAGGCGATCGTCCGGGACTCACCGATTCCGGTGATCGCCGACATCCACTTCAACTACACGCTGGCCCTGAAGGCGCTCGACGCCGGCGCGCACTGCGTGCGCCTCAACCCCGGGAACATCGGAGGGCCCGACAAGGTGGCCCAGGTCGTGACCCGGGCCGCGGAGCTGGGCACCCCGCTGCGCATCGGAGTCAACTCGGGCTCGCTGCCCGCTCATCTGCGGGAGCTCGAATTCACCGATCCCGTCGAGGCGCTGGTGGCAGCAGCGCTCGGATTCGTCGAGCTCATGGAGCAGCTCGAGTTCACAAACTTCAAGGTGTCCATGAAGTCGACCAGCGTGCCCAACACGATCGCGTCCAACCGGCTGCTCTCCGAGCGGATCCCCTATCCGCTGCACCTGGGGATCACCGAGGCGGGGACGAAGTGGTCAGGCTCGCTGAAGTCCGCCGTCGGCCTGGGCACGCTCCTGGCCGACGGAATCGGCGACACGATCCGGATCTCCCTGTCCACGTTCCACGCCGAGGAGGAGGTCAAGGTGGCCTGGGAGATCCTCAAGGCTTTGAAGCTGCGGGAGCGCGGACCGGTCCTGATCGCCTGTCCCACGTGCGGCCGTCTCCAGTTCGACATGGACACCGTGGTGGCCGAGATCGAGCGGCGTCTGGAGGCCTACGATGACCCGATCGAGGTCTCGGTGCTGGGCTGCGCCGTGAACGGGATCGGCGAGGCGCGCCACGCGGACTTCGGGATCACGGGGGCCAAGGACATGGGGATGATCTATTCCCGGGGCGAGCCGCTGAAGAAGGTGCCCACCGAGCGGCTCGTGGACGAGCTGTTCAACGAGATCGACAGGTATTACGCCGCGGGCAAGCAGGTCGTCCGGGACGAGGCAGACGCTGCGGAGGCTCGCGAGTGGCTGGCCGAGAACGAGGATGACACCGCCATGACCCCGGAGCGCCTGGCCGCGCTGGAGGCCGAGGCGGCCGACGCCGGCAACGGCGCTGACGCCGCTCCCGCCCAGCTGGATGAGGCGACCTCGCCGGTGTCAGGTCGGCGCTTCACCCGCGCTTAGACCGGGCGCCGAGCCGAACTTTGGCTCTCCGCGTCGTACAGATCGACACGAATAGCCAAAGTTCGCTCGTGGGCGGACGGCTAGGAGCTAGCCAGCGGCGCTCTGGAACCCTTCGGCCACCTTGGCCCAGTTGACGACGTTCCACCAGGCCTCGATGTAGTCAGGCCGGCGGTTCTGGTAGGTCAGGTAGTAGGCGTGCTCCCAGACGTCGACTCCCAGCAGCGGGGTCTTGCCGTCGCTGATCGGGTTGTCCTGGTTGGGCGTG
>JBJMLC010000081.1:0-17253 GCA_045805485.1 Solirubrobacteraceae bacterium | reverse complement strand
GGCCTGTTCCCCATCGACTCAGACGACTACCCGGACCTGCGCGACGCCCTGGAGAAGCTCTCGCTCAACGACGCCGCGCTGAGCTGGGAGCCCGAGACCTCCGACGCGCTCGGCTTCGGCTTCCGCTGCGGCTTCCTGGGCCTGCTGCACATGGACATCGTCCGCGAGCGCCTGGAGCGCGAGTACGACCTGGAGCTGCTGGCCACGATGCCCAGCGTCGAGTACGAGGTCACGCTCACCGACGAGACCGTCCAGGCGGTCCACAGTCCCAACGACTTCCCCGATCCGGCTCGCGTGGCTGCAGTCCGCGAGCCCTACATCAAGGCTTCGATCCTCACCCCCAAGGAGTTCATCGGGCAGATCATGGAGCTCTGCCGGGAGCGCCGGGGCGAGCACTCAGGGATGCATTACCTGTCGCCGGAGCGCGTCCAACTGACCTACGACCTCCCGCTGGCCGAGATCGTCCTGGACTTCTTCGACCAGCTCAAGTCCCGGACCCGCGGCTACGCCTCGCTGGACTACGAGCTGATCGGCCTGCAGGAGTCCGACCTGGTCAAGCTGGACATCCTGCTGGGCGGCGAGCCGATCGACGCCCTTTCGATGCTCGTCCACCGCTCCAAGGCCTACGACGCCGGCCGCACGCTGACCGAGAAGCTGCGCGCGAAGATCCCCCGGCAGCAGTACGACGTCCCGATCCAGGCCGCCATCGGCTCCCGGATCGTGGCCCGGGAGACGATCAAGGCCTTTCGCAAAGACGTTACGGCCAAGTGCTACGGAGGCGACATCACCCGCAAGCGCAAGCTGCTGGAGCAGCAGAAGAAGGGCAAGCAGCGGATGAAGCAGGTGGGCCGGATCGAGGTGCCCCAGGAGGCCTTCCTGGCTGTGCTGGAGCTGGGGGAGGGTCGCTGAGACGGGCGACCACCGGTCCGAGGGCCGGTGATCGCTACCAGATCCGCCGTGGCTACGGCGCGCAGACCGCGCCGATCACCGTCTTGGCGTTGGTCTTTCCGGTGTTGGTCAGCCGCGTATACCAGCCGTTCGGAGTCGCATGACTGGACGCGAGGAACACCGCCGGTCGGTTAGTGTCGAACTGCCCGGAGATCGGGTGTGGTGCCTTGGTCTTGCAGTTGATCGTGCCCTCCTTGGTCTGACCCGCGGCCAGCGTGACCACGTTGGACGACAGGTACTGATAGCCGCCCGTCGTGGAGCGCGAGTGGGCGGCCCGGAACGTGGCCGCGCGATGCGTCGACGCTCGCGATGAGCCGCTTCCCGCGCTCGTGGAGACGAACACGGCCAGGCCAGCAGTTACTGCGACCGCAGCCAAGCCGATGCTGCGAGCCCTGGTGAGACGTGGCATATAGCCCTCCTCTTGATAGCTCCCCGGCGGCCTCCGCTACGGCGACGCTACACCCAGGCAGCGCCACTGGCAATAGCTAAAGCCTCAGAGCGCGGTGCGCCCCCCGCGTGCGACACGTGCGCCTGCTTTCGCGTGGCGTACGGCCTCCGCAAGGATGCGCGAGTGTTCCCCGGAGCGGATGCGCCGCCCCCGTCTCAGGACGGTCCAGCTCAGGACCAGCCAGGCCAGCCAGAGGCACACGATCGCGGCCAGAAGAGCGGCGGCGATGGCTACCGCCATCAGCACGCCGAGCACGAGCGCCACGGCCATGCTTGCCCTGACCCACACGGGAAGGTTGTGCCGGTGGGCGCGATCCCGCGGGGCGGGCAGGTCCGCCACGAGCACGTTCAGCTCACCGTACGTCCGGGCCGAGAACACACCCTCCAGACGCTCCTCGAGCTCCTCCGCCAGCAGCCGGCCCTCGCCGGCCGCGTGACGCAGGCGATCAGCCGCGCGCTCGCGATCGTCGTCTGAGGCGCGGAGCGTCGACCGTCTCGGCATGTCTTGAGGCTAGCGCCCGCGGCGGGGGCGGACAAGGGGGCAGCCACGTGTTCCGGGCCGCCATCGAGCGGCCGGCGGGCAGGCCCACGCCTCGCCCTCGGCCGAAGAGCACCCGGCCAAACAGTGTCCAGGCCACTGAGGCCCCGGCGATGCCGGCGAAGATGACCGAGGCGGCGGCCGCCGCGGCCAACACCCCCACCGAGCCCGCCACCCCGAGGCTGGCTCTGGCCCATACGGGCAGGCCGTCCCCGTATTCCCCGGACGCCGGGAGGTCGGACACCACGGCGCCCAGCTGGCGGTAGGTCCGGGCCGAGAACGCCGCCTCCAGGCGTTCCTCCAGCTCGTCCGTCTCAATCCGCCCGTCGACGGTGGCCAGCCGCAGATGCTCAGCCACCCGCTCGCGGTCGACATCGGAGGCTCTCAGGGCCGAGCGACGCGTCATCAGGCCTGAGGCTATCGGCCGGCTTGGACGCCATCGATCCGCCCGCGGGCTCGGGGCTCAGTCGGGATCCAGATCGATCCGGACGGTGGTCAGGGCGGTGGCTGTGGAGCGCAGGAGGAAGCCGTCCAGCCAGTAGCCGAACCGGCCCTTCGCCAGCCGGCGATGCCGCTTCCGGGCGTCGTCGTCAGGCAGCGGCTGGGCCGTTCCGGCGCGCCAGCTCAGGGTCCCGTGATCGGCCAGCCCGATCCTGACCTGCGGCTGGGCCAGGAAGTTCTTGAAGTAGTGCGCGTGCGGCCCGTGGGCGGAGATCAGCCAGAACGTGTCGCCCAGAAGGCCGTTGGCCACCGGGGTGCGCCGGATTGCGCCGGTGCGCCGGCCGGTCGTCTCCAGCACGGCGTACGTCTTGCCCAGGCGACCGGCAAACACCGCCCGCCTGACGAGCGGGTTGACCAGGCGCTTCTCCGAGGCCCGGGACAGGCGGCGCTTGACCCTATGCCGCCGCGACTCGGTCATTGGCCTCGGGCTGCTTGGCGGATTGCGGCTGTTCATGGTCCGGGGGTCGCACGCAGTACATCCCCTCGGAAAACCCCTCGCCCTCGATCCCCATCGCCCAGTTGAACCGCGTGTAGAAGTTCTCCAGCGCCACGACCATCGTCAGCTCGACCAGCTGGGGCTCGTCGAAGTGGTCCTGGAGACGGGCGAAGAGCTCGTCTGAGACCTCGACGGGTGTCCGGGTCATGGCCTCGGCGTACTCCAGCACGAGGCGCTCGCGGGCGTCGAACAGCGACGAGTCCCGCCACGTGGCCAGCGCGCGGAGCTTGTCGGGGTCTCCACCGGCCTTCTGGGCCAGGTAGGACCCAAAGTCAAGGCACCACTCGCAGCCAACGAGCTGGGCCGCGCGGAGCCTGGCCAGGTGCTTGAGCTCCTCGTCGACCGTGTGGGAGTAGCGCTCATCGGCAAACGACATCGCTGCCACGCCCAGCATCACCGGGCGGTGGTGGGCCATGGCCTGGAGCGGCTCGGTCTCCCGGCCATACATGCGCCGGGCGGTCCGGAACGACAGGCGCCGGATAAGGTCGAGTCCGTGTGGTTGGGCTGCGGGGATTCGCATCAGGAGTCTCCTTTCGATTGGTTCACAGAGCGGCCAGCCGAGGTGCGGCTGCTCCGGCTGTGGTGACGGCCAGGCGGCTGGCTTCCATCGCGCTGGCCCAGGCAATCTCCGACAGGCAGCCGGGCGCGGCCACCATGTCTCCGGCCAGGAACACGCCCTCGCCGCGGTCAATCGCCGGCCGGTCCCGCCAGGTCTGGCCGGGGAAGTCCAGGGCAGCCGTGCGGCCGTTCATGACCTGGCGCCGGCGCCAGGTCTCGCGCTCGCGCCAGCCGGGGTATGACGCATCGAGCAGCCGCTCGAGCCGCTGGGCGGCGGCGTCAGCGGACTCGCCAGGCCGGACCGGCATCTGGGCCTGGAGGAGCTCCTCGCCATCCGGGGCCAGCGACCGGTCGGCCGCCGAATAGCGCTCCACCCAGCCCGATTCCTGGAGGTCCACGACCACGAACGGATCACCTCGCCGGTGGGTCAGCGCGAGGTCCAGGCAGACGGCGTGCCCGGAGGTCCACTGGAGGTGCTCGTCACCCAGCAGCGTGCGGGCGTCGGCCAGCTCGGTGGCGACGATCACGGGCGGCTCCGGTAGCTGTTCGGCGCGGTGGCCGGTTTGGATCCGAACCCCGAGCTCGTGAGCCCGCCGGCGCATGGCCTCGACCATCGTGCTCCAGCCGCCGATCGGGTACCGGGCGCTCGGCGGCGCCGACAGGAGGCCCCGGACGAGCGGCTCCCAGACGAAGGCCGCCGAGAGCTCCCCGGGGTCGTGGTGGTAGGTCAGGATCCCCATGCTGCGGGCCAGGATCTCGGCCGCCTCCTCGCCCACCTGCTCGGTCACCCAGGTGCGGAAGTCCACGTCGACCGGTGCCGGGCGGTTGCGCAGACGCAGCGCGGCCACGGTCGCTCCGACGGCCGGGACCCGGCGGATGTCATCCTGCCAGCGGAAGCGCACGCCCGAGAGGCGCGGACGGGCGTACGGGGGAAGGAGCCCCCGCTCGCCCAGCCATTTCCAGAGCGGGCTGCTGGACAGAATCGCGTGCGGCCCCAGGTTGGCCTTGTAAGGCCCGGACGTGCTCCGGGCGCGGCCTCCCAGCTCATCATGGGCCTCCAGCAACGTGACCTGGACGTCCTGCTCGGCGCACGAGATGGCGGCGGTGAGGCCCGCCAAACCTCCGCCCACGATCGTGATGTGCCGCATTTCCGCCTCCTTCTGGGGTCCAGAACAGGTTTCGCTGCACCGTACGGGATAACTGGTCCGCTGTTAAGGTCCAGTTGTGAGCTCTGGGAGTGGACCAGTTGACCAGGCCCTCGACCTGTTGCTGCCGCTTGACCGGGGCGGGGGCCCTGCACTTCACGAGCAGCTGGAACAGGTGCTGCGTGAGCACATCCGGCGGGGACGGCTGGTGGCCGGGGCCAAACTGCCCTCCTCGCGAGTCCTGGCGCGTCAGCTCGACATCTCTCGCGGCGTGGTCGTGGAGGCCTACTCCCAGCTCACGGCTGAGGGCTATCTGCTGGCCGGCCAGGGGGCGCCGACCCGGGTGGCGCCCACGGCGGCGGCTGAGCGTCCCCCCGTCCCCGCCGCCACGCTCGCCAGGAGCCGTCGCTACGAGTTCGATCCAGACGTTCCGGATCTCGGCGCCTTCCCGCGTGAGCAGTGGCTGCGCTCGGTCCGCTCGGCGCTGCGCCAGGCACCGTTCGCCGCCCTGGGGTCACCCGACCCCCGCGGCACCCCGGAGCTGCGCAACGAGCTGATGGCGTACCTGGGCCGCGTTCGGGGCGCGGCGCCGGAGCCTGAGCACACGGTGATCTGCGGCGGCTTCGCCGACGGGTTCTCGGCTCTCTGCCGCGTCCTGAGGGCCAGGGGCGTGGAGCAGATCGCGATCGAGGCGCCCGGCTCTCCTGTTCACCGCCTGTCGGCCGAGGCGGCCGGACTGACGCCCGTCTCGATCGAGGTCGATGGGCTGGGGATCGACGTCGACCGGGTGGCGGAGTGTGGCTGCGAGGTAGTGGTCCTCACGCCCTCCCACCAGTACCCGACCGGCGTCGTGCTGGCTCCGGAACGGCGAGCGCAGCTGCTGGAGTGGGCCGAGGACGAGGACGCTCTGATCGTGGAGGACGACTACGACTCCGAGCTGCGCTACGACCGGATGGCCGTGGGTTCCCTCCAGGGACTGGCCCCCGAGCGGGTGTGCCAGATCGGCTCGGTCAGCCTCCGCCTGGCCCCCGCGCTGCGCCTGGGCTGGCTGCTCTCGCCCTCCTGGCTCACGGGGGCGCTCACCTACGAGCTGGGGGTCTCAGGCGGCGGTCCGCCCGTACTGGACCAGCTCGCGCTGTGCGACTTCCTGGTCCGGGGCGAGCTGGATCGTCACCTCCGGCGGATGCGCGGGCGCTACCGCTCCAGGCGGGAGGCCCTGGTTGACGCTCTCCAGCGAGAGCTGCCGGAGGCGCTGGTGCGAGGGATTCCCGCCGGAGCGTTCATCCTGGTTGAGCTGCCCAAGGCGGTGCGGGCCGACGCCGTTGTGACCGCGGCGGCGGCAGCCGGGGTGAGCGTGCCGGCGGCCGAGCCTCCGGCCAACGCGCTCCTCCTGGGCTACGCCAACCTGTCCGAGCCGGCGGCCAGGCGGGGGGTGGGGCTGCTGGCGCGGGCGGCGGGCGGCCTCAGCCGGTGAATCCCCTGGGGTGCCTGCGCTTGGGCGGGCGGGTGGCTTGGGCGGCCTGGGCGGGCGAGCGGCTTGGGCGGTCGCCCCCGTCGCCGCAGGCCAGCGCGCGGGCCCTGATAATCAGCCCATGGATCTCGGACTGAACGAGCGGGCATGCATCATCACCGGTGCCTCCCGGGGGATCGGGCGGGTGACCGCCGGGCTTTTTGCCGCTGAGGGGGCGAGCGTGCTGCTGGTGGGCCGGGATGGTTCGGCGCTGGAGGAGGCGGCCTTGGAAGTGTCGGGGCGCACCGAAGTCCTCGCCCTGGACGTCACCGCTCCCGATGCAGGTCGGCTGCTGCTGGAGGAATGCATGAGCCGGTTCGGGCGGGTGGACGTTCTGGTCAACAACGCCGGCACAAGTGCGGTGCGCTCGCTGGACGACCTCACCGACGCCGACTGGCAGGCCCAGTGGGAGCTGCACGTGATGGCTCCGATGCGGGTCATGCGCTCCGTGGCGCCGGCGATGGCTGAACGGGGGTGGGGGCGAATCGTCAACGTGTCATCTTCGTCGGGCAAGCGGCCGTCCGGGACGAACATGGCCTATTCCGTGACCAAGGCGGCGGTGCTGTCCCTGTCCCGGGCGTTCGCTGACCTGTATGCCTCCCGGGGCGTGCTGGTCAACGCGGTCACCCCCGGACCGGTAGGTGACGACCTGTGGCTGGCCTCGGGCGGACTGGCCGACCAGCAGGCCGAGGCCAAGGGCGTGAGCCGCGAGGAGATCCTTGAGCAGGTGGCGGGGCGGACGCCGATCGGGCGGCTGGCCCGGGCGGAGGAGATTGCAGCCGTGGTGGCGTTCCTATGCTCCGAGCAGGCCTCCAACGTGGTCGGCGCCGCCTGGTCGGTGGACGGCGGCACCGTCCCGGTGATCATCTGAGCGCGCCACTGCGCGCGGGCGTGCGTAGACTGCCCGGCCTGATGGCGCTGAAGACCGACGCGATCGGCAAGACCTACGAACCCGTGAACTACGCGGTGGGCCGCGAGAAGGTCCGCGAGTACGCCTCGGCCGTGGGCGAGAACAACTCGCTGCACTTCGACGTGGAGGCGGCCCGGAACGCGGGCTACGACGACGTCGTGGCGCCACCGATGTTCGTCGTGGTGTACGCCGCCCGCGCGGTCGGCCCCGGCATCCTCGATCCCGAGGTGGGCATCGACTTCCCCCGCATGCTCCACGCCGGTCAGGAGTTCGTGTGGGGTCCGCTTGTCGTGGCCGGTGACGAGATCACCACCACCGCGTCGGTCAAGGACATCTCCGAGCGCGGGGGCATGAGCTTCTATGTGTTTGAGACGGGGTCCGAGAACCAGCGAGGCGAGACGGTGTGCACCGGGACATGGACGCAGATCGTGAGGGGCGGATGAGCGCCGGCACTGGCTCCGGAGGCGCGGCATGAGCCTGGAGCAAGATCAGACCCTCGAGTTGAGGGTTACACCTGATCCCTTCGTCACCGTCCGCTACGCGGGCGCGTCAGGCGACTTCAACCCCATCCACATCGACGAGGACTTCGCCAAGAGCGTGGGGCTTCCCGGTCGCATCCTGCACGGCCTGTGGACGATGGCCCAGGTCGCCCGGGCCCACACCGAGGCCGCGGGGGGTCCGGAGAAGCTGAAGCGCCTGTCGGTCCAGTTCCGGGGGATCGGGCGGATGGGGGAGGAGGTCGTCGTGCACGGGACCGTCACGGGTGTCCAGGACGGCGTCGCCACCGTGGAGTCCGAGGCCGAGCAGGCAGGTCAGCGGATCATCCGGAATGGCTCGGCCGAGGTGGAGGGCTGAGGGGGTAGGGCTTTCGGGCGTTCGGGGCGTTCGGGCGCGGGCGCGCCGTTCCGGTGTATCGCTGCCGCCCTCCCGGGTATCTCGGCTGAGGGGCGCGCCGGGCGCTCGGGTGCGCCCGGAGCGGAAATAACGTAACAATCGATCAGCTCGCCGCCGACCCGGTCACGTTAGGGGTCATGTATGCACCTTTCGTAACCCTCGATGCCCAGCGGTGATCGGGTGTTACGAAAGGGACATCTGGGCTCGGCTGGTTCTCGCGGCTCTGGGCGCGGAGCGTTCGGGCGGCGTCTCGCCCTTGCTCGCACCCCCCTTTTGTTGCGTTCGACGGTTCGACATTGCACCACGCGCAGAAATGGGGCGGTATACGCCCCTTACTGCGCGTGGTAGCCCGGGTGCGGGTCGAGCGCGCAGAAAGGGGGCACTCCGCTCCGCGCCCGCAGCACTCCGCACCGCGCCGCAGCACTCCGCGCCCGCAGCACTCCGCACTGCGCCAGCAGCAGTCCGCTCCGCGCCGCAGCACTCCGCGCCCGCAGCACTCCGCTCCGCGCAGCACTCCGCACCGCGCCGCACCACTCCGCACCGCGCCCGCCCCCCAGAGACACCCGCCTCACCGCTCCTAGAATCACCTGCATGCTCACCGACCGGCAAGAGCTCGTTCTGCGCAAGGTCGTGCAGGAGTACCTGGACGGCGGGGTGCCGGTGGGCTCGAAGCTGCTTTCCACCGCGGTGGCATGGGGCCCCTCCACGATCCGCAGCGAGTTGGCGAGCCTGGAGGATCTGGGGCTCCTGGCGCATCCCCACACGTCCGCCGGCCGCGTGCCCACGGAGGCCGGATACCGGTACTTCGTGGACCGGCTGCTGGACAGCGAGGTCCCTGAACCGCGGCCGCGGCTCTCTCTGACACTGGTGCGGCGGGAGGTGGACGAGGCCATGCGCATGACCACCGAGACGCTGTCCCAGGTCACGAACCTGCTGGCGATCGTCACCGCGCCGCCGATCGAGACATCCACGATCAGGCACATCGAGGTGCTGGTGCTCCAGCCCCAGGTCCTGATGGTCGTGGTGATCACGTCCACCGGCGGCGTGACCAAGCGCCTGTTCACCTTCTCGGCGCCCGTCGACGCCGGCCTGGCCCACTGGGCGGCCAGCTACCTGAACGAGAGGCTGGTGGGACTGGGGTTGGGAGCCCGGATGCTTCACCAGCGGCTGCACGACCCCTCGCTCTCACGCACCGAGAGTGACTTTCTGGACGCGCTGTCCCCCGTGTTCACCGAGCTCGTGGCGGGGTCGGAGGAGTCGCTGTACATGGACGGCGCCTCGCGGCTCCTGGGCGGCGACGCGTTCCATGACGTCTCTGAGCTCAACACACTGATGGACGTGCTGGAGCGCCGCGTCACGCTGCTGGGGTTCCTGCGGGCCGCGCTCAGTGAGAACGATGTGGTGGTCCGGATCGGCACTGAGAACGACGTGCCACAGCTCCGGTCGGTGGCCCTGGTGGCCGCCGGGTATGGGCTCCCGCAGCGCCGGCTGGGCACGGTTTCGGTGATCGGGCCGCTGCGCATGGATTACGGCCAGGCCATCCGCTCGGTCAAGGATGCCGCCAGCCAGCTCTCCAATTTCGTCGCCGAGCTGTACGACGAGCGATGACGCCATGAGTGCCACCCGCGACTACTACGACGTCCTGGGGGTTTCCCGTGACGCCGACGACGCGACGATCAAGAAGGCCTTCCGCCGGCTGGCTCGGGAGCTGCACCCGGACGTCAACACCCACGACCCGGAGGCCGAGGAGAAGTTCAAGGAGGCAGCCGAGGCCTACGAGGTGCTGTGCGACCCGGAGCGGCGGGCCACCTATGACCGCTACGGGCACGAGGGACTGCGCAGCGGAGGCTACGCGCCCAACTTCGACACCTTCGGCTCGGTGGCCGACATCTTCAACGCCTTCTTCGGCGGGTCGGGCGGCTTCGGCGACATCTTCGGCGGCGGACGGGCCACGGGGCCGGTGCAGGGCGGCGACCTCGCGGTGGCGGCCGACATCGACCTCGCCGAGGCGGCTCGGGGCACCAAGGTCGACGTGAGCTACGACGCGGTGGCCCTGTGTCAGCGCTGTCACGGCAACGGGGCCGAGCCGGGGACGCCGATCGAAACCTGCTCCAAGTGCCGTGGGTCAGGACAGCTCCGCGCGGTCTCCCGCACGCCGTTCGGCCAGGTGATGCGCACCGTGGTTTGCGATGCCTGCGACGGCGACGGTCGGCTGGCCCGTGATCCGTGCGGTGAGTGCCGGGGCCGCGGTCGGAAGGTCGAGCGGGTCAAGGTGTCCGTGGAGGCGCCGGCTGGCATCGCCGACGCTCAGCGGATCCGCGTCACGGGCCGCGGCCATGCCGGCGAGCGCGGAGGTCCGCCGGGCGATCTGTATGTGCTCGTGCGGGTGCGCGAGGACCCGCGCTTCATCCGGGACGGCAACGACCTGGTCACGGCCGTGGACGTTCCCGCTCCGCTGGCCGCCCTGGGGACGACCGTCGAGGTGCCCACGCTCGACGGTCCGACGGAGGTCGAGATCCCGCCGGGAACCCAGCCCCACGACACGCTCAAGGTGCGGGGAGCCGGCCTGCCCTCACTGCGGGGTCGTCCGGGACGCAACGGCGACCTGAGGGTGGTCGTCAATGTCGTCGTCCCACGACACCTCAGCAAGGAGCAGCGCGAGCTCTACGAGCAGCTCTCCGAGTCGATGACGGACCACAACCTGCACTCGGGCGAGGGCGTGTTCGGCAAGCTCAAGCGCGCGTTCGGCGGGTAGGTCGGCTGGCGTGTCGGGCGAGCGCGGGTAGGTCGACGGTCCCACCCACAGGCCCCCAGATGGTCAGGCTGGGTGTGCGGGTCCGCCGTGAGGAGGCCGAGGTGGTCCTGGCTGAGCTGCTGGAGCTGGCCCCGGGCGGCGTCGAGGAGGTCGAGCTCCCCGGGAATCTCGTGGAGTACGCGGTCTACGGCGCGCCCGGAGAGCTGCCGGCGCTGCCCGCCCTTCAGGCGGCCGCCGGCGGGGCGCTGGTGGAGGTCCGCTCCGAGGAGGTGGCCGGGGACTGGAGCCGGCGCTGGCGGCAGTTTCACCGGCCGCTGGTGATTGACGATCGCCTGACCGTGCGCCCCCCGTGGGAGCCACCGGGCACAACCTCGATCGACCTGGTGATCGAGCCCGGCCAGGCCTTCGGCACCGGGGCCCACGCCACCACCCGCCTGTGCCTGGAGCTGATGCTGGAGCTGCCGGCCGGCGGCCCGTTCCTGGACCTGGGCTGTGGCTCAGGCGTGTTGGCGATCGCCGCGGCCAAGCTCGGGTTCTCGCCCGTGCGCGGCCTGGACAACGACTCCGTGGCGCTGGACGTGGCCCGGGACAACGCCGCGGCCAACCGGGTGGAGGTGGAGCTGGCCAGACACGACCTGAGGGAGGCGCTGCCTCCCCAGGCACCCACCGTCGCGGCCAACCTGCTCAGCCCGCTCCTCACCGCCTGGGCCTCGGGCCTGGAGCGAGCCCGCGACCACCGGCCCGAGCGCATCCTGGCCAGCGGAATCCTGGTCGCTGAGACCGACGCCGTGGCATCCGCCTTCGCCCGCGCCGGCCTGGGCGAGGTGCGGCGGGCCCGGCACGGCGACTGGACGGCGCTCCTGCTCGGGCGCCCGGTACCGTGAGCCTGGATGGCGTCGTTCGCGGTCAAGTTCCTGGGCTGCAAGGTCTCGCAGGCTGACGCGATGCTGGCCCGCCAGGCGCTGCTGTCCGCCGGGCATGACGAGGTGGCCGAACCGGACGCCGAGCTGCACGTGATCAACACGTGCTGCATCACCCGCGAGGCCGAGGCCAAGTCGCGGCATTCCGTCAGGCGCTCGCTGCGGACGGCCCAGCACGTGTATGTAAGTGGCTGCGCGGCCAACCTGGACGCCGACCAGTTCACGGCCATCGATCCCCGGGTGCGCTCGTTCACCGGAACGGCCGAGGACGTGGCCGGGGAGCTGGGAGGCTGCGCGGACCTGGAGCACGACGTCCTGGCCCGTGAGCGGGCCACGGCAGCCGACGCAACCGCCAGGCCCACCCGCACCCGCGGCTTCGTCAAGGTCCAGGACGGCTGCGACTGCCACTGCGCGTACTGCATCATCCCCACGGTGCGCGGGAGCGCCCGGTCGCGGCCGGCCAGGGCCATCCTGGCCGAGGTGCGCCAGCGGGTCGCGCAGGGGCAGCCGGAGATGGTCATGACCGGCATCAGCGTGGGGGACTACCGTGACCCCGAGCAGGGCCTGGAGTTGGGTGAGCTGATGGTGGAGGTGGCCCGGGTAGCAGGAGTGGAGCGGGTGCGGCTGTCCAGCGTGGAGGTGATCCATGTGCGCGATTCGCTTCTGCGCGCTCTGTCCGAGGAGCCCCGTGTGTGCCCGCACCTGCACATCCCGATGCAGTCCGGGGACGATGGCGTGCTGCGCGACATGGGTCGCCACTACACCTCCGACGAGTATCTGGAGATCGTTCGCGACCTGCGCCGCTGCGCCCCGCAGGTCAACATCACGACCGACGTCATAGTGGGCTTCCCGACCGAGTCGGAGACCGCGTTTGAGCGCACGCTCCAGGCGGTGGAGGCGGCCGGTATCTCCCGCGTGCACACGTTTCCCTACTCCCCGCGTCCCGGCACGGTGGCGGCTGACCTGGGCGACCGGGTCCCGCCCCAGGAGAAGAAGCGCCGCTCGCAGGCCATGCGCGGACGATCTGAGGTCCTGTCACGCCACCGGCGCACCGCCAAGCTCGGCCTGGCGGAGACGGTTCTGGTCGACAAGGTGGCCGAGACGCAGTGCTCGGGCTACACCGCGGACTACACCCGGTGCTACCTGGAGGCCGGCGCGGCCCCCCGGGGGGCGCTGGTGGACGTGGTCTGCCGGGAGCTGCAGGCCGACGGGCTGGCGTGCCAGACGGTGTGAGGGCGCGACGTCCGCTCCCGCGCGGCGGGTGGCCGCATCAGGACTATCCTGAAGCTGAGTGACCCTGGTTGAGCAGCTTCGCAGCGATGTCAACGCCGCCATGAAGGCGGGAGAGCGTGAGCGGGTGGGGGCGCTTCGGGTCGTGCTGTCCGAGCTCCAGAAGGCAGCCAAGGAGGGGGGCGATGACGAGGTGGCCGTGCTCCGCCGGGAACGCAAGCGCCGGCTGGAGGCGGCCGAGCAGTTCCGCTCCGGCGGGAGGGCCGAGCTGGCCGAGAAGGAGGAGGCCGAGGCCGGGTTGATCGAGGGCTACCTGCCCGCCGAACTTGACGACTCAGAGCTTCAGACGATGGTCAGCCAGGCCATCGCCGAGACGGGCGCCTCCGATCCCAAGGACATGGGGCAGGTGATGAAGGTCGTGATGGCCCAGGCGGCCGGCCGGGTGGACGGCAAGCGCGTGTCCGAACGCGTGCGGAAGGCCCTCGGGACCCGCTGAATGCGCAAGCAGCTCGAGCTTGAGAATCCGGTGGCCAGCGAGTTGGCGGGAAGCGGCGACGCGGTCCTGCGAACGCTCGAGGGGCATCTGGACTGCGATGTCTTCCTGCGGGGCAACGTCCTCACGCTGGACGGCCCCGAGGAGGCCGTGGAGACGGCGGAGGTCGTGGTTCGTGAACTGGCCGAGCTGGTCGAGCAGGGCCACGAGATCGCTCCCGGGACGATCGAGGCGGTCACCCGGGCGCTGGACGCCCACGAGTCGCCGGCCAGGATCCTGGATGACGTGGTGTGGCGCCATCGGGCCACCAAGGTCGCGCCCAAGACGGTCAACCAGAAGCGCTACGTGGACTCCATCCGCCGGAACACGATCACATTCGGCATCGGTCCGGCCGGGACCGGCAAGACCTTCCTGGCGGTGGCCCTGGCCGCCGCCGCGCTCAGCCGACGGGAGGTCAACCGGATCATCCTGACCAGGCCGGCGGTGGAGGCGGGCGAGCGACTGGGGTTCCTGCCCGGAGACCTGATGGCCAAGGTCGATCCATACCTGCGTCCCCTGTTCGACGCCCTGCACGACATGCTCGAGCCCGACCGGGTGAGCCAGCATCTGGAGCGCGGAGTGATCGAGGTGGCGCCGCTGGCATTCATGCGGGGAAGGTCCCTGAACGACTCTTTCATCATCCTCGACGAGGCTCAGAACACCAGCGGGGAGCAGATGAAGATGTTCCTGACCCGGCTGGGGTTCAACTCCAAGATGGTCGTCACGGGGGACATCACCCAGATCGACCTCCCGCAGGAGCAGGATTCAGGGCTGGTGCTCGTGGCAGACGTCCTGAGGGAAGTGGAGGGGATCGAGTTCGTGCGCTTTGGCGAGGAGGACGTGGTGCGCCACAAGCTCGTGCGCCGGATCGTGGCTGCGTATGCCGAGCACACGGACCGGATGACTCCGGGGCTGCGTCCGCGCAAGCGGGCGTGAGGGACCCGGTGCTTCAGGTCGAGGTGATCGGAATCGAGGCGGTGGCTCCCGGGGGATCGGAGGGCGACGCCGACGGACCCACGGCCAACGAGGTCGAGGAGCTGTGCGCGCTGGCTCTCTCCTCGGGGGGGATCACCGACGGGCACGCCGCCGTGGCGTTCGTGTCCGAGGGCCGGATCCAGGAGCTCAACCGGAGCTTCCGTGGTGTCGACGAGCCCACGGACGTGCTGGCCTTCGGCGTGGACGAGGACGATCCGGCGGCCCCCGAACCACGCGAGCTCGGGGACATCGTGGTGTGCGTGGAGCACACGGCCGATGTCCGTGAGGCGATCGTCCACGGCGCACTGCACCTCACGGGCATGGACCACGAGACCGACGATGGGGAGATGCTGGCCCTCCAGGCAGAGCTGATGCGCTGGATCCGGTGAACCGCACTCACTCGGGCTTCATCGCGCTGGCCGGACGGCCCAACGTGGGCAAGTCCACGCTGGCCAACGCCATCGTTGGAGCCAAGGTGGCGATCGTGTCCGACAAGCCCCAGACCACCCGCCGGGCGGTCAGGGGGATAGCCAGCGGGCCAGACTGGCAGCTTGTGCTCGTGGACTTGCCGGGCGTGCAGCGGCCCCGAGATGCCCTCACGGAGCGCATGCAGCGCCGGGTGGAGCGGGAGCTCCAGGACGCCGACGCCTGCCTGCTGATCGTGAACGCCGAGGAGGGCGTCGGACCGGGTGATCGATTCATCGCCGGACTGCTGCGCCCGGTCGTGTTGCCGGTGGTCGTGGCTGTTAACAAAATCGATCGAACAAGTCAGGCACAGACCGTGGCCGTGCTCCAGGCGGCGGCCGCCCTGGACCCGGCCGGTGAGGTGTTCCCGGTATCCGCCCGCAAGGGCACGGGGGTCGGGTCGCTGACCGAGCATCTGGTGAGCCTGCTCCCGGAGGGACCGTTCTACTTCGAGGCTGAGCAGCACTCAGACCAGACGGAGCGCGTCAGGCTGGCCGAGCTGGTCCGTGAGCAGGTCCTGCGCCGCACCCGTGAGGAGGTGCCGCACGCCGTGGAGGTCCAGCTGGAGTCGATCGAGCGCGAGCATCACCGCCCGGAGGGTCTGGTCCGGATCGAGGCGACCGTGCTGGTGGAGACCGAGTCTCAGAAGCGCATCCTGATCGGGGCGGGTGGAGGAATGATCAAGTCCATTGGGATGGCCGCTCGCCGGACGATTGAGGACGAGCTGGGCGTCCACGTGCATCTGGAGCTGCGCGTCCGCGTGCGCCGGCACTGGCGAGCCGACGACCGGCTGCTGGATCGCCTGGGGATCGAATAGCCGTCCGGGCCTAGAATCGCCGGCCATGGCCGACTTGCAGCTGGCGATCGACGACCTGCGGTTCGATGAGCAGGGGCTGATCCCGTGCGTGGTCCAGGACTGGGCCAGCGGCGAGGTCCTGACCCTGGCCTACATGAACCACGAGTCGCTTCGCCTGACCCTCCAGACGGGGGAGACGCACTTCTTCAGCCGCTCCCGGCAGGAGCTGTGGCACAAGGGGGCCACCTCCGGCAACACCCAGGCGGTCAGGGCGATCCGTTACGACTGCGATGGCGACGCCCTGCTCGCCCTGGTGGAACCGGCCGGTCCCGCCTGCCACACGGGCGAGCGGACCTGCTTTCACCGTGGCCAGCGCGCGCCGGCCGCCCCCCATGAGGCGCTGCCCACGCTGGAGCGGACGATCGTCGAGCGGGCCGAGTCTCGGCCCGAGGGCTCGTACACCGTCACGTTGCTTGACGATCCCGACCTGACCGGGGCCAAGGTTCGCGAGGAGGCCGAGGAGGTGACTCGGGCGGCCCGCGAGGAGTCCGATGAGCGGGTGGCCGAGGAGGCGGCCGACGTCATCTACCACCTGGCCGTC
This sequence comes from Solirubrobacteraceae bacterium, assembly GCA_045805485.1. Classification (GTDB taxonomy): domain Bacteria; phylum Actinomycetota; class Thermoleophilia; order Solirubrobacterales; family Solirubrobacteraceae; genus Palsa-465. The sequence goes on along the minus strand of JBJMLC010000081.1, from coordinate 1,032 downwards.
CTGCTGCGGGGGCGGGGCCTGTCCATGGCCGACGCCGAGCGGGTGCTCGATGGCCGTCGCCGCTGACGCCACGTCCGACGCGCTGCCCTCGCTGGAGAAGGTCCGCTCGCTGGCGGCCCAGTACAACCTGATCCCCGTCCACGAGACGTTCATCGACGACCTCCTGACCCCGGTGGCCGCGTTCCTCAAGCTCCGGGACGAGCACCCGGCCTTTCTGCTGGAGTCGGCCGAGCAGGGGAGGGTCGGCAGGTATTCGTTCATCGGGGTGCGTCCGCGGCAGGTCGTGCGCTGGTCGCTGGGCGATCCGGGCGACCCGTACCAGCTCGCCGCCACCCAGCTGGGCCGCTTCCGGGCCGCGCCCGTGGCCATCCAGGGGGACCTGGCGCCGCCGTTTGCCGGCGGAGCGGTCGGGATGTTCGCCTACGACCTGGTTCGCACCGTGGAGCCACTGGGTGATCCCAACCCGGATCCCGTCGGCCTGCCGGATCTGGCGCTGATGCTCACCGACGTGCTGGTCGTCTTCGACCACCTCAAGCGCACCGTCACCGTGCTGGCCAACGTCTATCCCGAGGAGGACCTGGAGTCCTCCTACCGCCAGGCGCTGGAGACGATCGCCGACGTGCGGACGCGGTTGGCCGGTCCTGTCCCGGCTCATCTCGACGGGCCCCCCTCGGCGCGGTCGGAGCCGGCGTTTGAGTCCAACATGTCCCGGGAGCGGTTCGAGGCGATCGTGGCCCGGATCATCGAGTACATCCGGGCCGGGGACGCCTATCAGGTCGTGCCCTCGCAGCGCTGGTCAGGGCCGGCACCCGTGACGGCGTTCTCCATCTATCGGGGGCTGCGGGCGGTGAACCCCAGCCCGTACATGTACTTCCTGGACTTCGGCGATTTCGAGATCGCGGGCGCATCCCCGGAGCCGCTCGTGAAGGTCACCGGCCGGCGCGCGGAGACACGGCCCATCGCCGGCACCTATCCGCGCGGCGCGACCGCCGAGGAGGACCTCGCCCAGGCGGAGGCCCTTGTCGCCGATCC
>JBJMLC010000080.1:0-6762 GCA_045805485.1 Solirubrobacteraceae bacterium | reverse complement strand
CTGCCAGGCCAGGTAGAGCGCCCCGGTGTCCAGGTTGCCGTTGACCGAGGCCAGGCTTGGCGTCTCGGCGCTCTTGGCGGGGTTGTGGTTCACGGGGCTCAGGCCGGTCCCGAGCGGATACCACTGTCCCTGGGCCAGCGCCGACGCTGCCGACACGGCCACAGTGAGGATGACCAGCGAGGCGGCCAGAATCAACTCACGCCACGCTCGAGAACCGACCATCCGCCCCGGATCGCTCCACCGCCCCATCCGTTGTCAACCTTCTCACCTAACACGCCCGCCGTCAAGGCGATCAGATCTTCGAACCCGCTTCGACGGCTGTTAGCTCTCTCGGACGCCTCGGTGATGTGCTCGGGGCATGTCACACAACCACACCACATCGCCCGATCGCTTCCCGACCCCACACCGGGCGCCGGGTAGCCCGCCGCGGCGGGATCTCGGCCCGCCGGGCCGCGGCCCGCGCCTATGATCCGGCGCCATGCCTGACCTCGGCCCGGCCGTGAGCACGGTCATAGAGAAGTGCCTGGCGGTCAAGGCGGGGGAGGACGTCCTCGTGATCGGCGATCCGTCCCGCCTGCGCATCGCCGAGGCGATGAGGGACGCCGCCCGCGGGGCCGGGGCGGATGCCGTGCTGGCGGTCATGGACGAGCGTGAGATCGACGGCAACGAGCCTCCACGACCGATCGCCGGCGCCCTTGAGCAGTGCGACGTGTTCATCGCGCCCACGACCAGGTCGCTCAGCCACACCACCGCCCGCAAACGGGCCAGCGACGCCGGCGCCCGGGGGGCCACGATGCCCGGCGTAACCGAGGACATGCTGGCCCGGGTGATGGCCATGGACTTCGATGCCATGGTGAGGCGCTCGCGTGCCGTGGAAGCGCTGCTGGACCAGTGCGAGTCCGCGCACATCACGTGTCCGCGCGGTACTGATCTTCGTCTTGACCTCCGAGGCCGCCCCGGAACCAGCGACGATGGGCGGCTGACCGACCCCGGGGCGTTCGGGAATCTGCCCTGTGGTGAGGCGTTCGTCGCGCCGGCCAACGGCGAGGGGCAATTTGTGTCCCAGAGCCTCGCATCCCTGGGGCTGTCCGAGCCGGCCACGCTCACCGTGCGAGACGGACAGCTGGTCGGAGCCGAGGGCGGGCTCGGTCCCGAGTATCTGGCCCGGCTGGAGGCCCACGGCCCGCGGGGGACCAACCTGGCCGAGTTCGGCGTGGGGACCAACGACCGGGCGCAGCTCACCGGCAACGTCCTGGAGGACGAGAAGATCCTGGGCACGGTCCACGTGGCCTTCGGCGCGAGCGCCGGGATCGGCGGAACGGTGTCGGTCCCCATCCATCTGGATGCTGTCGTCCTGGAGGCCACATTGGCGGTCGACGGGCAGCCGGTGCTGGACGGCGGCCGATTCCTCCTGGACCCGACTTGACGATCACGCTGCTGGCCGTCCCCAACGTTTCCGAGGGGCAGGACCCAGCGACGGTCCAGCAGGTGGCGCAGGACTTCCAGCGCCAGCCTGACGTCCGTCTGCTGGACGTGCACAGCGACCCCGACCACCATCGCAGCGTGTACACGCTCGCCGGCGGCCCGAGAGCGCTGTCCGAGGCATTGGTGCAGGGGGCGGGTGGGGCCGTGGCCAGGATCGACATACGCCGCCACCAGGGCGCGCACCCTCGCATCGGAGCGATTGACATCGCGCCCGTCGTCTACCTGCGTGAGGAGGACGTGGGTGCCGCCTGTGCCGAGGCATTGGTCCTCGCCGACCGGCTGGGTCAGGAAGTCCAACTGCCGGTCTTCCTGTACGGCGCCCTGGCCGGTGGCCGCAGCCGGGCGGAGGTCAGACGGGGCGGCGCTGAGACGCTGGCTGAACGGATGGTGGCCGGGGAGCTGACCCCGGACTTCGGACCGCGCGAGCTGCATCCGACGGCGGGAGCCGTGCTGGTGGGAGTTCGCCCTCCGCTGGCGGCGTTCAACGTCGAACTGGCGCCTCCGGCCACTCTCGACGATGCCAAGGCCGTCGCGGCGGCGATTCGCGAAGGTGGCTCGCACGGCCTTCCGGGGGTCCGGGCGTTTGGACTCTGGCTCGGCGGCCCCGCGGCGGCCCAGGTTTCGATGAACGTGGAGGACACGCTTGACGTGCCCCTGGCCAGGGTCGTGGCGGCGATCGCACAGCAGGCCACGCCGGCGCGGGCTGAGGTCGTCGGCCTGGTCCCCGCGGCCGCGCTCCGGGGCTTCCCAGCGGACCTCCCGGTGCGGGGTGCGAGGACCATCGAGGATGCCCTCGCCGCCGCTCACGGCGAACCCGCCGAGACCGACTAAGAGCCTGACGTCGCCGTCGCACGCTGGCTCGGGCCAGGCTCTAAGCTCCCAGCGGATGGCCCAAACGAAGCGGAAGCGCCGCAGCAAGCACCGCGGGACCCCGGCCGGGACGATCGAGAGCAGGGGACGCACCGGGCGGCCGCCGAACCCGGCCGAAAAGAAGAAGCAGGAGCGCATGGGCGCGCGCGAGAAACGCCTGAACACTCCACCGACGTGGAAGTCGTCGGCCACCCGGGCCGGGCTGGCGGCGGTGATCGTGTTTCTGTTCGTCCTGCTGACGGCCAAGGGCAAGGACAAGCTCCCCGCCGCGCTGGAGTTCACCGCCATCGCGCTGGTGTTCTACATCCCGGCCGGTTACTACCTGGAGCTATGGCTCTACCGGCGCCGTCAGCGGCGCAAGGTGGTGGAGAAAGGAGGCGGGCGCGGATGATCGATGTCCGGATGTTCACCGTGGGGCCGGTGCAGGAGAACTGCTTCATCGTGCGCAATCAGGGCGCGGGTGACGCGGTGATCGTCGATCCCGGTGACGAGGCCGAGCGCATCCTGGCCGCCCTGGAGGAGCTTCAGATCGAAAAGGTCGAGGCGATCCTCGTAACCCACACCCACTTCGACCACATCGGCGCGGTGGCCCCAGTGGCCAAGGCCACCGGAGCTTCCGTGTACTGCCCCGAGATTGAGACACGGGTGCTGGCCAACATCATGGACTTCGTCCCCTGGCCGGACTTCGGACCGTTCGAGAGCTACGAGGCCGACGAGACCGTGAAGGGGGGCGAGCGGTTGGAGCTGGCCGGGCTGACCCTGGATGTCACCTCCACGCCCGGTCACAGCCCCGGCCACGTGACGTACGCCATCGCGGCGGAGAACGCCCTGTTCTCCGGGGACGTCCTGTTCCAGGGCTCGGTGGGCCGGGTCGATCTTCCCGGGGGCGATTGGCCAACCCTGCTGGCTTCGATCGAGACGCTGATGGAGGCCTATCCGGCCGAGGCCACCGTGTACCCGGGACACATGGGGGTCACGACACTCGGGCGGGAGCGGGCCACCAATCCTTTCCTGCGCGAGCTGACCAGCCAGCCTTGAGCGCCGCCATCCAGGCCCCTCGCGGCACCGTCGACGTGCTTCCGGAGGAGGCTGCGCGCCGGGACGCGGTCGAAGGGCACGCTCGGCGGATCCTGGGCGCCGCGGGTTATCGGCGGATAGAGACCCCGACGTTTGAGTCGACCGAGCTGTTCGCCCGAACGGTGGGCGAGACCACGGACATCGTGCAGAAGGAGATGTACACGTTCACCGACGCGGGAGATCGCTCGCTGACCCTCCGACCCGAGGGCACCGCGCCGGTCTGCCGAGCCTATCTGGAGCACGGCCTGCACAAGCTGCCCCAGCCGGTGAAGCTGTGGTACCTGTCGAGCTTCTTTCGCGCCGAGGCCCCGCAGAGGGGGCGCTACCGGCAGTTCTGGCAGATCGGGGCTGAGTCGATCGGAGCCGACCGGCCGGAGGTCGACGCGGAGCTGATCGCGTTGCTGGCCGAGCTTCTGGAGGCCGTGGGCGCCCGGGACGTTCAGCTTCACGTGTCAAGCCTCGGCACGCCCGAGGCCCGGGCCGAATATCGCCAGGAGTTGATCTCCTACCTACGGGCCCACAGCGACGAGATCTCACCCGATGTCCGGGACCGGATCGACCAGAATCCCCTGCGGGCGTTCGATTCCAAGGATGAGCGAACCATCCGGACCATGCAGTCGGCTCCGAAGTTGCTCGACCGCCTGAGCGGCGAGGACGCCGAGCACTTCGCCGCTGTGCGGCGCCTGCTGGACGAGGTCGGCCTCACGTATCAGGTGGACCCCACGCTGGTGCGCGGGCTTGACTACTACACGCGCACGGTGTTCGAGTTCAAGAGCGCGGTCCTGGGCGCGCAGTCCACGGTCGGCGCGGGCGGCCGCTACGACGGGTTGATAGAGCAGATCGGCGGGCGCCCCACACCTGGCTGTGGGTGGGCCGCGGGGATGGAGCGGATGCTCCTGGCCAGCGGCGAGCTGCCGGTTGCGCCCATGCTCGTGGACCTGTACGTGGCCCTGACGGACCAGGGGGCGGCGCCGCGGGCCTTCCGGCTCGCTCGGGACGCCCGGCGGGCGGGTCTGAACGCCCACCTGGAGCTCTCAGGCCGGGCCCTGCGCCGTCAGCTCACTCAGGCTGACCGGCTCGGCGCCCGCTACGTGGCCATCGTGGCCGACTCGGATCCCACGGCGCTCAAGGAGATGGAGAGCGGCGAGCAGCATGACCTGGAGTTCGACGGTGTGATTCCCACAATCCTGCGGGGAAGCAGGCTGACATGAGGCAGGCACCCCGACCGAACGCGTACCGAGACTCGTGGTGCGGAGAGCTTGACGCCGCCCGGGCGGAGACCCCCGCCCGCGTGGGCGGCTGGGTTCACCGCCGCCGGGATCACGGCGGCCTGATCTTCATCGACCTGCGAGACCGGTCCGGGATTCTTCAGCTCGTCTTTCATCCTGAGCACGCGCCCCAGGCTCACCAGGCCGCGCACGCCCTTCGCTCCGAGGACGTCATCAGCGCGGCCGGGAGGGTGGCCAGACGGGATCCCCAGAACGTCAATCCCAACCTCAAGACGGGGGGGATCGAGCTGGCCGTGACCGAGATGGAGCTCCTGGGCGATGCGGATACTCCGCCGTTCCCCCTGGACGAGGGTGAGGCTGTGGACGAGAACCTTCGGCTGCGCCACCGCCCCGTCGATCTGCGCCGGGAGCCCATGCAGGAAGCGCTCGCGCTGCGACATCGTGTGGCGGCCACGATGCGGGAGGTCCTGAACGAGCGTGACTTCCTGGAGATCGAGACGCCCAACCTGACCCGGTCCACTCCTGAGGGGGCTCGGGACTATCTCGTCCCGGCTCGCGTACAGCCCGGCTCGTTCTACGCCCTGCCCCAGTCCCCGCAGCTGTTCAAGCAGCTGCTGATGATCGCCGGCTTCGAGCGTTACTACCAGATCGCCCGCTGCTTCCGGGACGAGGACAGCCGGGCCGACCGCCAGCCCGAGTTCACCCAACTTGACCTGGAGATGGCCTTCGTCGGACAGGACGACGTGATCGAGTGCATGGAGGCGGTGATGGGGGCCGTGTTCGAGCGGGAGGGCTTTGACGTCTCGCCGCCGCCGTGGCCGCGGATGACCTTCGCCGAGGCCGTCTCCCGGTACGGCATCGATCGTCCCGACACCCGCTTCGGGGTGGAGCTTCGGGACCTGGGCGAGCTGCTCGGGGAGACAGAGTTCAAGGTGTTCGCGGACGTGCTCGCCTCTGGTGGCGTGATCCGCGGGATCAACGCCGGGCCGCGCGAGCTTCCGCGCTCGGAGCTGGACGTGCTCACCGACCTGGCCAAGCAGCATGGGGCCAAGGGCCTGGTGTGGGCGTTCGTGGAGTCCGATGGCGGCTGGCGCTCTCCGATCGCCAAGTTCCTGCGGACGCAGGAGATCGAGGCTGTGAGCTCGCGCCTGGAGGGAGGCCCGGGCGACCTGCTCCTGATGGTGGCCGACGAGGTCACCACCGCCGGCCAGGCGCTGAGCGCCCTGCGCCTGGAGATCGCCCGCCGCTTCGACCTGATCGACCGCAGTCGCCACGACATCCTGTGGGTGGTCGAGTTCCCCGCCTTCTTCTGGAACAAGGATGAGCAGCGCTGGGACGCCGCGCATCATCCCTTCACCGCCCCCATGGGAGCGTTGGATGATCCGGGAACCGCGCTTTCCCAGGCCTACGATCTGGTCCTGGACGGGTCCGAGATCGGCGGCGGCTCCATCCGTATCCACCGCCGGGAGGTCCAGGAGAAGGTGTTCGAGCTGCTGGGCATCGGTCCCGAGGAGGCGCAGGCCCGCTTCGGGTTCCTGCTGGACGCTCTGCGCTACGGGGCCCCCCCGCACGGCGGTGTCGCCATGGGCCTGGACCGGATCGTGGCCGCACTGGCCGGACGGGAGTCGATCCGGGACGTGATCGCGTTTCCCAAGGCGGCCAGCGGCGCCGATCCGCTCACCGGCGCCCCGGCGCCAGTGGATCCGGGCCAGCTGCGGGAGTTGGGATTGCGGCCGCTGTAGGTTGCGTGGCGCGCCCAGGGGCCGTGACGCGCGAACTTTGGCGATTTAGGTGACATATGGTCACGCGGAAGGCCAAAGTTCGCTCGGGACATAGACACACGTCGGACCCCGGGCCGGAGATTCATGTTGGCGGGACCAGGTGTCGATTGGCACCCCGTGGCCAACGTTCCACGTCCGCTCATAGCCGTGCTCGCGGTCACCGTCCTGGTGTTCATTCTCTGGACGGTGGCGCTCAAGCACACCCTGACCGGCGGTGGCGGGAGTGCCGCCTCGCCGGCGCAGAAGCCCGCCTACCAGTCCGCGGTCAACCAGGCCCGCGGCGTGCAGAACATGGTCAACGGCGCCGCGGCGCGGGCGGG
>JBJMLC010000079.1:0-26891 GCA_045805485.1 Solirubrobacteraceae bacterium | reverse complement strand
GCCGGTCCGATCGTCGCCGTGCTCTGGCCAGCATCTCGTCGTCCAGGTCAACGGCGAGGTAACGGATGTTCTGATCGGGACGAAGCGCGCGGAAGGCCACACCGCCCCCGCAGGGAACGTCGATCACCATGGCGCCGTCCGGCACCTCCGCCAGCGCCTCGCGCATGCTGGCGTACATGGGCGCCGTCTCGATGCCCCACATCGCCCGTCCCACGATCCGCGCCACCCGCTCGCGCTCGATCCACCAGTCATAGAACGCCCCGAGCGGACCGGCGCAGGCGTTCTTCACCGCGGCCATTTGCGGGCGATCCTACGACTACCGGGTGCGGACGAGCCCGTTGGCGATGCTCTGAAGCAGGCTGCTGCGGAAGGTTGGCCCCGGAGGATGCAGCGGTACCCCGTCCGGGTCCGGATTGAGGATCACCGGCCGGCGGGGGTGCTGGCGGAAGTCGAAGTCCTCGGCCAGGTTCCCCAGGATGCGGGCGTTCTCCCGGACGTCGGGCCGCGGATCGCGCCGGCCGTCGGTGCGCGGGTTGAGGCGCCGCCCGGCGAGGAAATCGTCCTCGATGAACTTCAGATAGGCGTCGAAGCTCAGGGTCTGATGGTCGATGTACCCGCGCCTGGCGTAGGGGCTGATCACCAGACCAGGCACCCGGAGTCCGTATCCCTGAGCATCGACCGTTGGCGGATTGACGTGGTCGTAGTACCCGCCCCAGTCATCCCAGACCAGGAAGACCGCGGTGGACCTCCAGTCGGGTCCGCGCATGATGGCGTTGATCACGTTGGTGACGTGTGACTGACCGGCGGCGAGGTTGGCCGGCGGGTGCTCGGAGTCATCGCCGCTCGGAACCACCCAGGAGACCGCCGGCAGCGTGCCCCGCTTCGCATCGGTGAACACCTGCGTCGAGCCGACCACGTTGCCGGTCTGGTTGTCCTGGCGAACGTCGGTGAACTCCGGCAGCGGATTCCAAATCGACGGGGCGTTGACCACCTGGGCGATCGGCGTGCACGTCATCGCGCCGGTCTCGCAGTCCGGTTCAGTTCCCTGTTGGATGTAGTACTTCCAGCTCACGTGGTGCTTGTGCAGCAGATACGTGACGTCGGTCCAGCCGTAGAGCGGCGGCTGCCTGTTTGTGGAGGGCAGCAGCAATCCGCTGACCCCGCTGGCCAGGTCCTGGGCGTCGGGGTTCTGGGCCTGCGGCGGCAGCGCGTAAAACTGCTCGTCGTACTCCGGAAAGCGGTTGTCAGCGACACAGGTGGATGGAGCGCTGGCGTCCTTGCACCGCGCCGACCAGCCGGAGACCGTGTACAGGTGGGAGACAAGGCTCCAGGCCTGCGCCGGTTCGAACATGTGGTCCTGGAGGACAAAGTCATGCGCGTAAGCCCAGTAGTTGGGAAGCTCGGCCGCGGTGTGGTAACCCATCACGTCCAGGCACCGGTCGCCGATGGGTGGGCGCTGGTTGACCGGCGGTTCGGCGTTCACCACGCAGCCGAGGGTCTTGGTATCCGGCGTCCGGCTCTCGCCCTGGCCGACGAACCCGTCCATCTTCCCCTTGTCGATGTCGGCCACCGCGGCCTCCTGGAAATGCGGACCGCCGTCTCCGGCCAGGTTCGGATCGTGATACGGCCTGTCGCACCCGCCCTTGTTGGGATCCGGGATGCACGGGACCCGGCCTGGATGGCCGGCCAGGCCCGGGATGCCATCGGCGCCAGGGAACGTGCCGAAATAGTTATCGAAGCTGTGGTTCTCCTGCATGACGATCACCACGTGCTTGATCAGGTGGATCCCGCGGGCCTGGCCCCAGGCACCGGGAGCAGCGCCGGCGAACACGGACCCTCCCGCCACCAGCGCGGCGCTCAAGCAGACAGCTCTGGCGCGGAGCCTCCCAGTGCAGACGCGCACAGACCGGTTATATGCGATCGAGGCTCAGATCGCAACGGAGTACTGGCCGAAAACCAGCCGGTGGCGCTCTCCAGAAGCGCCGCCGAGCCTAGTCGGGCTCCTCTGGCGGCGGGTGCTCGTGTCGCTCCTCGGCCTCGTGGACATCCTCGGCGACCTGATGGACATCGGCGGCCACCTCGTGCGCCACCTCCCGGACGTCGTGCACGGCCGCGGCACCCTTTGCCCGGGCCTCTTCAAGCGCGTGCCGGTGCGCCGAGTGAGCGACATGAATCTGCTCGGCCGTCGGCGACTCGTCGGGATGGTGATGGCGACAGACGACGTAGTCGGTCCCGTCCACGGGGTGCCGCCCGATGCGCAGGCAACCCTTGGCGTGGCAGTTGTGGCGCCGCAGGATTGCGTAGGCGCCGCCGAGGAGCGTGACGTCGGCCAGCGGGCCGCTGATGAAGTTGTAGCCATCCGGGTCGTGCCAGGTCCAACGCCCGGCGTGATAGAGCCAATCGAAGATCGTCGCGCTGACCACGGGAGCTGACGCTAGTCCCGGGATCGGACGGACGATCGGGCGTGATCAGCCCAGGATCTCGTCCACGCAGGGCCCCAGAATTCCGGCCACGGTGGCGGCCGTGTCACTCGGATCGCCGGCGGGCAGCGCGGCATAGCTGATCGCCAGACGAACCAGAGCATCGGCCACGGGTGCGGCATCGACTGGTCGCAGCGAAGCCCACGTGTCGACGAGCAGTCCGGTGAGGTGCCCGCTGACCCGCTCAATCAGCGGGCCTCCGCGCGTGGTCACAAGCGGCAGGAGCTCTCCGCCGCCGTCGATGTCCGTGATGGCACGGACGAGCGGGTGCTCGTGGGCCGCGACGAGGAACACCTCCAGCGCCGAGGCGAGGGCCTGGCGGGGCTCGGCGGCGTGCTCACGGACGGCGACATCGACGGCGGCCAGAAATCGGTCCGCCTCGCGGCCCAGATAGGCCTCGGCGAGCGCAGGACGCGACCCGAACGCGTTGTAGACGGTCTGCCGGCTGACGCCCGCGTGCGCGGCCACCTCAGCCATCGTCACCTGTGCCCACGGGCGATCGGTCAGAAGCTCGCCTACGGTATCCAGCACCCGGTCACGGAGCAGGCCGCGAGTGAGCTCGGCATAGGGAACACCCTGAGGGTGAGCCGTGGCGCTCACGTGGCCGCCACCCGCTCCACCGGCACGAAGTCGACCTTGTCCCGAACGCCGCAGTCCGGGCAATTCCAGTCCTGGGGCACGGCCGACCACGGCGTCCCGGGAGGGAAGCCCTCACGCGGGTTTCCCTGCTCCTCTTCATACACGTAGCCGCAGTCCGGGCACCGGTAGGCGCTGGCAGTGGTCGATCGCTCGACGCTCACCGCCGGTCTGTCCCTGAACTTGGGCGCGTCGGTGGCTCCCCACCGGGCCAGGAGCCGGGCCCGCTTTCGGGGCAGGATGTTCGCCCTGGTCACATCGCCCTGGTAATGGGCCACCACCATCGGGTCGATCCGGCGGAACCAGAGCGGCGTCGCGTAGGCGAGCAGGATCATCGATGCGTAGCCCGAGGGCAGCTCGGGCAGGTCCTCGGAGTGCCGCAGTGCCTGGTAGCGCCGCGTGGGGTGGGCGTGGTGGTCGGAGTGGCGCTGGAGGTGATAGAGGAACACGTTGGAGGCGATGTTGTCCGAGTTCCAGCTGTGCTGAGGACGGCAGCGCTCATAGCGTCCGTCGCCTGCCTTCTGACGAAGCAGGCCGTAGTGCTCCAGGTAGTTGACGACCTCCAGCAATGAGAACGAGAACACCGCCTGGAGGGCCAGCCACGGAGCCACGCTCCAGCCGAAGATGGCCACCAGGGCTCCGAACAGCACAGCGCTCATCGCCCAGGCGTTGAGGACGTCATTCTGGGGTGAGAAGAACCGCTTGCCCACCCGGTCCAGCCGCTGCCTCTCCAGGTGGACCGCGGATCTCAGGCTGCCCCAGACGGTCCGGGGAAGGAACTCCCAGAAGCTCTCGCCAAGACGCGAGCTGGCCGGATCCTCCGGCGTGGCCACGCGGACGTGATGGCCGCGGTTGTGCTCTATGAAGAAGTGGCCGTACCCAGACTGGGCCAGCGCTACCTTGGCCAGCCACTTCTCGTGCTTGGGGCGCTTGTGCCCCAGCTCGTGGGCGGTGTTGATCGCGATCCCGCCGACCATGGCGACGGTCACCGCGAGTCCGAGGTCCTCCAGGAGCGAGAGATCCCCGCTGGCCCACCGCGTGCAGGCGAAGACCAGGGCGGCGTACTGAATGGGAATGAACACATACGTGCACCAGCGGTAATAGCGGTCGTTCTCAAGCCGGCGGAGGATGCTGTCCGGCGGGTTGGAGGAGTCCTTGCCGATCGTCCAGTCCAGCAGCGGAATCAGCACGAAGACGACGAACGGACCGGCCCACCACATGAGGCCGAGCCCGGTCAGCTCGACGAGGCCCCAGGCGATGAACGGGACGAGAGGAACGATCAACCCCAGGAGCCACAGATAGCGCTTGGGGTCAGACCACTCCAGCCGATAGTCGGCGATGGCGGCACTGCTCTCCATCCTGACGCTCCTTTACAATCTCGGCCTTACTGTCAAGAGACTAGACAGTGAGCCTAGATTTGTCAAGCAGGCGGAGACTGGACACTGCAGCTGCCGGAGGCCCCGCTCTGAGAGCCCGCGGTGCGCGGCTGCTCGCGAGCGTCGCGGCGTTCAGCCGCTGCCCAGGTCCCGTCGCGCGCCAGACGCTGGACCGCGTAGAAGCCGGGGCGGCGCCTGACCTGCGGCGACGGCGGGAGCGGGTCCTTTGTCTGCAGGACACCCTCCGTGGCGTAGTGACCCCGGCCCAGATCACGCTCGGTGACAAAGATCCTGCCCACCCCGCTGGCCAGGAGCTCGGGGATGACGTCCGTGAGCCATTGGGCCTGGGCCATACGCCCGTACTGGTAGCCAGAGGCGGTCTGCTGCCTGGCAGCGGCCGGGTAGCCGGTCTCAGTGACCCAGAGCGGGCCGGCAAATCCCCGGCTGGCGAAGTAGCTCCTCCACCGACAGACGACACCGCTCACCGCGACCGGAGCCACTCGGAGGTGGATGTTGGCTAGGTCGAACTTGTGCATGGCGTCGGCCCCGCGAGTGGCGAACACGGCGTTCATCCACTTTTTCCCCGCCGGGCCGATGTGCATGAGCCCCCCGAGGGCGACGCGGCCCGCGGGATCAACGCCGTGGATGGCTTCGTAGGACGCGGCGAGCATCGCGGCGTACTGTCGCGGTCCACCGAGGAACGACCAGTGACCATCCGGCTCGTTCAGGATCTCGAAGTCGTCGATCACGTGGCGGGTGTGGGCGGCGATCTCCCCGGCGGCCCTCCCCCACTGGTGCGGATCCTTCGGGGGGCAGCGGTATGACTCGCCTGAGGATGCCCCCCGCGGGCACTCGGCCATATCCGGCGGCGTGGCCGTGAGAACTGCCAGTGGACGCAGGTGGTAACGGCGGGCGAGACGCATGTACTCGTCGACCCCTCTCCAATCGGGATGGGCCAGCGGATCGACGTGCTGAGGCCGCTCGCGCAGCGCTCCAATCCGGCTCGTGCGCCGACCGCGCATGAGGCCGGCCAGACGACTTCTCTGAGTGTCAGACGGCCCGGGAAACACCGCCGACAGTTCGATGTCCACGCGGATGCGCGAGGCGCCCATTGCCGCGGCCTGCTCGAACATGGCCCTCATGGCGCTGAACGGCGTGTTCAGATACAGCATCGAGTGCGCCCCAATCGGCACCTCGCCAAGGCTCGGGCTCGCCATCCTGCCGCCATCCGCGCTGGCCTGATGCGAGGTGCCGGAGGCGGCCCGGGCATGGGCAGCAAGGGCCGGCACCGAGACACCGAGGATGAGCAGCGCCACGAGCCATGGCCAGCCACAAGACATCGTTGTACGGACACGTGCGACCAGAACGCGCACGACGGATCCTCCCGTTCAGACCCGGATTGATCCGCCCATCGACCAGCGACGGGCGGACGCAGACGGGCGGCATTGTGGCAGTGGCCAGCCGCCAGGGTCGCAGTCCCCGGAGGGCTATGTTCGAGCGATTACCAAAGCGCCGAGTCGGTCTGTTGCTCAGCTGCTCGGTCGCTTCGCGGGACGCGATGTGCCCAGCACGTGGCCGTGCGAGTCCAGCGCCTGGACGGCCAGGTACCGCGCTCCGGTGCGGATGTGGATCGCGGTCTCAAAGTCCCGCCGGCGCTTTCCGAAGCCGATCCTGCTCAGCGCATGGGGTGTGGGCCCGGCCAACACTCGCCAGCGGGCCACCTGCGTCGCTCCATTCCAGCTGGCGTAAACCGTGATCTCGCCGCTGGACCCAAGCACGCTCGCCATCGCGGGGCGGGTTAGCGGGTGGCCCGTCCACGGTGCTCGCAGCGCCCGGTAGGAGAGAACACCTACCTGGAAGCTCCCGTTGAAGATCTGGCGGCCCTGAGGGGTGTACTCGGAGAACTCAGGCGACCCGCCCCATCCCACGAAGATGTTGTGGTTTGGGAGGACCTGGGCATTTCCGGCCAGGCCGGGCAGCAGCGGCGGATTGTGGGTGACCCGCCTGACGAGCCTGACGGTCATGGTCTTGGTGTTGACCTTCAGCACCTTGGCCGAGCCCTGCCGCTCCTCCTGAGGAAGGCTGGCGTCGTTGAACAGGGACAGGGTCCCGTCGGGATGCATGCGCGCGTCGTGTTGCCACTCGAAGTTGGTCCCCTGTCCCATGTGGAAGCTGGAGCGCTTTCCTCCCAGGGTCCAGATCACCTTCCCGGTTTTCCGGCTGATCTCGTAGATGCCCCATGTGTTGCGGGCCGAGATCACCAGGTTGCCGTTTGGCAGCTGCTGGATCGAATTGATGTGGAAGTAGTCGAAGTAATCGCGGACGTTCTGGGGTGCCGCCAGCTCGGAAGCGGTAATCGGGACGTGGCCCACGGAGTGCCACTCCCACAGCACCTTTCCGGTGGGGATGTCCACCTCCTGCACCACACAGTCAAGGACGGCGGCGTTGCTCGGGCCACCCTTGCGGCTCAGGTTCACGTGCACGGGAACGTATTCGTCCAGGAGGGCCGTGCCCCGCGGCGTGATCTGGAACTCGTGCAGGTCCACCGGATAACCGCCGCGGACGGGTAGGGTCGCCAGCCTGCGGTACGAGCTGTCCATGATCACGTCGTGGCCGACGCCGAAGATGGTTCCGTGGACCTCGTCAAGGTACCCGTGCCACCACGTGAGGACGGGCCGCCCCCGGTAGCTCTGCACCTGAAGATTGTCCGCCGACCCCGCGTCGAGAGGGCGAAACCAGACGACGCGCCCACGACTGTCCAGGATCATCGGACCGACCTGGGAGTCGTCGCCCGGGTAGAGGTAAATCGGGGTGAGGAAGATGTCTCCGGCGCTGCGATCCGGATCGCCCGTGATGGTCAGGACCGGCGGATGGAGCCCGGGCGCGGAGTGGAAGCTGAGCGTCCGCGCGGTCCCAGCGGAGTGGCCGGATGCCGGAGCGGCGAAGGCGAGCAGCGTCGTGGCAGACAAGAGAGCTGCCAGCGAGCGCGCGACGGTGCCGATGCGCGCGCGGCGGTGCGTGCTGCGCTCGCGCCCCATCACCAGCAGAGAATCCATTCCCTCACGCCCTGGAGTGTATTGCGGCTCCCAGGTGTCCAGTGGCTGGTAATAGCTAAAAGCCCGCCCGTGTTGGGTCGATATACCGCGAATGGAGGAGGCAGGAGAGGCGCGCGGCTGCACGCTGCATGAGGAGGCGAAGGAAACCAGCGGGGTCACGTCGGCTCTGCTGTTGGCCTACCTCGACCGGGCCGGAGGCCATGACGCGGTGGACGCGGTTCTGGGCCGGTGCGGCCTGCGGCACTGCGAACGCGAGCTGCGAGACGAGAACACCTGGTTCTCGTGGGAGACCAAGATCGCGCTGTTTGAGGCCACCGCGGCCGTGCTGGACCGGCCCGACTTCATGAAGGAGATGGCGGCGTTCGCCCTGGATGCGAACATCGCCGGCGGGCTGAAGGTCGCCCTGCGCACGCTGGGCTCGCCGCAGTTCGTATTCCGCAACATCGTCCGGGCCAACGCTCGGTTCAACCGCAGCCACGTCCTGGAGCTCCTGAAACTCCAGGACGGGCACGCATCGCTGCGCTTCTCTGAGCTCGGCGGCGGCCAGCGCTACCACTGCCTGGACTGCCAGTACACGGCCGGGCTCCTGACCTTGGTCCCAGAGCTCTTCGGCCTTCCACCCGCCGAGGTCAACCACGGCGAATGCGCCGCCCAGGGCGCGGACGCCTGCATCTTCGAGCTGCATTGGCACGAACGGCCGGCCACGGCCAGACGGGTGATCCTGACCGGAGTGAGCACCGGCGCGGCGGCCACCGCCAGCGCTCTCATGCTGCCGATCGCGCTGCCGCTCGTGGCGGGCGGGGCGGCGCTGATCACGGGCTGGGCGGCCCGGGAGCATCACCGGTGGAGGGCCGAGCGCTGGCGTCACCTTCAGCGCAAGGTGGAGGACAGCGAGCAGGTGACCCGCCGGCTGTTCGCCAGCCTCCAGGATCTGGTCTCCGATCTGCGGCTGGATGAGGTCGTGGCCAAGGTGACCCGACACGCTCAGGCGGCGGTGGGCGGCCGCGAGTTCATGCTCCTGGTGCGAGAGGGCGATGGCCTCATCTGTCAGAGCTCCTCCGGTCTGCCGGGGAACGTGATCGCCGCGGTGGAGGCCTGGGCCAACAGCTCGTCGCGTCCCCTCACGGGGTCGATGCTGATCGACGATGCCAACGCGGCTCCGGGGCTGGAGCCGCTGGTCAGCCTGGAGAATCCGCTGTGCTCGCTGGCCAGTGCGCCACTGAATGTCAGCGGCGAGCCATTTGGCCTGCTGGTGGCGCTGGGCGGTCAGCAGCGGATGTTCCTGCCCCGCGACATGTCGGTGCTGGAGTCCTACGCCGCCCAGGTCGCGATCGCACTCAGCAACGCACGCCTGTACCAGACCGAGCGCAGCCTGGCCGCTCGCGATCCCCTCACCGGGCTGCTCAACCATCGCAGCTTCCACGAGGCCATCGCCGGTGAGCTCAGGCGGTGCGCTCAGGAGGATTTCCATTCCAGCGTCGTGCTGATCGACCTGGACAACTTCAAGCAGGTCAATGACGACGACGGCCACGCCGCGGGCGACCGCGTGCTCCGGGCCGCGGCAAACGCCCTGTCCGAAGTGTGCCGGCGCGAGGACCTGGCCTTCCGCGTGGGAGGCGATGAGTTCGCGCTGCTGCTGCCGCGGATCAGTGAGGACGACGCCGCCAAGGTGGCCGATCGGGTGTGCTCGGCCATCTCTGAGATTGATCCGCGAATGGGTGCCTCGGCCGGCGTCGTGTCCGCCGCGCCGGGGGAGAGTGATAAGGACGCCCTGATCGCCCGGGCCGACCAGCGGCTGTACCGGGCCAAGCAGTCATCGAGCCCCCGGCGGGAGCGGCGAGAGCGCACCGACCATCCCGGCTTCCACCGGGTGGCTGTCGACCTGCTGCTCGCCGCGCTGGAGCTTCACCACAGCGAAACCGCCGAGCATTGCGATGCGGTGGAGGAGCTGTCGGCAAACGTGGCCGGCCGTATGGGCCTGGACGAGGCCGGATGCGAGCTGGTGCGTCAGACGGCACGGTTGCACGATCTGGGCAAGCTGGCCATCCCCGTCGCCCTGCTCAACAAGCCCGGTCAGCTGACCGAGGAAGAGTGGGATGTGGTGCGCCGGCATCCGGTGGACGGTGCCGAGCTTCTGTATCGCGTCACGGGCCTGCGGCAGGTGGCCGAGGCGGTTCGCGCCTCGCACGAGCGCTGGGACGGCCGCGGCTATCCCGAGGGCCAGGCCGGCGAGTCGATCCCTCTGGCCGCCCGAATTGTCGCCGCGTGTGATGCGCATGAGGCAATGACCAGCGATCGCCCCTACCGGCCCGCTTTGAGCCCCGAGGCTGCGGTGGCAGAGCTCGAGGCCTGTGCCGGCAGCCAGTTTGACCCGACGGTGATCCACGCGCTGGTGGCGGAGCTCACGGCACTCCCTGCAGCTTCGGTGGCATAACCGCCGCAAGTAACCCCGGGCCGCCCCGTTCATTCCCTGACCAACCGCAGTGCGCAATCCGGGCCGTCAGTGCCCGGCGGAAGGTTCAGCGTATGGAAGCTCGGATCAGGGTCATGAACCACGCGTTCGCCCGGGCCGCAGGCCTCGTGGCGGTCTGCGGGCTGCTCAGCCTTGCCGGGGCGAGCCCGGCGGGTGCCCTGGACTATTCCACCGCACGGTTCACCGAGACCACGAATGCCTACGCGTTCGGCCAGGCCCCCGTGTTCATGCCGAGCGGACGCCGGGTCGTGTTCGGCAAGGACTTCAAGAAGGGCGCCGGCAACCAGATCTACCTGGCGGCCTTCCCCACCGGGCACAGCCTGCGCTGCCTGACCTGCTCAGGCCCTGACTCAGCCACACACAACGTGAATGGCGTGCCCGCCGTCCGGCCGGAGGGCGGCTGGATCCTGTTTCACTCCTGGCGTGGGCACCAGCTCACCATCGGCTCACCCGGCTATGGGGGGATGGGCTCGTCGCTGTGGGCCATGCGCCCGGATGGCAGCCATCAGACGAAGCTGACCGGCCTGGCGGCGAGCCACGGCTCAGGTGAAGGCGAGGACGACTACCACGCCTACTGGTCACCGGACGGACGGCACGTGGAATGGGCGCACCTCAACTGGAACTTCGTCGACGACGGGGGCCAGGGCAAATGGGATGTGCGCGTGGCCGACTTCGTGGTCCGGAAGGGCAGGCCGATGCTCACGAACATCCATGTGGTGCGACCGGACAACGGCCACTGGTACGAAACGCAGTGGTGGGCGCCTGATGGCAGCGGATTCCTGTACACGGAGACGGACGGGACGGCAGAGAACCCGGAGCTGTTCTTCTGCCGCCTGGTCAACCACGACCGTGCCTGCCGTGTGAGGAGGTTGACCCACAATCCGGCCTGGGACGAGCAGGCCATATTCACGCCTGACATGAAGGACGTGATCTACATGTCCAGCCGTGACCAGCCCGGCCTGTTCAACACCTGGTCGGAGACGGCACAGACCCTCGGCCTTTCCACTCAGTACGACTACCTGCTGATCCTGCCTCTATTCGAGGCCGGGTTTCTCCAGCCCGTGGGGCAGGAGTACACCGATCTGTACGAACTGGACCTGGCCACCGGGTCCGTGCGGCGCCTGACCCATGACGGCCAGCACGGCTGGATCACGCCCGAGTTCACCTGGGACCCCAAGAACAAGTTCCTGATGTGGACCGAGAACCGCCTCCCGGATGGATATCGGTATCCGTTCCCGCCCACTCCGGCCGAGTATCTGCAGTCGCTGCGAGACCTCACCAAGAACCCGCCCGTACCGGGGCTCGACATCACTCCAGGCGGGGTCGGAGTCGCCCCACTCCCGCTGCAGCAGCGGACTGTCATCGGCAGATTTAGATAGCGGGCTCCGCGGCTCCGCGGCATTGGCGTCCTACGATCAGATTGCCATGACGGTGGCCGCGATCGTGTTCGACCTGGACGGGGTGCTGATCGACTCCGAGGGAGTGTGGAATGCCGCCCGGGAAGAGGTGGCCGAGCAATCCGGAGGGCGGTGGCCGTCCGACGCACCGCGGGCCATGATGGGCATGAGCTCCACCGAGTGGTCGGCCTACATGCACGACGAGCTCGGGGTGGCGCTGGCGCCGCAGGAGATTTCCCAGGCGGTCGTAGCCCGGCTGATGGACTCCTACCGCGAGCAGCTCCCGCTGATCCCGGGGGCACGGGAGGCAGTGACTCGATGCGCCCAGGAGTGGCCGCTGGGCCTGGCCTCCTCGGCCAACCGCCCGATCATCGAGCTCGTTCTGGACCGCGCCGGCCTGGCGGACTGCTTTTCGGTGACCGTGTCCTCGGAGGAGGTGCCGCGGGGCAAGCCGGCCCCTGATGTCTACCTGGAGGCGGCCCGCCGCCTCCGAGCAAAGCCGGAGCGGTGCGCCGCCGTGGAGGACTCAAGCAACGGACTGCGCAGTGCGGCCGCGGCGGGGATGCTGGTGTTCGCCGTACCCAACCAGGAGTTCTCCCCGGAGGAGGACGCGCTGCGACTGGCCGACGACGTGGTGGAGTCGATCACGCAGCTCACGCCAGAGCGCATTCGCGGCCAGGACCGCTGAGAGGGACCGCGTGGGCGCCACCGACACGCAGCAGATGCCGGCGGAGCTGAACCCGCGACGGATACGCCGCAGGATGCTCCAGCTCGCGGCCGTCGTCCTCGTGGTGGTGCTCGTGGTGGTCCTGGGCCCCGGTCTGGGAAGCCTGCGCCACCAACTGGCGCACGCCTCCCCGGGCTGGGTGGTGGCCGCGGTCGCCTTCGAGGTGCTCTCGGCGCTGTGCTACGTGGTCGTCTTCCGGGCGGTCTTCTGTCCCGGTATGAGCTGGCGGCTGAGCTATCAGATTGGGATGGCCGAGCAGGGAGCGAACTCCGTTCTGTCGGTGAGCGGGGCGGGCGGACTGGCTCTGGGCGCGTGGGCTCTGCGGCGCGGCGGCATGAGCGTGGATCACATTGGGCGACGAACGGTGGCCTTCTTTTTCCTGACCAGCCTGGCCAACGTGGTGGGTGTGATCGTGTTCGCAGCGCTCTACGCCGGCGGCATCCTCGGCCACGATCCGAACGTCGTCCTGACGTACGCGTTTGGCGTGGCCGCCGTGGCCGCAACCCTGATCGTGCTCTCGTTGCCGCCGCTGCTGGACCGCACGACGGTCGATGAGGCCGCACTGGCCCGGCGGGGCAGGATCGCCCGGGTAGCTCGCTTCGCCCGGGAATCGCTCGTCCTGGGGATCCGAGACGCGGTGGCTCTGATCCGCCAGAGGTCGCTGGGGGTGATCGTCGGCTCGGTCGGCACGGTGGCCTTCGACATCGCCGTCCTGGGAGCGGCCTTCAAGGCGTTCGGGTATGTGCCCCCGGTTGGCGTGCTGGCGCTGGGCTACCTGATCGGCCAGCTGGGCGGCAACCTCCCCATCCCCGGCGGGATCGGAGGGGTGGACGGCGGGCTGATCGGGACGTTCGTGCTCTATCACCAGCCTCTCGCCATCAGCACGGCGGCGGTGCTGATCTACCACGCAATCGCGATCTGGGTCCCCGCTCTACTCGGCAGCGCGGCGTTCGTGAAGCTTCGGCGTACGCTGCAGCGGGAGGAGAAACCGGCGGCCATGTGCATGCCGCTGGCCGAACCGGTCGAGGTCAAGCTGCCGGCCCGGGCGGCCGCCTAGGACACGCGGCTGGCCTGGCCGGCCGGTGTCGGATAGTTTGGGCAACGGCAACCCCCCGGGTTCGTACGGCAACCCCACAGAGGAGGAGATGAGCGATGGCCATTGGGATCCGCGGCAAGCTTCCGGGCGTAACGCAGGAGCAGTTCGAAGCCATGGACCGGGCGGTCGGGTCTGATGCACCGGACGGGCTGATCTTCCATGCCTCCGGTCCGGTGGAGGGCGGCTGGGGCATCCTGGACTTCTGGGAGAGCCGAGAGCAGTTCGACCGGTTCATCAGTGAGCAGGTCGCTCCCGTCATGGCCGAGGCCGGCGCCTCCCCGCCTGACATCAAGGAATTCCCGGTCCACGAGTATCTGAAGCCCTAGCGTTCTTACCGGTGGAGCGGGCGGGCCGCGGAGCGGGCGGTCGCGGGAGCGGGCGGTCGCGGGAGCGGGCCTCAGCCCGAGCGGATGATCTCCGCCACCCGGTGGGGGTTGTCCAGCTGCACGGCATGGCCGGCGCGCTCAACGGTCTCCAACTTGGCGTCGGGCAGCCGGCGCGCCAGCGCGCGCGAGTTCTTGGCAAACCAGGAGTCGGTCAGCTCGCCGACCGCGACGGTGGCGCCCGCCACCCCGTCTACGCTCTTGATCTCGCTGGAGCCGTCCCCGGCGTCCATGTCGGCGAACACGCCGGGGTGGCGGGCCTTCATGGCGGCCTGATCCTCAGAGCTCATGTGGTCGAAGGCTGACCCGCTGCCGTCGCTGTAACTGGTGGCCCATCGATAGAAGACCTCCACGGCGGACTCCGGATCACGCTTGCGAAGGCGCTGCACCTTCAGCACGGTCTGAATCAGCCGGAACGTGGGCCGCTTCTGGCCGTACAGGATGGGGTCGAAGGCGATGAGTCGTTCCACGAGCTCCGGACGGCGCGCGGCAACGCCCACGGCGACGATGGTCCCAGCGCTGTGACCGACGACCTTCGCGCGGCCCACCCCGCCGGCCTCCAATAGCTCGATCGCGTCGCCAATGTGCGTGTCCCAGTCCTGCACCGGCTCGCCGGAGCCGGCGTAGCCCCGCCGGTTGTAGGCCACCACGCGATGATCCGAGGCGAGCTCAGCCATGACTCCGCCCCACTGGTCACGGTCCGGGCCCGCCCCGTGGATGAGCAGAACGGCTGGACCAGATCCCTGTTCGATGTATGGGAGCATCGGGAGATCCTGCCAGAGGCCGGCGGCCGTGGACAACCCGGAGGTGACGGCCCGCGGGTCAGCCCGCGCGTTCGGCCGATCCGAGGCCCTGGCGGGCGAAAACCGTAAACACGATCGCCAATGAGAACAGCACGGCGAAGGACACCCCCACCTTGACCGGCGATCCGGCGACGAATCCCCGCCCTGCCTCCAGCACGGCCGTCATGGGGTTGGCGCTGGCGACCGAGTGGATCCAGCCGTTGAGGAGATTGATGGGGACGTAGACCGGGGCCAGGAACAGGAGCACGAACACCGGCATCTGAATCAGCGATCCGGCCTGCTCGGTGCGCAGGAACATGGCCAGGCCGCAGGCCCACAGCGCGGTGACCAGATTCAGCATCACTCCCAGTACCAGCAATCCGAACAGGTCGATCCCGCTCCCGTACACGTTCATCCCGGCGATCACGGCCGCGACCGTGACAAATGCTCCGGTGAGCGCCCAGCGCAGAAGCGCGCCCACGATGTAGCCGGCGATGATCCCGCTGCGCCGGGGCGCGCCCAGGAGCAGCCGTCGGGCAAACCCCGAGTCGAAGTCCCGGGCCACCGCGAAGCCGGTGAACACTCCGCCGAAGGCCGCCGACTGGAGGAATACGAAGACGAACTGGAAGGCCGTGTAGCCCGGGCCGTAGTGGAAGTTGGGCACGTGGCTGAGGCGGGACAGGCCCCCGGCGAAGGCGATCAGGAAGAACAGCGGAAAGATCAGCGAGGGGACGATGACCGCGGGGTTGATCACCGTGTTGTGGATGGACCGCCAGGCCACCGCGCGGGCCACGTAGAAGAAGCGCCTCATTTGCGGGCCAACCTCGACTTCATGGCGGAGTCCGAGAGGGCCAGCGTGACCACGAGCAGCAGGATCGCGAACCCGAATCCCAGCGCCAGGGCCCGCCCATCCCATCCGGTTATCACCAGGCTGCGCAGGCCCTCGATCAGGTAGGAGACCGGGTTGTAGGTGGCCACGTCCCGGAACCAGCTGACGCTGATCAGGCTGCGGGGCAGGCTCGACGAGCTGAGAAATAGCGTCACGAACAGGAGCGGGAAGATGGCCTGGACCGCCTCGCCCGTCCCGAAGCGCAGCGCGAGGAGCCCGCCCAGGCTGGCGAAGGCGAAGGCGATGAGAATCGAGAGGACGAGCAGAACGACCGCCCCGCCGACGCCGCTCACGATGGTCACCCCGGTGGCCAGGCCTACCAGCAGGTAGACGATGGCCTGGATGATCCCCAGGACCAGGGCACCGCCGAGCTGGCCCACGAGCAGGGCCTCTCCGCGCAGCGGGGTAAGCGCCAACCGGTTCAGGAAGCCGGTCTCGATGTCCTTGGCCAGGTCGACACCGGCATTGATCGAGACGAACATCGCGCCCTGCACGAAGGTCATGGCGATCAGAAAGTCGCGGTAGTTGTCGGTCGGGAAGCGTGGGATGCGCGTGGCCGCGCTGAGCGACGACCCGTTGATGGCGTACAGGATCAGCGGGAAGATCATGGGGAAGACCAGCAGCCCCCGCTGGCGCAGAGTGCGCACGACGCCTCGGCGGCCGACGGCCACAATCTGCTCCAGCGTCCGAGTGTCAGAGGCCGGCGCGCCGGGCAGCGTGGCCACGGCCGCGTCAGCGCCCACGTCGCCTCCGGCCCCGGCCGGCGGGCTGGACCGGCTCCACCGGGGCGGCGCCATCCCCTGAGCCCTCCAGCTTGCGGCCCGTCTTGGCCAGGAACACGTCGTCCAGCGAGGGTTGATGGAGCTGGAGGAGCTCCACGCGCAGGTTTGCCTGATCAAGGATTCGGACGATGTCGGCCAGCTGGGTCTCGCCACCGGGAAGCTGGACCGTGACGCTGCCGTTTCCGTTGCGCCTCATCTCGCCGAACTCCGAGAGGAGTTCGATCAGGCGATCGCCGTGGCTCGGGTCGCACGGCGTGACCTCCACCGAAGGACCGCCGATCTCGGCCTTGAGCTGGGCGGGGGTGCCCTCGGCCACGATCCGCCCGTGATCGATGATCCCGATGCGGCCGGCCAAGGCGTCCGCCTCCTCCAGGTACTGCGTGGTGAGGAACACGGTCATGCCCTCGTCGTGGGCCAGGCGGGCCACCTCCTCCCACACGGCCGCTCGGCTCTGCGGGTCCAGACCCGTGGTGGGCTCATCCAGGAAGAGAATCCGCGGCGAGTGGACCAGCGCCAGGGCGAGATCCAGGCGGCGCTTCATCCCGCCCGAGTAGCCGCCCACCCGTCGGTCGGCTGCCTCGGTGAGGCCGACCCGGGCCAGCAGCATCTCGGCCCTGGACTTGCGCTCGGCCGACGGCAGTCCCTGAAGCGTGGCCTGGAGGTTCACGTGCTCGCGGCCGGTGAGGAGGGGATCGAGCGCCGCCTCCTGGAGGGCCGCACCGATGACCCCCCTCACCTGGCTGCCCTGGCGAACGATGTCGTAGCCGCCCACCCAGGCCCGGCCGCTGGTGGGCGGCAGGAGCGTTGTCAGCATCAGGACCGTGGTGGACTTGCCCGCACCATTGGGCCCCAGGAAGCCGTAGATCTCGCCCGCGGAGACCGCGAGATCGATCCCGTCGACGGCGCGCGGGCCTTTGCGGAACTGGCGCACGAGCTGCTCGACCTCGATGGCCGCCCCGGAGTTTCGCCCTCGATCACTGGTCGCGCTCATGGAGATGGCACTCTATCAAAAGGTTGAGGTTGTCAATCATCGAGAAGGTCAATAGAATGTCGACTGATGGAAGCGACGACCCAGGTATCCGCGTTCGAGGCGGAGTCGACTGCGGGCGAGATCTGGACCCTGGTGCGCACACTGTTTGGACAGCACCGGCGCACGTTTCTCATCGCTGCCTCGGAGCTTGACCTGCATCCTGCGCAGGCGGGCGCGCTGATGAACCTGGCCTCTCCCCTCCCCATGAGCGAGCTGGCCAGCGTGCTGGGCTGCGATAGCTCCAACGTCACGGGCCTGGTCGACCGACTCGAGAGCCGCGGGCTCGTCGCTCGAAGGCCCAGCCCGGATGACCGCCGCGTCAAGCACGTCGTCCTGACCGCGGCCGGCCGGCGGCTGCGAGCCCGGATGCTCGATGCGGTCGGTCAGCCGCCGGCGGGGTTCGACCGGCTGTCGGCGGAGGAGCAACTGCAGCTTCGTGAGCTGCTGGGCCGGGTGGTGGAGTAGTCGTTCGCGCGCCTGGGGGGCGGCGCTTCGGCCGCGCACTGGGGGCGCGCTTCGGCGGCGCTTCGGCGGCACGCGCTTCGGCGGCGCGACCGCTGACCCTGGCCACAACTTTGCCGTTTCCAGTGACCATACGTCACTGGAAACGCCATCCGTCGGGCTCCGGCCCGGCAGGCTGCCAGGGCGCAAACATGAACGTTGGCGTTGCGACTGACCATGTGTCAGTCGATTCGCCATCGGTCGCGCGCCGGGGTGGAGCGCGGGGCTGCCGGGGCGAAAAACGGCCCGGGGTCCACGCCGACTGGGTGACAGGCCTCCGAGCGCCGCAGTATCAGCGTGGGTGTGAGACCGGCCGGGCGAGCTGAATCTGGGACCTAGATCCGCTCGCCACCGGCCAGCCCAACCTCTCGCGATTCGGCTAGTCCCGTCCCTTCCGGGCTTCCGCCGCCTGCCGCGGTGTCCTCAAGTCGGATCTGTGATGAGAGGGAGAGTGCTCATGTGGCATACCAACCTGAGGCTTGGGCCGCGGCACGACTGTGTCGAGAAACAGCCCACCGAGCGTCACGCCGATCGCGAGCGGATTGAACATCGGAGTTCACCTCCTTCCGGCCTCGGCTCGATCTCGCTCATCACGGAGAAGGATGTCTCCGGGACGATCCGGAGGCATGGGCCACATGGCCAGAATTCGGGCGCCAGGGGTTGTGCTTAAGTTGAGGAGCTGTGGTGTTCCGTGGATGGGCGCTGATCAGGTTGGCCGGGCTGGCGCTCGTGTGCCTGCTGGCGGTCGGATGCGGCGGCTCGTCCAGCGGGCCGCCGCCCGTTCATTCGGCCAGGCAGCTGTGCATTCATGTGCGCGGCACGGCGGCGAGGCTGCTCGGTGGCAGCGTCGCTGCGCGCGTCACCGATCCGGACCTGGCAAACATCGAGTGCGTTCTCTCCGCGCCGGGCATACGGATCGACGTGGTGGCCGAGGCCTCCCCCCGGGCGTGGTCACAGTACGACGCCACCGTCGTGCATCAGTCACAGGCATTCGGGAGTACCGCGGCGCCCAAGGCCTCCGATCTGCCGATCAATCTTGGGGGCCTGGGGTTCAACGCGGCCTGGATCCCACAGAAGCAGCAGCTGGTGGCGACCAACGCCACACAATCCACCGGGGGCAGCTTCGTCACGGTCACGATCACCCGTAGCTCGCGGCGGGGACCATCCAGCGAGCGCCTGGCGAAGGCGGTGGCGACGGAGACGCTGGCCGTGGCGCCGAAGGGCCCGAGCCCGGGGCCGCCGCCGAACTGAGGCGCTGGGGTTTCCTCTCGCGTCTCCCCGTGCGGGGCGACGCTGACGGGTGACGCGATTCCGCCCCAGAACGCCCATTTCGTCGAGTTCGAATTAC
This sequence comes from Solirubrobacteraceae bacterium, assembly GCA_045805485.1. GTDB lineage: Bacteria > Actinomycetota > Thermoleophilia > Solirubrobacterales > Solirubrobacteraceae > Palsa-465. Next base: position 7,935 of record JBJMLC010000079.1, on the reverse strand, counting down.
GGCTGCGCGCCGCGCGCAGAAGTAGGCGATATAGGCACCTTTCTGCGCGTGGTATGGGGCCCGTCGATCGAGAGCGACAAAAGGTGCGGGAGGCCGGACCGCCGGAACCGCCGGACCGCCGGATAGCCGGATCGCCGGACCGCCGGACCGCCGGACCGCCCAGAAAGCGGGGACGCCCAGGCCCCTCCTTCGTTCGTCTAGCTCGCTCGGGGAAAGTCAAGGCCGTCCCGGAGCCGTGTCGATCCCAGCCCCATGTGGATCAAGGGGAGCGTTGCCGTGTGCGCTTCGGCGCTGGCGCTGGTCGCCGCGACGGCGGGCACTGCCGGAGCCCGGGGCTCGGCCGGTGCCGACCCGCGGTCCAACTTCCCGATCCGGTCGCTGCCGGACGCCTGCTGGACCTCCCCCAAGGGCGCCAGTTGCCTGCGGGCATCGGTGCGGTACCTGGATCGGGCCCGGGCCCGCCTCGGGCAGCCGCCGTACGCGCTGCCCCGCAATTTCGTCTCGATGACCGCGCCGCAGCAGGTCCTGGTCCTGACCAACCTGGATCGGATGCTCTACCGGCTGGCTCCGATTCCAGGGCTCACCGCCGGGCTGAACCGCGATGCCGCGCACGGCGTGCGGTACCAGAACGACCCAGAGCCGAGCCACGCCGGCTGGGGTGCCTACACGTCCAACTGGGCCGGCGGCTATCCGAACATCGTGATGGCGTACGAGGGCTGGATGTACGACGACGGCATGGGGAGCGGCAATCTCGACTGCACGGCTCGCAATCACAGCGGGTGCTGGGGCCATCGGCACGACATCCTGTGGCGGTTCGGGCACGACGGGGCTCTGGCGATGGGCGCCGCCGCCAAGACGGGGCGCCGCGGATCCGGGTACGCGATGCTCCTGGAGCAGACGCGTCCGGGCATCCATCCCTCTTACACGTACCGGTGGGCGTGGGCTGTGCGCGCCGGCGCCCACGCGCGCCGCGCCCCGGCCCACAGCTAGCGCTTAGCTTTCTCTTATGGCTTTCCCACGCCAGGCTTCAGCCGCCCGGCGATCTTTCGGTGCGTGAGCACGACTTCTGCCCGCCGAACTGAGCTCATGAACAACGGTAGGTTTGGACCCGTACCGATATGCGAGTCCTGGTAATCGAAGACGACGACTCGGTGCGGGCAGCCGTTCGCCGGGCCCTGCTGCTGGGGGGCTACGAGGTGCTGCAGGCCGAGACAGGAGGTGCTGGGCTGCTGAGTGCCCAGAGCGATGTCCCGGACGCGATCGTGCTCGACCTCGGGCTGCCGGACATCGACGGTGTCCAGGTATGCCGAACCCTGCGTGAGTCCGGGAACCACACTCCGATCCTGATGCTGACCGCCCGCGTGGCCGTGGAGGACCGGGTCGACGGCCTGGAGGCCGGGGCCGATGACTACCTGGTCAAGCCATACGACGTGCGTGAGCTTCAGGCCCGCCTGAAGGCCATCATGCGCCGGCACGTTGACGGCGCCGATGGCCGGGTGCTCCGCTATGAGGAGCTCGAGCTCGATCCGGACGCCCACGCGGCCAGGGTCGACGGCCGTCAGGTGGACCTGACCCGGACCGAATATCAGCTTCTGGAGCTGCTGATGCTCAATCCGCGGCGCGTCCTGTCCTCGGAGCTGATCTACGACCGTGTGTGGGGATATGACTTCGGTCCGTCTGGCAACGCGCTGCGCGTGTACATCGGGTATCTGCGTCGCAAGCTGGAGGCCGGTGGCAAGCGGCGGCTCATCCAGACCGTGCACGGCGTGGGCTATGTGCTGCGCGAGCCCTGACCCATTCGAGCCAGTCCGGGGGCCATGAGCCTTCGGCGGCGGATCGCGCTGGCGGCGGCCTTCGCCGTCGCCGCGGTGGCCGTGGCCATCAGCGTCGTCGGCTATGTGAGCACGCGATCGCATCTGCTCGGGCAGGTGCAGGACCAGCTCCAGCACCTGGCACAGAACTTCCTGCATCCTCACGAAGAGGGCGGGCCACCTGGCGGTGGTCCCGGCGAGCCCGGCCAGGGACAGGGATTCCATGTCCCTGGTCCGCCCCAGCCCGGCGCAGCCGCTGGCATCTTCCAGCTTGTCGAGCCGGACGGAACGATTACCGTCAACGGCGGCCTCCCCGTCACGCGGCAGGTCCTGGACATCGCCCACCGAGGGTCAGGGAGCACCTTCTACGAAGGGCACGTGGGCAGCGGTCATGCCGAGTACGAGATCTACGCCGTATGGGACGCACCCGATCAGCACGTCGTCCAGGTCGCACTGCCCCTGACCGACGTCAACTCGGTGCTGGACGGGCTGCTCCGGTCCTACGGCCTGCTCATCGGCGGAGGCGTGCTCCTGGCCGCCGTGCTGGGGCTCGGCATCTCCCGCACGGCCCTGGGCCCCATCGACCGGTTCGTCCGCCGGACCGAGGACGTGACGAGTGAGCTGGAGCATCCACGCCCGCTGGAGGAGACCGGGCCCACCGAGCTGAAGCGCCTGGCGGCCAGCTTCAACCAGACGCTGGACGCCCTGGAGAAATCGATCCAGTCCCAGCGCAACCTGGTCGCCGACGCCTCGCACGAGCTGCGAACCCCGATCGCCGCCCTTCGGAGCAACATCCAGATCTTCCTGCAATCCGAGCGGCTGCCGGCACCCGAGCGAGAGAGTCTCCAGGACTCGATCCTGGCCGAGCTGGACGAGCTGACCCAACTCGTGGACAACGTGGTGGAGCTGGCGCGCGGGTCCTCTCCCAGCGCATACCGGGAGCCCGTTGAGCTTGACGGCGTGGTGCGGGACGCCGTGGAGCGAACCCGCCGGCGGGCCCCCAAGGTCGACTTCAGGGTGGATCTGGAGCCGACGATCGTTCAGGGCACACCTGACCGGATCGGTCGCGCGGTCACCAACGTCATGGACAACGCCCGCAAGTGGAGCCCGCCGGGCGGCGCGATCGACGTACGCCTCCACGGCGGGACCCTGACGGTCCGCGACCGGGGCCCAGGGTTCGCCGAGCGGGATCTCCCCCACGTGTTCGACCGCTTCTACCGGGCGCCCGATGCCCGGCGGCTGCCGGGGTCCGGGCTGGGGCTGGCCATCGTGAGCCAGGCCGCCCGGGCCCACGGCGGCTACGCGACCGCGGCCAACGCGACCGACGGCGGCGCCGTGGTGGAGGTGAGCTTCGGCCCGCCGATCACGCAGCCCTCAGCTGGAGCGCCGACGGCCGGCGTCGGTGCCTGATTCGCGTCACGTCCTGATCGAGACCGCCGGCGCGGGTCTGCCGGGCGACATCGCGATCCCGGAGGACGCTGTGGGTGTGGTGGTGTTCGCGCACGGCAGCGGCAGCGGCCGTCACAGCCCGCGGAACCGCCAGGTGGCGCTGGGGCTCCGCGAGCGTCGCCTGGCCACCCTGCTCCTGGACCTGCTGACCGAAGATGAGGAGCGGCTCGACCTCCGGACCCGGGAGTTGCGGTTTGACGTGGGCCTCCTGGGTCGCCGCCTCATCGGGGCGGTGGAGTGGCTGGAACATGAGCCGGAAACGGCTGCGTTGCCCGTCGGCTGCTTTGGGGCCAGCACGGGGGCGGCGGCGGCCCTGACCGCGGCCGCCCTGCTCCCGGACCGAGTGCGAGCCGTGGTGTCTCGTGGGGGTCGCCCTGACCTGGCTGGGGAGTCTTTGGAATCGGTGGACGCCCCGACGCTGCTGATCGTGGGCGGGGCCGATCCGGTGGTCCTGGATCTGAATCGTCAGGCCCAGGGCCATCTGCGGTGCGCCAACAGGCTGGAGGTCGTGCCAGGCGCCTCCCACCTGTTCGAGGAGCCGGGGACGCTGGAGGTGGTGACGGAGCTGGCCGGTGAGTGGTTCGTCGACCACCTGGGCGGCAAGGCCTGAGCCCTCCTACCTGGCGCAGGCCGGCGCGTGCAGCTGGATGGCCAGGGCCCTGTTCCTGGAGGCCACGGCCTCGGCCTGCCGAAGCTTCCCCGCCTTGAAGTCAGCCAGAGCCGCCTCGGCGTTGGCGAGGAACCTGGCGTAGAGCGGCTGCTCATCCGGCGGGGGGTTGAGGGCCTGGAACTTCGGCAGGTACTGCTCGTCCAGAGCGATGACCTTGGCCAGATTTGACGACACCCTGGCCAGGGCCACGTTGGCCTCCTTGCATAGCTGGTTCAGGTCGGTCCTGAACACGGCAAGTGGGGCCGGGCCGTGCCCCGGGACGCTGTTGGAGCCGGAGCCGCTGCTGCCGCAGCCGCCGATGGCGAGGGCTGCGGCGCAGCAGCAGATCGCGCTCAGGTACCGCGCGCGCATGGTCGACTCCGGCTCGTACCTTGGGCTACGCCGTGGGCGCGCACTCCGGAGCGTTCAGCGCCTTGGCGTACGCCCTGTTCTTGAGCGCGGCGGCCCGTGCAGCGACTATGTTGTTGGCCTTGAGCGCCGCGACCTCGGCCTCGACATTGGCCAGGAACTTGGCGTAGATCGCCTGCTGCGCGCCCGTGGCGGTCAGCGCCTTGAACTTGGGCAGGTACTGCTCGACGACGTCCAGCTGCTTCTTGGGATCGTTGCCGACAGCCGCGACGGCGGCGTTGCCCTGCTTGCATAGGTTGTTCAGGTCGCTGCTGAACGTGGCGGGGTTGGCGGGGCCGACCTGGGCACCGGTACCGCTGTTGCTCGAACCGCTGCTGCCGCAGCCGGCGATGGCCACCGCCGCCGCGCAGCACGAAACGAGTGTCAGATAACGCTTTCTCATCATGTTCCTCCTGAAGGGGGCAAGTATCTCGGGGCGGGCCGCTTCCCGGTCCTCGCCTCGTCAGGCGCAGGATCATTCCCCGCCACCGGTTGAGCGGGAATTATCCCCGCCTGCAAGGTGACCAAACGGCGGCCTAATCGAACGTGAACAGTCGATTCTGCCCGAACCTCACCATCAGACGAGCAATACAGTTCGGTCATGAACATCGCCTACAGCCGGGGGCTGCACGAGCTGGGCGACGGGCTGTTCGCCTACCTTCAGCCTGACGGCGGCTGGGGCTGGAGCAACGCCGGGCTGGTGACCGGAGACGGCGAGTCGCTGCTGATCGACACGCTCTTCGACCTCCAGCTGACCAGAGACATGCTTGACCAGATGCGGCCGGCCACGGAGCAGCGGCCGATCAGGCAGGCCATGAACACCCACGGGAACGGCGACCACTGGTTCGGCAATCAGCTGCTGCCGGACGGTATTCCGATCATCGCCACCTCCGCCGCCGTGGAGGAGATGCGGACCGTTCCCCCCGCCCTGATGGAGGCACTCGCCAACGCCTCAGGTCTTCCGGACGAGCTAGAGGCGTTCGTCCGGCGGATCTTCGGCCATTTTGACTTTTCGGATATCGCGCCCCGATTCCCGACCGAGTCCTTCCAGGGCCGGCGCGAGCTGCTGGTGGACGGACGCCGGGTGGAGCTGATCGAGGTGGGCCCTGCCCACACGGCCGGCGACGCCATCGTGCACGTCCCAGATGCGGGGGTGGTATTCACCGGCGATGTCCTGTTCATCCAGGGCACTCCGATCGTCTGGGCCGGTCCGATCTCAAATTGGCTTGCGGCCTGCCAGCGAATCCTGGAGCTCGATGCCCGAGTCCTGGTGCCGGGCCACGGACCGGTCACCGACCACTCAGGGGTCCGAGACGTCCAGCGGTACCTGGAGTACGTCCATGAGGAGGCGCGGGCCCGTTTCGAGGCGGGCCTCGACGCCGAGGCGGCCGCGGACGACATCGACGTAGCTCCGTTCCAGGACTGGGGCGATCCCGAACGCATCGCGGTGAACGTGGCCACCGTGTATCGCGAGCTTGACCCCGGGCAGGCGCCGGCGACCCCTCCGGAGCTGTTCGCCCGGATGGCTCGCTGGAGCGCCCGGCACGGACGCTAGGCGGCCGCGCCCTCCTTCTGTCTCACGGCGGCCGTATCACCGGAACGAATCATGTCGGCGGCCTTCTCCGCGATCATGATCGTGGGGGCATTGGTGTTTCCGCGGACCAGCGTGGGCATGACCGAGGCGTCGATCACACGCAGGCCTTCGATCCCCAGGACACGCAGGTCCGAATCCACGACCGAGCCCATGGCGCACGTGCCCACGGGGTGGTAGAGCGTTGTCGTGTTGCGCGCGATGTGGTCGATCAGGCTGACGTCATCATCGCCTGACGGGATCCCGTAGGGCTCGTCGGTGACGGCCTGGAGCGCCGGCTGGTTGGCGATCTCCAGGCACTTGCGCACGCCCGCCACCATCGTGGACATGTCCGCCTCCTCCACCAGGTAGTTGTGGAGGATCCTGGGCTTGGACGTCGGCACGCGTGAGCGCAGCTTGACGAACCCGCTGCTCTCCGGGCGCAGCAGGCAGGCCGACAGGGCCCAGCCGTCGACCAGGATCTCCCCAGCCCCGGCCTCCGGGAACAGGATCGGGATGGCGTGGAGCTGGATGTCCGGCGCGTCCAGACCCTCACGGGTGCGGAAGAAGCCGCCCGACTCGGCGAAGTTGGACGTCAGCGGGCCCCGACCCTCGTTCTGCACGAGTGCCAGGTTCTCCTCCGTCTCCGCCGTGAGCAGCGAGGGCTCGGTGGTGGTGTAGGTGATCCAGGCGGCAGGATGGTCCTGCAGGCCACGCCCCACCGGGAGGTCGGCCACCGAGGGAATTCCGCCCAGCTCGAGCTCCTCAGCCGGGCCGATGCCGCTCAGGAGAAGGATCTGCGGGCTCTGGTAGGTGCCGGCGCTCACGATGATCTCGCCGCCACGAATCTCGCCCAGCTGATCCCGCTGGTCAATCTCCACGCCCACGGCACGCGATCCCTCCAGGAGCAGGCGCGTGACGTGAGCGTCCGTCTCCACCACCAGGTTGGGTCGCTCCAGCGCCGGGTGCAGGTAAGCCACGGCGGCCGAGCAGCGCATCCCGTCACGCTGCGTCAGCTGGTACCACCCCACGCCGTCCTGAGAGGGGCCGTTGAAGTCGTCGGTCGCGGCCAGCCCTGCCTGAACGCCCGCCTCGATGAAGGCGGCGCAGGTGGAGAACTTCGAGCGGCCCTCGCTGACCCTCAGCGGTCCGCCGGCGCCGTGCCATTCGCTGGCCCCGCGCTCGTTGTCCTCGGCCTTCAGGAAATACGGCAGGACGTCGTCGTACCCCCATCCCTCGAAGCCCATGGCCGCCCAGCCGTCGTAGTCGGCCCGGTTGCCGCGGATATAGACCATCGCGTTGATGGAGGATGAGCCGCCGAGCGTCCGGCCCCGGGGAAGAATTCGCTGTCTGAAGCCCAGTCCGGGCTCGGGATCGGACACCATCGCCCAGTCGTACTTGCTCTGGCCGATCGGCAGCACACCGGCGGGCAGGTGGATCTCGTCGGCGGCGTCCGGGGGGCCGGCCTCCAGCAGGCACACCTTGACGGTGGGATCCTCCGACAGGCGCGCCGCCAGAACGCACCCCGCGGATCCTGCTCCGATGATCACGTAGTCATACTCGGTCATGCGGGCCTCCTGGCCGGTGGTGGGTGGTCGGCTGACTCCCTGGGCCTCGTGTCCGTGCATTCTCGACCGCGGGGTGTTCGCGGTCAGGGGGCGGCCAGACCAGCAGGGCGCTGAGCCGAGTTGGCTAGCCTGGCCCGCGGTGTCTTGCCGAGGACTTCCCAGACTGACCGCGGGCCTGGCTGCGCTCGCCCTGGCGGGCTGTGGCTCCAGCCACAGCCCGGGCTCCACGACGGACAGCACCGGCTCCACGACCGGGTCCTCCACCCAGACAACGGCCGGCACCGGTGGACCCACCCAGCCGGGAGGCGGCAAGCTCGGCTACGAGGGCGTCCCGGTGGAGCGCGGCCCTTCTCTGGCGCCCGCCTCGACCACGGCTCCGGGGACGCCCGTGAATGGGATCCGCTGCTCCCAGGCAGAGCAGGTCGCCTACCACATCCACGTCCACCTTCAGGTGTACGTGGACGGTCAGCCCCGGCAGCT
>JBJMLC010000078.1:0-18653 GCA_045805485.1 Solirubrobacteraceae bacterium | reverse complement strand
GATGAGACGGGGATCACCTACGACGACATGAAGAACCGGATCATGGGCGAGCTCAAGAAGGTCTTCCGGCCTGAGTTCCTCAACCGCATCGACGAGGTGATCGTCTTCCACAAGCTGAGCAAGGCCGAGATCAAGGAGATCGTCGAGCTCCTGCTCACGCGGATCCGCGAGTCGATGGCCGAGCGCGAGCTCCAGCTGGAGCTCACCGAGGGCGCCAAGGAGATGCTGGCCGACAAGGGCTGGGATCCCTCGATGGGCGCCCGGCCGCTGCGCCGGGCCATCCAGCGCTACGTGGAAGATCCGCTGGCCGACTTCGTCCTGCGCTCGCAGGTCCCATCCGGCTCGACCGTCATGGTGGATACGTCCACCGACGGCGAGGCAGCGGGCAGCGACGACCCGGGAGTCAAGCTGACGGTGATCGAGCCCCAGCCCAAGCCCGAGCCCACGCCGGTGGCGGTGGGTGCCGAGGCCGGGTCGCAGGAGGGGGAGGAGGCGGAGCCTGATCCCGCCGCCGCCACGGAGTCGGGGGACGGGCCCTCCGCGGACTGAGCGGGCCCGGATCCGCCGCGCGAGCCTGATCGCGCTGGCGGTCGGCCTGCTCTCGTTCCCTGCAGCAGCAACGGCCGACTCCTGGGCGCCTGGCGGGACGTCGACCGAGCCGCACGACTACGGGGTGAGCGTCGAGCTTCCCAATGGCACCGTGCTGGTGGCCGGCGGCACACGCAGCGGGCCGAGCTCGCTTCACGGCGAGCTCCTGGCGGCGGACGGCTCCGCGTTCACCCCGGCCGGCACGATGACCCAGGCGCGGCTCTACGGTGCGGCCACGCTGCTCTCGAAGAGCCGTGTGCTCGTGGCCGGGGGAGACACCAGCCTCAGCCAGTCCACGCCGGTCCCCACCACAGCTGAGGTCTGGAGCCCAGCCGGAGGCGGGACGTTCACCGCGACGGGCGCGATGCACGTCTCGCGCCAGGCGTTCGCGCTCACCACGCTGCCCACCGGGCTGGCGTTGGCGGCGGGCGGGTCGCCAGAGCTGCCCGCGCACACGGAAACGGCCACGGCAGAGCTGTACAACCCGGCGACCAACAAGTGGACGCTGACGGGCTCGATGCCGGCCGGCCGCCAGGGCGACTCGGCCACGCTGTTGCCCAGCTGCAAGGTCCTGATCGTCGGCGACAACCCCTCAGCCACGACCTACAACTACGCGACCGGGACGTTCTCGCCCGGACCCAGCGAGGGAGCCTTCCAGCGCAGCTACCAAACCGCCACGCTGCTGGCCAGCGGGAAGGTTCTGATCGCCGGAGGCGAGACGGTGACCGGCGTGGGCCTGGCTACGGCGTCGGTCTACAACCCGGCGACGGGCACGTTCACTCCCACGGCCAACAACATGTCGAGCGCCCGCGTCCAGGGTTTTGCCGCCCGACTGCCCGACGGCCGGGTGGTCGTCGGCGGGGGGTTCACCAGCGGCGGGTTGAACCCACCGGACACCCCCACGGTCGACATCTACAACCCGGCCACGAACAAATTCTCGCCCGCGACCTCGCTTCCGGGCACCCCGTTCGCGGCCGGTGTGCCGGCGCAGGCTTTGCACAACGGGAAGGTTGCGGTGATGAGCGTCGACAACACCGCGACCGACACCGACATCTACACGCCCGACGCCGGCGGGTCGCCGGCATCGCCTCCGCCCCTGAACTGCACCGGCCTGTTCTCGATCATGTCGACGACGGCGGGGTCCCGGGGCGCGATCAAATTGAAGCTCGGGGTGCCAAGCGGCGGCAGCGTCAAGGCAACCGCCACGGCCCCGGTCCAGAAAGGCGTACCGCACCCGCTGGCGTACGGGCACGCGAGCGCAAGTGTCGCCCACTACCGCGTCCTGACGATGACGATCTCCCCCAACTCGACGGCGCGAGGAGTGCTCCAGTCAAGGGGCACGCTTCGGGTCAGGGTGACCGCCACATTCACGCCGCTGCGCGGGAGCAGCGTGCACCGGGTGAGCTCAGTCAGAGCGCACTGGCCGTAGCAGAGGGTGGAGGTCCAGACGCTGGTGTCAGGCTCAAGGCTCGTACCCTCGCGAAGGGTGGTCGCCGGTCCTGACCGCAATCGGCGTGGCCCTGGTGATGCCCGGACCGGGGCAGCCCGCCCCGCCTGGACACGGGCAGCAGGCCTGATCGCGGCCTCGGCGGCGCTGTGGCTCGCCACGCCTCCGGGCGCGCTGGCGGATTCCTGGGCGTTTGGCCCGCTCTCGGCCCAGCCGCACCCCTCCGGGGTGAGCGCGGAGCTGGCCAATGGCTCGGTGCTCGTGGCCGGCGGCGACGGTACGACCACGCCTCAGGGCGACCTGCTGTCGGCGAGCGGAAACTCATTCCAGTACTCGGGCAGCATGCTCCAGGAGCGGATCTTTGCCGCCGCGACCCTGCTGGCCAACGGACGGGTGCTGATCGCCGGGGGAGACACCGCCCTCAACGGCTCGGCGAAGCCCACGGCTGAGCTGTGGCGCCCCAGGAACGGCGGGACCTTTACAGCCACCGCACCGATGAAGGTCGCCCGCCAGGTGTTCACCCTGACCGAGCTGCCCAACGGCCGGGCCCTGGCTGTCGGAGGCTCGCCGGCCTTCGTCTCCGGCGCTGGATCGCGCACGGCCGAGCTCTACAGCCCGGCCGCGAACCGGTGGACCCTCACCGGGTCGATGCCGGCGGGCCGGCTTGGCCACACGGCCACGCTGCTGCCTGACTGCCGGGTCCTGGTCGTGGGCGACAACCAGACGGCCGTGACGTACAACTACGTGACGGGCAGGTTCCGGGCGGCCGGAAGCGAGGGCTCCTTCCAGCGCAGCTACCACACGGCCACCCTGCTGGCCAGCGGAAGGGTGCTGATCGCCGGGGGCGAGACGTACAGCCAGAAGGCTCTGAATACGGCGTCGGTCTATGACCCCAAGACGGGCAGGTTCAGGGCCACGGCGAACCGGATGTCGACGCCCCACGTCCAGGGCTTCGCCGCTCGCCTGGCCGACGGGCGGGTGATCGTGGGTGGGGGCTTCAACAGCCTTGGCAAAACGCAGGCGGTCACAGACAACGTCGACATCTACAATCCGGCGACCAACCGCTGGTCCAAGGCGGCGACGCTTCCGTCCAACTCCGAGACGGTGAGCGCCGAGGTGCAGACGCTCCACAGCGGCAGGGTGGCGGTCATGGGGGCCGGGCCGGTGGGCAACGGAAGCTTCCTGTACACGCCCGGTCCGGTCGGGCAGCCGGTGTCTCCGCCGGCCCGGGATTGCGCCGACCTGACCACGATCCGGTCGGCCAAGGTGAGCTCGGCCTGGGTCCTGAGGCTCGGCGTGGGCGTCCCGGGGCGGGGGACGTTGTCGGCGGTGGCCACCGCGCCGGCGCCCGTGAGCGGTCAGCAGTCGATCGCCTACGGAAGCGCCCGCACCACGGTTCCAGGCGGTGGCGCCTACAGGCTGTCGATTTCCCCGGGGCGCCGGGCCAGGGCGGCCCTGAACTCCGGCCACACCCTTCACGTCACCGTCAGGGTGACGTTCAAGCCTCCGAGCGGCGCCAGCGCCAGCACATCCACGAAGGTCAGGGTGCGCGGGCGGTCGGGCTGAGGCGTGGGGTCGGGGGGCGCGGCCTGCGGGGGCGTTCGGCGGGCTCGGGCGCCGAGGGGCGGCTGGTGCGGGGGAGGGGCCGGAACCCGACCGATGGCGATGCCAGTGACGATATGTCACCGAATTCGCCAAAGTTCGCGAGTCGGCCCGGAAGCCTCACGGGGGCGCGATTGCCGCGGCGGCCCGACGAGACCGTCCGGCCGCGATCCGGCGGCTGCAGGCCGCATGCTGGCCCGGCGGATCGGCCGATCGCATCGAGCCGGTCGCCCGGGAGTGGCTCTCGCACTGGCATCCGGCGCGGGCGGCCGCCGTGCTCCCGACGTGCCTGTGCCAGACGGGGCGATGCCCGGTCTGCAACTGACCGCGTGCCAACTCCGTCACGCCGCGTGACACACCAGTGAACGCTGCCGGCCGCGCGGGCCGTGACGTCGGGTGGGCCGCGTAGGCTGGGTCCGTGGCCAGAGCCAACCGCGGAACATTCATCTTCGCCTGCTCGGCCTGCGGACATGAGACGGCACGCTGGGAGGGCCGCTGCTCCGGCTGCGGGGAGTGGAACACGCTGGTGGAGGAGGTCCGCGCGCAGGCGAGCGGGGGCGGGTCACGCGGCTCGCGCCCCGCGCGGTCAGCTGCCATCAAGCCCATGACGCTGCGGGAAGTTCAGGCGGTGGAGCAGGATCGGCTGAGCACGGGGCTGGGGGAGCTTGATGCCGTCCTGGGCGGGGGCCTCGTTCCAGGGTCGCTGGTGCTCATCGGCGGAGCCCCCGGGATCGGCAAGTCCACGCTGACCACGATGGCCCTGGCCAACCTGGTCGAGGCGGGCCGCAGGGCGCTGTACGTGTCGGCCGAGGAGTCGGCCGCGCAGGTGCGCCTGCGCGCGCAGCGGCTGCACCAGGCCGCCGCGCTGTCCATTCCCATCCTGCCTGAGACCGACCTCCATGCCGTCCTGGCCACGCTGGAGCGAGAGCGCCCTGAGGTGTGCGTGGTCGACTCCGTTCAAACCCTGCATAGCGGCGAGCTGGCGAGCGGCGCGGGATCGGTGGCTCAGGTGCGGGAGGCGGCGGGAGAGATCATGCGCGTGGCCAAGGAACGCGATATCGCGGTCCTGCTGGTGGGGCACGTGACCAAGGAGGGCAGTCTGGCCGGACCTCGGGTGCTGGAGCACCTCGTGGACTGCGTGCTCCAGTTCGAGGGCGAGCGCGAGCGGACGTACCGCACGGTGCGGGCCGTCAAGAACCGGTTTGGTTCCACCAATGAGGTGGGTGTTTTCGAGATGCGTGAGGAGGGGCTGATCGAGGTTCTTGATGCCTCCGCGCGCTTCGTCGCCGAGGCCACCCGCGCGCCCGGAAGCGTGGTGCTGTGCGCCATGGAGGGATCGCGACCCCTGCTGGTGGAGGTACAGGCGCTGGTCGCCAGCTCCGAGCTCGTGCCGCCCCGGCGGGTCGTGGCCGGCCTTGACCGAAACCGGCTGGCCCTGGTGCTGGCGGTGCTGGGGCGACACGCTGGGATCGGGCTGAGTGCCGCGGACGTATTCGTCAACGTGGTGGGAGGCGTCCGGGTGGAGGACCCCGGCGCCGACCTGGCTGTGGCGCTGGCCGTGGCCAGTGCGGCCAAGCGGGTGGCCCTGGCGCAGGGCAACGTCCCGCTGGCCTGCTTTGGGGAGATCGGACTGACCGGGGAGCTCCGGACGGTGGCCCACGCCGACCGGCGGCTGGCCGAGGCGGCCAAGTTCGGGCTGCAGGCCGTGATCGAGCCCGGGACGCAACCGACGTTGCGGGCTGCGCTGTCGGCCGCGTGCTCCTCCGGCGGCGCGGACGCGCTGGCCGCCTGAGACACGCTCACTAGCAGGCAAAGCGCGGCTCACCGCACCCGGCCCATCGATCAAGACAGAGTAAAATCGCCCAATGCAGCGTTCCGGTGAAGAGCTCAAGGACGAGCTCGAGTCGCGACAGGACTCCCGGATCGTTCGGGCACTGGAGATGGTCGCCCCCGGCACTTCGCTCCGGCAGGGCATCGACAACATCCTTCATGCCCGCAGCGGCGGGCTGATCGTGATCGGCGACGCCGAGGAGCTGGCCTTCCTGTTCTCAGGGGGGATCAAGATGGAGCTCGACTACTCGCCGGAGGTTCTGTACGAGCTGGCCAAGATGGACGGGGCCATCGTGCTCGGCACCAACGCGACCAAGATCGCTCAGGTCAACGTCCAGCTCACGCCTGACCCCACGATCCTGACGCTGGAGACGGGGACCCGGCATCGGACCGCCGAGCGCGTGTCCAAGCAGACGGATGCCCTCGTGGTGGCTGTTTCCGAGCGCCGAAACGTTGTGTCCCTGTACGTGGACGGGATCAAGTACATCCTGGAGGACATTCCCGTCGTGCTGGCCAAGGCCAACCAGGCGCTGGCCACGCTGGACAAGTACCGCACGCGCCTGGACCAGGTCTCCACCCGTCTGACCGCGCTGGAGTTCGAGGGCGGGGCCACCCTGCACGACGTGCTCACCGTGCTCCAGCGGGCCGAGCTCGTGACACGGATGGCTGTGGAGATCGAGCGCTACATCGTGGAGCTGGGAACCGAGGGCAGGCTGATCGAGATGCAGCTGGACGAGACGATGGTGGGCGTCGCCTCGGACAAGGCAGCGCTGGTCCACGACTATCTGGTGGAGGACTCCGATGAGAACTTCTCGCTGGCGTTCGACCAGCTGATCCGCCTGCCCCATCAAGACTTGTTGGACTTCGGTCTGCTGGCCGAGCTGCTCGGCTTTGACCGAAAGCTGAACACCCTCGACTACCCGATCTCGCCCAGAGGCTTCCGAATACTGGGGCGCATACCACGACTGCCCAGGCAGGTCGTGCAGCGCATCGTTGACGAGTTCGGGGGGCTTGAGGAACTGCTCGCCGCCACCGACGGCGAGCTGGAGACCGTCGACGGCGTCGGCGAGATCCGGGCGAAGGACATCCGCGAGGGCCTTCGCCGCCAGCAGGAGATAAACCTGGTAGACCGGTACCTGCAGACGTAGGTCATAATCGTCTGCGGGCTGCTGGTCCGCCCGGCCGGAAAGAGGAGGACATCATCACAGAGTTAATCGAAGAGCACTTGGAAGACCTCGAGGTCGCGCCGGTCGAGCACGTCGATTTCGAGGTCGGCGACAGCGTGGTCTATCCGCACCACGGGGCCGGCAAGGTGCTGCTCAAACAGGACAAGGAAGTACTCGGAGAGAGCCGCGAATACCTGACCATCAAGATCCTTCACAACGACATGACCGTGATGGTCCCCACAGAGAACGCCGCCCTGGCCGGGCTGCGTCGGGTGATCGACGAGGAGACCGTTGTAAAGGTGCAGGCAGTCCTGGCTGACGAGTGCTCGGAGATGCCCAAGAACTGGAACCGCCGGTTCAAGCACAACCGGGACAAGATCAAGACCGGCGACATCTACGAGTTGGCCGAGGTGGTGCGCAACCTGGCCATTCGCGAGTCCGAGAAGGGCCTGTCGACCGGTGAGAAGCAGATGTTCACCCGGGCCAAGCGGATCCTGTCCTCCGAGCTCATGTACGCGCTGGGCAAGGACGAGGAGGGGGTCGAGGAGCACATCTACTCGCTGATGGGGATCGAGCCCACGGGCAACGGCATCCGCAGGGTGGCGGTGGCGGCCGAGTAGTCGCGAGATGGCGGTCGCGTTGATCGTGGCCGCAGGACGCGGTGAGCGCCTGGGGCAGGGCCAGCCCAAGGCGCTCGTACCGCTTTCCGGGCGCCCGATGCTCCAGTGGAGCGTCGATGCCCTGAGAGCCGTGCCCGCGGTGCAGGAGATCGTGGTCGCGCTGCCCTCAGACCGCCTGGACTGTGCCCCGGAGGGGACCCGGGCGGTCGCCGGAGGACAGACGCGGTCGCAGTCCGTGCGGGCGGCCCTGGGCGTCGTGGGGGATGGCGATCCGGTGATCGTGCACGACGCCGCTCGCCCACTGGCCTCCCCGGCGCTGTTCGAGCGGGCGCTGGGAGCGCTGGAGGGCTCTGGCGCCGACGCCGTCGTGGCGGCGGCCCCGGTGCCTGACACGATCAAGGAGGTGACCGGCGACGGCCGCACGGTGTCCAGGACGCTGGAGCGAGCTCGGCTGTGGGCCGTGCAGACGCCCCAGGTATTTCGCCGCGCCTCCCTGGAGGCCGCGTTCGCCCGGGCCGGCGACGACATCCTGGCCGCGGCCACCGATGACGCCTGGCTGATTGAGCAGGAGGGCGGGTCCGTTCAGGTGCTGCCCTGGGCGGAGCCCAACGTCAAGGTCACCACTCCGGCCGAGCTGCGCCTGGCCGAGATCCTGCTGGAGTCCCGGTGAGCACCCGGATCGGCATCGGCTACGACTGCCACCGCTTCGCCCCCGGGCGGCGGCTCGTTCTGGGAGGGGTGGAGATCGAGTACGAGCACGGCCTGGCTGGTCATTCCGACGCCGACGTGCTGGCCCACGCCATCATCGACGCGCTGCTCGGCGCGGCCGCGCTGGGGGACATCGGCCAGCACTTCCCGGACACCGACGAGCGCTACCGCGACGCGGACTCGCTTGAACTTCTGCGCTCGGCGGTGGGAATCCTGGCCGGAGCGGGCTTCCAGGTCTCCAACGTCGATGCCACGGTGATGCTGGAAGCCCCCGCCGTGGGCCCGCATCGGGAGGCGATCCGCTCATCGCTGGCCGAGGCGCTCCAGCTCGACAGACAGTACGTCAGCGTCAAGGCCACCCGGGGGGAGGGCATGGGCTTCGTGGGGCGCGGAGAGGGGGCGGCCGCGATGGCCGTGGCCGGCGTGCGCCCGCTCAGTGAGGCTGGCAGTGCCGGGTGAAGATGTCGCGCCCGAACGATCGCTCGCCAGAGAGCCCGGCGAAACCGAGGTGGGACAGGCCGAAGATGTCCTCCACGCTGCGCAGCATCGTGTAGTGGTTGTAGGCCACGTGGGTGACGGTGTGCGGGGCGATGCAGGGAGACAGGAAGACCGCCCCCGTGTCGCCGCCGCCAGGCCCGTGGATGCCCGGCTCAGGGCTGTTGGGCCCCGGGATCTCACCGCAGCAGGATCCCGTGTCGCTGTTTGACGATTCGTCGAAGGTGATCAACAGCAGGCCGTTCTGATTCTTGTAGGCGGGCGATGAGGTGATCCTGGGCACCCACCGCTTCAGGAACCCGTCGATGCCGGGATAGCCGCCGGGACGCTTGGGGTCGGCGCACGTGGCGTCGTGACCGTCTGAGCACAGATCTGGCGTGATGAACACATAGTTGGGCGTCGTGGCGGCTCGCCTGAGATCGTGGGTGAGCAGGGAGATGTTGACCACGTGGGAGTTGCAGTAGCTCCGCCGGTCGATGATGGAGTGGAAGTAGACGAACGGGTTGTGGCGGGTGGCGTACTGGTCCTTGGAAGTGGCGCTCTGGGTCTTGTCCTGACCGTTGATCGGCGGGTGCGCGCAGGTCTTTGCCTCCCGCGTGGGGTCGGCGCCCATGCTCTGGTTGTAGTCCCGCCACGTCAGACCGCGCGCGTGGAGCTGGTCGGCGACCGTCTTGACGTTCTTGGGGAACACGCAGCCCTGGCCGGTGGCCTGACCATGGGGTCCGATGACGCCGGGCTCGAAGTTGGTGAAGTTCGGGCAGTCGGCCTGATTCTGCGGGTTGGGAGCCTGCCCGGAGATCATCGCGATGTAGTTGTCGTTGCTGAGATGGCCGGTCCCGTAGTACTTCGGGACAAAGGCGCCCTGGGACTTCAACGTCTTGGCCAGGTAGGGAGCCTTGGAGTGCGGTCCGAACGTGCTGGAGGCGGATTCGTTCTCCAACACGATCACGAACACGTGCCGGATCGGAGGCTTCGCCGCCGATGACGCGGCGGCCGACGCAGAGCCGGAGGCGGGGGTCACCTGGCCCGAGGCGACCAGGAGCGAAAGGACGAGGGCTAGGACCGCCGCGCCCATGAGCGCGCGCCTGACTCCCGCAGCAGACCATCGATCGACTTGCACCGCGGTTGAGGATACGTGCCCCGGGCACCTCGAGGTGTAACACCCGGGTGAACGGACATCACGCGGCCCGCGCGGCCTTGCGAGCGGCCGCGCGCTCCCGCAGCTGCTCGTGCTCCACCAGGCGCTTGAGCGCCCTCACACTGCGCCGGAGATGCGCGGAGACCGTGGGGGCGGCCACCCGCTCGGCCAGCCAGCCGGTCAGGCCGGCCCCGGCCACGCCGTAGGCCATCCGAAGCTCCACGCGGGTCCGACCGCCGGACCCCTCACGCAGGCGCCAGCGGCCGCGTTGATCGATGCCCATGACCGAGGTCCACGCCAGCTCACGCCCCTCGTCCCACTCCACGATCTCGATCAGGCCCCCCACCTCGGCGGCGCCGATTCGAAACAGCACGCGGTAGCGTGCCCCCAGTCCGGTCCGCTGCTCGCCCTCCACCTCCCAGCGGGTCACCCCGGACATGAAGCTGAGAACCCGGGCGGGGTCAGTCACCGCGTCCCACACGCGCTCGCGCGGAGCGGAGATGTGGGTGCTGGCGACGACCCTCATCCCAGAACCGGGAAGCGTCGCTCGGAGGCCAGCGTGTCCATCGTGTCCTGCATGAGGCGCATCAGGTGGTCGTAGACCTCATCCACGTCAGGGCGGGGTCCGAACTCCTGGCGCAGGTCGATCGCGGGCAGGGTCTCGATCGTGATCTTGGCCGGCAGCGGGATGTGGCCGAGCATGTCGCCCACGTTGAGCCCCCACGGGAGTGCGAGCGAGATGGGCAGGACCTTCAGGCGGAGCAGACGGTCCACGCGCAGCATCCGGGCCAGCGACCCTCCCCGGGTCAGGAACAGAGCCGTCTCCTGCCCGCCGATCGACACCACGGGGACGATCGGGACGTCCTGCTCCAGCGCCAGGCGGATGAAGCCCTTACGGCCGCCGAAGTCCACCCGGTGGCGCTGCCAGCTGGGCCTGTGGACCTCGTAGTCACCACCCGGGTAGACGAGCAGGGCGGCCCCGGTCTCCAGTGCTGTGCGGGCATTCTCCGGCGAGGCGGCCACGGTGCCGAACTTGCGCAGTGCCCCCAGCGTGGGCATGGCCAGCACCAGGTTGTGGGCCAGCTGGTAGAAGCGTCGCTCCACCCCGAAGAACGTCGTGAAGGCCAACGTGAAGATGGTCGTGTCCGGGGTCAGGTTGCCGCCTGAGTGATTGCCCACGAGCAGCACGGGACCCGTGTCAGGGATGTTGCCCAGACCACGAACCTCGCCCCGGAAGTAGACGCTGGCCGCCAGCCACATCAGGGGCAGGTTCTCCCGGATGTAGTCGGGGTCGCGCTCGTCCAGGTCCGCACGGGGGATCCGCTGCTGGACCTGAGCGGCCAGGCTACGGGCCAGCCGTCCGAGCAGGGCGCCTGAGCCAGACGCCGTGGGATCCGGCACCTCAGTGCCGAGATGGCCGTTTCGACTGGGGGCAGAGGCCACGTCCATGCCTGTCATGGCCAGATCGTACCCGCCCTCTCCGGCAGGAATTCCTCCCAGGCGCTCGGCCAGCGGCCTCAGGCGGCCTGGGCGCCGGACCCGAACAGGGGATCGGCGGTGCCGCCGGAGGCGGAGCGAAGCCCGGTACTGGCCTCACGCTCCGCTCGCGCGAAGAACTGGAGCAGCAGCCGATTGATCTCCTCGGTCCGCTCGACCTGAGGCACGTGGCCGCAGTTGTCGATGGTCGTCTGCTCGGCGGAGGGAAGCCAGCTCCGGACGTGGCGGCTGAAGGAGGGCGGGACGAGCCTGTCGTGGCTGCCCCACACGAACAGCGCCGGAGGGGTGAGGCCGGCCAGCCTCGGATAGAACCCGCTGGCCCCGAACGGAGCGTCCAGGTAGATGTTCCTGGCGCTGGCCAGGAAGGCATATCGCGCGCCGGCGCTGTGGTAGATGCGGCGAAACTCATCCACCATCAGGTCCCCCACGGAGGGGTCGAGCACGTCCCGGTCGTAGAAGATGCTCCAGAACTGCGCTGCCACCATCGAGCGGCGGAAGCCGTGGGGCAGGAGTCCGAACTCCGGCCGCAACAGTCGGACGATGGGATGCAGCCCACGCCTGACCCAGGCCACGGCGGGACAGAGGAGGGCCAGGGCGCCCACCCGCTCGGGGGCGATGAGGCCGATCTCGATGGCCGCCCGGCCGCCCATCGAGTTGCCCACGACGTGCGCCCTCTCGATCTCCAGCTCGTCCATCAGCCCGAGCATGATCTCGGCGAACCAGCGGGCGTTATACGGGCCCACTGTCGGCTTGCTGGAGGACCCAAACCCCGGCAGGTCCGGGGCGTGGACGCGATAGCGCTGGCTGAGCGTGGCCGCGGTCTCGAAGAAGGAGGCCCGGGTTCCTCCCAGCCCGTGAATCAACAGGACGTCAGGCCCGGTTCCCATTGTGAGGGTGGAGATCCGGTGCCGGCCGACGGGGATGTCATGTATCTGGAGCAGTGGGGGGCGTCCGCCGGGCAACCTGAACAGGCCCTCGAAGGCCACCGCATGATCCAGGTTCCCGCGCACGCCGAGGAGCCTGCGCTGGAAGGCCTCGATGCCGGAGAACTCGCCCGCCCGCAGCCGCATCCAGGTATCGCTGTCGGTCGTCAGGGTGACGTCCGGAGCGTTGCGCGACGCCCCGTTGCGCACCCGGGCAGCATGGCGACCGCAGCGGACCTCCCAGGTCCGACCCAGGTCACAGAGCTTGATGTGGTAGGTGGCGTCGAAGCCCGGATCGGCGCCCAGATAGCGGTCGGGAAGGGAGCGAAATGCCTGCTCCACCGCTCTCAGGCTCTCACTCTGGTGGGACTGGGACGGCACCGCGGGCACCCTACAAGCGCTCCGGGGTCAGCGCGGCCGTGGCCGCTAGGGTAGGCGCATCTTGGGAGAAAAAGCGCTCCACGACACCCCTCCGCGGGTCGTGTCGCTGCACGACACGCGCTCTGGACAGGTCCTGCCCCTGGAACCCCGCGAGCCCGGCCGCGTGCGGATGTACGTCTGCGGCCCCACGGTCTACGGGCGCATCCACGTGGGGAACGCCCGTCCCTTCGTCGTCTTCTCGCTGCTGAAGCGGTTTCTCGTCCATGAGGGATATGCGACGACCTTTGTAACAAATATTACGGATGTAAACGACAAGATCTACCTCGCGGCCCGTTCCCGGGGTGTGGGCAGCGAGCAACTGGCCGGCGAGATGACCGCGGCATACCTGGCCGACACCGACGGGCTCGGCCTGGGCCGGCCGGACCACGAGCCGCTGGCCAGCGAGACCATCCCAGGGATGATCGAGTTGATAGAGCGGCTGGTGGAGCGTGATAATGCCTATCCGGCCTCAGGCGACGTGTACTTCCAGGTCAGGAGTTACCCGCAGTACGGGGAACTGAGCCATCAGGACGTCGATCTGATGGATCAGGGCGAGGGTGTGGAGGGGGCCGAGCTCAAGAGGGATCCACTGGACTTCGCCCTCTGGAAGGCCCATAAGCCGGAGGAGGACACGTGGTGGGATTCGCCCTGGGGGCGGGGGAGGCCCGGGTGGCACATCGAGTGCTCGGCCATGGCGGAGGACCTGCTGGGGCTGGAGGTCGACATCCACGGTGGGGGCTCCGATCTGGTGTTCCCGCACCACGAGAACGAGGCCGCCCAGACATTCGCCGCCCGGGGCCGCCCGCTGGCCACCCTGTGGGTCCACAACGGCATGATCCGCCAGAGCCAGGCCAAGATGGCCAAGTCGGAGGGGAACATCTTCCTCCTGCACGAGGCGCTGGAGCGCTGGGGCCGGGATGCGCTGATCATGTACTTCTGCGCCGGGCACTACCGCCAGCCGGTGGATTTCGACGAGGACCGAATGGGGCAGGCGGAGCGCAACGTCGAGCGCATCCGAGAGGTGGGACGGAAGCTGACCGATGGCCCCTCGCCTGCCTGGTCGGCGCCGCTACGAGAGGCGTTCTTCAACGCGCTGGCCGAGGACTTCAACACCCCCCGCGGCCTGGCCGCGGTATTCGACTGGGTTCGGGAGGCCAACCGGAGCCCAGATCCGGTGGGGAGGTCCGACCTCCGCGAGATGCTCTGGGTGCTGGCGCTGGACAACCTGCTGGAGTCCGAGGAGCTGGAGGTGCCGGCACAGGCGCGGGTGCTGGCGCAGGAGCGGGAGCGCGCCCGCCAGGCGCGTGACTACGCGGAGGCCGACCGGCTGCGCGACCAGCTGCGAGAGGCGGGCTGGGAGGTGCGCGACAGCCCGGACGGGCCCGAGCTGCTGCCGGCGGGGTGAGGGGCCGGAGGGGCTGCGGGCGTCGCCCGGGGCCGCCCCGCGTCGCCCGGAACGCGGGCGTTGCCCGGGGCGCTACCGCGTCCGGAGCCGGAGTCCCACGCGCGTCGCCGAGCGACAACAACGTCAAGATTTGGCCTAGATCAGCGCCGGATGCTGACGTTGTTGTCGTATTGCGACCACAGGGTCCGGTTCTGGCGAGCTCTTCTGGCGAAAGTCGACGTTGTGGTCGCTGTCAGAGCGGAACGCGGTTCGACCCGGCACCGGCCGTCACCGCCCAGCCCCGCCCAACGCCGCCCAACGCCGCCCAACGCCTCCCAACGCCTCCTAACCCCCCCCATCCCGCCCAACCCCGTCTCTTGACAGAACTCCCCCGTTCTGTCAGGCTCCCGGCCGGGAGAGATAAGGATCAACTGGAGGTTCAGCCTCTGGGATGAGAGAGGAGACGCGCGGGTCCCATTCCTGCGCGATTGGTGCGGCGCCAGGGGAGGTGATGCGCCACGAATCCACAACTCCTGCGGCCAAGGCCGGAGGAATTGAAGGGACATCACTCGTGGCCAAACTCTTTGCCAGCCCTAACACTCAACTTCAGGTTGAGGATAGCTTCCTGATCGCGCTGGCCAAGCAGGGCAACGCCGACGCGTGCCATCGACTGGTACGCCGGTACTACGGGTTCGTCCGGCTGAAGGCGTCGTCGTACTTCCTGGCCGGAGGAGACAGCGAGGACCTGATCCAGGAGGGCCTGGTCGGCCTCTACAAGGCGATTCGGGACTACCGCTCAGACCGAGAGTCCAGCTTCCGGAACTTTGCCGAGCTGTGCATCACCCGCCAGATCATCACGGCCGTCAAGACGGCCACCCGCAACAAGCACACGCCGCTGAATCAGTACGTCTCGTTCTCCAGCACGCCCGCGGGCGATGGTGGCGAGAACGATTCGACGCTGGACGAGATGCTGCCGGGCTCCTCAGTCCACGACCCGGTCAACCAGGTGATCAGCTCCGAGGAGCTGCGCGCCCTGGTGGCCTGCCTATCGACGGCTCTGTCCGAGCTCGAGTCGCAGGTTCTGGCCCTGTACCTGGACGGCCGCTCCTACGAGGAGGTGGCCAGCAGGATCGGGTGTGACTGCAAGACGGTGGACAACGCGCTCCAGCGCGTGAAGCGCAAGGTGGGCCAGCATCTGGCCAAGCGCAGCAGCCTGGCGGCTTGAGCTCTTCGCTGACCGGCTTCCCCAAATAGTGCGAAAAATCGGATACTGGACCACGCGGTGAGCCGGCATTCCATCGAGCGGGTCGGTACCGCCGACCTGGATGACCTGCTCCCCCTGATGCGTGCGTATTGCGATTTCTATGTCGTATCGCCGAGCGATGCGGGCCTGCTGTCAGTAGCCCGGGTGTTGATTGACGACCCGCAGCGCGAGGGGATCCAGCTCCTGGCTCGCCTGCCGACTGGCCAGGCGGCGGGATTCGCCACGGTGTACTGGACCTGGTCGACCACGGGCGCGTGCCGGATCGGCGTCATGAACGACCTGTTCGTGGCCGAGCAGGCCCGGGGCCAGGGTCTGGCCGACCAGCTGATCGAGGCCTGTCAAGCCGAGTGTGCTCGGAATGGCGCCCGGCGGCTGACGTGGCAGACCGCGCCTGAAAACCACCGCGCCCAGGCGGTCTATGACCGCGTCGGAGGTACGCGAGAGCAGTGGGTCGACTACTGGCTGCGCTGCTGAGCGGCCTCAGTCCGGGTACTCGTCCTTGCGCCAGGCGGTGGGGTCGTCGAAGCCGCCTTTGGGCGCACGGGCAAGCAGAAAGGCGTGATAGGGCGCGACGAATGGATCAGGCGCCATGACCGTGTAGGTGTGGTACACGTCGCCATTCTCCCGCGCGAAGGCAATCCAGCTCGGACCCTCACGTAGCCCGTCCTGGAGCTCGGCCCCGATCTGTCGGCTCCAGTCCTGTAGCCACTCAGGTGGCTTGTCGACCATCTCCTTGATCTGAGGGATGTCCTGAGCCTGCTCCGGCGTCAGCGCCAGCCCGAAGTCAAAGGGGAACTCGGTGTCATACGTCGAGACGTACGGAAACTCCCACCCCATCCGCTTCTTGTACGCGGTCAGCCGATCGATCGGCGCCCGGGAAAAGCAGATCAGGGTGACGTCGCGGTGATTCAGATGCACAAGGGTGCCACTGAGCTCGTCGCCGAGATTCGTACATCCGGGACAGGCCCCGAGCTCGTAGTCGGGCCCGAACATGATGTTGTAGGCCAGAAGCTGCGACCGGCCCTCGAACAGCTCCGCCAGCGTCTTCTTCCCGTCCTCGGTATCGAACTCGTACTCCTTGCCCACCCGCACCCACGGCAGCTGGCGCCGCTGCTCGGTGACCTTCTGGCCCAGCTCCGCGTGCTCGGCCTCCAGCCGTGCCAGCTCGGCGCGAGCGGCCTGCCATTCCTCACGAGTTCCAGTTTTGTGGTCAGGCACGGGACTCTCCCTTCGCTCGTCGCAGCGACCGATTGCCGGCACGCCTGGGTATGTACGTTACGACCGGCGAGCCGCCGCTAATTCATCGGCGGCAGGTCAGCCGGCTCAGCTCGTGAGCGTGAACGACCTGCTTGTGCTCACGGGCGGGCGACCCGCCGTCTTCAGCGTGGCCTCGCCGAGCACGGACAGCTGCTTGGCGTGCCTGAGCATTGCCCGACCGGCCGGTGTCAGCGCCACCGTCAGCTTCCCTGTCCCGTTCGTGGCCCGCGTAAGCTTCCCTCTGGCCACCACGATCAGGTTTCCATTCTGGGCGTGGGACCAGGTCAGAGCTGCGGTTCCAGGCGCCGGGAGCTTGAAGTGCGTAAAGCTGTACCCGCCATGGCTCAGGATCGCCGGAATCTTGGCCGGGGCACCCGATGGCGCAATCTCGCTGCGCAGCGCCGTCCTGATCTGAGCGTTGGTTATGACGTGGAGGACCCGTGACAGCCGCGTGGGCTCGACGTTGCCGATGTTGTCCACCGCCGAATAGGCGATCCGTTGCCCGTTCTGGAGCACCGGTTTGTGGGCCGGGTTGTAGGTCAGCGGGTGGTTGGCCGAGTTGCGTGGGTCGCCCGGGTGGACTCCGACCAGGTACTTGATGGTTGCGACGCCGCTCGCAGCGCCCCCGATCGGACCGCCGGTGTCGGTGGCGGTGAGCGTCACCGTCCGCGGGGCCTTCACCCAAACCGACGGGACGTTGTCCTTGGCAACCGGCGCGGCGCCGTCGAAGGCGCCGAACAGCGTGTCGATTCCACTCGGTGTGCCCGGCGAGGAGCTGACGATATCCAGCTTGCCGTCACCGTTGAGATCAGCCAGCGCCAGCGAGGAAGGCCCGGCACCAACCGTGTAATGGGTCGGGGAGCCAAACCCCGTATTCGACTTGTTGCGCAGGATCTCGGTGACGGTCGTTCCCGGTTGGTCGGTGTTGTTGTGGTACGAGTCTGCGGTCACGATGTCAGGCCGGCCATCCCCGTTGAGGTCGCCCACGGCGACGACATACGGATTGCCATCGGTGGGGTAGGTCTGCGCAGTATCGAACCCGGTGTTGCCCAGGTCGCGCTGGAGCACGGCGACATCTCCACCGCCCGGATCAGCGGCCACGATGTCCGGCTTGCCGTCGCCGTTCACGTCCGCCAGGGCGACGCTGAAGGCCGAAGTTCCGACTGATAGGGCCTGCTGGGTCTCGAGCCCACCGAGCCCGTCTCCGTAGAGCACGCTCACGGTCCCGGTGAAGTTGCCGACGACAACGTCAGGCCAGCCGTCTCCGTCGAGGTCCCCAATTCCGACGCTCAGTGGGCCATTCCCCACCGTGTAGGTCTGCCCAGGCAGGAAACCGTCGTGCGTGGATTTCTGAAGCAGGACGGTGATGGTGTTCCCGGTGAACAATTCGGTCTGCTGGTCGACGGGTCCGGAGTTGGCGACGACGATGTCCGGAAAACCGTCTCCGTTGACGTCGCCCACGGCCACGGCCGAGGGTCCCGCGCCGACGGTGATGTTCTGGGCGGCGTTGAAGGTGCCGTCCCCGATGCCGGTCAGGACGCTGACCGTGTTGTTCCAGCCCGGATTTTGGTGGGTCCCATCCATCCAGCCGTAGTTCGCCGTGACCAGATCAGGGGCCTGGTCGTTGTTGACGTCGCCGATCGCGACAGCAAATGGACCGGAGTCAACGGAGAAGTTCTGGGGCGCGTCGTACCCGTCGTTGGCCCCATTGCGCTCCAGGACGCTGACGTTATTGTCGCTGGCGTTGGCCAGGACGAGCGCCGGTTTGTCCAAGGCGATGCTTTCGATGATGTTGCCGGCCGTGACGGTCTCCGTGTCGCTGCCCCCGCCGAGGCTCAGCGGCTTGTAGAAGTTCACCTGAGGCGCCACGAAGTGCAGGACCTCTGACTCGATCGCCCCGGCGTCGCGGGCTCCCTGGACGAGATCAAGGATCTTGCCGTTAGGCGCGATCAGAAGGGAGGTGGGGAATGCTGGGGGAAGGCCCAGAAGACGCCGGCCCGCCGTGTACTGCGGGCCCGTCGTGTCGCCGCTGGTGCTGAAGACGGGCGAGACCCCGTACTTCTGGCTCCAGAAATGGGCATCCGAGGTGATACTGGCCACGCCCGGCGTGTTTCCGTCCAGCAGCATCTCCACCAGGTGGATGTGGATCCCGCGGGTGGCCAGGTTGCTCATCGCGGTCTTGAGCGCGGGCTGCTCTTGCACGGACGGACCACACCACCGAGCCGACAGGTCAAGGAGCATGTAGCTGGTGCCGTTGTCCAGATAGGAGGAGAAGTTCCGGGTGGTGCCCGTCTCATCGGAGGCGGAGATGCTG
>JBJMLC010000077.1:0-13291 GCA_045805485.1 Solirubrobacteraceae bacterium | reverse complement strand
TGCCTACGCCGGCTCCACGGGCAACACATTGACCTTCACCTACATGGCCGACAACGCTGTCACCTCAGGCGCGCTGACGATCGCCGTTCCGTCAGGCTGGTCGACCCCCTCCACCAGCGCCTCGGCGGCCGGGGCCACGACCTCCACCTGCGGCACCGTCGGAGTTTCAGGCTCCACGATCCAGGTCACGGGCATCAACCTGGCCAGCAGCAACACATGCACGGTCACCTACGGGGATAAGGCGGGAGGACCGGGAGCGACGGCTTCGTCCAGCGGCGGCGGTTTCACGCCAGCGACGTTCACCACGCTGGAGAAGTCCAGCTCGGGCGGCACGCTGACCGCACTGGGCAACGGCTCACCCAGCGTCTCGGTCACCGCCAACAACGGCTCGGGCACGATGTCGGTGTCTCCTTCTACCGTGATCACGAGCTCCACGGGCAATGACTTCGACTTCCAGTACACCGCGCCCACAGGCGGCCTGAGCAGCGGCAAGATCACGCTGTTTGTGCCCACGGCGTGGCCGACCCCCTCGAGCAGCGGATTCGACGCCAACGGCATCAGCGACAGCTGCGAGGGCGACGGGAACCTGCCCACCGTGATCTCTGTTACCGGGGGCAGCCTGATCACCACCAACGGCGTCTCGCTGGCGGGCGGGGCCACCTGCGACATCAAATACGGCATTCAGAACTTCAACCCTGGCGTCACCGCTCCGTCCACCAACGGCCCCTACCAGTTCACCACCCAGGTCAGCACCTGGTCCGGGGGCACGCTGACCAATATCGGTACCTCGCCCGTCATCACGGTGGGCAACGACGGGACGGGGACCATGACCGTGTCGCCGAGCAGCGCCGTGGCCGGCTCCACCGGCAACACGGAGACGTTCACGTACACGGCCGTCACCGCGGTCTCAAACGGCGAGCTGACGATCGCCGTGCCCTCAGGCTGGTCGAACCCATCGATCATTGCCCTGGACCCGGGTGCGACCACGTCCACGTGCGGGACCGTCGCCGTTTCCGGCTCGGCGATCGACGTGACCGGCGTAAACCTGGCCAGCAACGGTGCGTGCACCGTCACCTACGGGAACAAGACCGGCGGGCCCGGTGCCACGGCTGCCTCAGCCGGCGGCCCCACCGGCGACACGTTCGCCACTCAGGAGAAGTCCAGCGCCGGCGGGACTCTGATCACGCTGGGCAACGGCTCACCGGTCGTGACCCTGCACGCCCTTGACGGCACGGGCACGATGACCGTGACGCCCACCTCGGCGATCAACAATTCCACCGGGAATGACTACGACTTCACCTATACGGCGCCCGCGGGCGGCCTGGTCAACGGTGAGCTGACGCTCCTGGTCCCGACGGGCTGGACGACGCCCAGCACCAGCTCCTCAAGCGTCGGCGGCGTGAGCACCAGCTGCGGCAGTGGCTCCTTCACGATCACCTCGGTCGGCGGGGGGAGCCAGATCGCCATCACCGGCGTTTCGCTGAGCGGTGGAAGTACCTGCGATGTCCACTACGGCATTGACAGCTTCAACCCGGGTGTCACCGCGCCCGCCGGCTCCGGCGTCTACACGTTCACGGCTGAGGAGGCCTCGTCCTCGACCGGCGCACTCACCAATCTGAGCTCGTCCCCGGCCATCAACGTCTCCACCGACGGCAGCGGCGCGCTGGCCGTCTCCCCGCAGGCCCTCAGCGCCGGAGCGACGGGCCAGACGCTCGCGTTCACCTACACCTCCGGGGTCTCGCTCGCCAATGGCGAGGTATCGGTGGCCATCCCGTCCGGTTGGTCGACCCCATCGACCACAGGCGCCGACCCGGGCTACACCACGACCGACTGCGCCGGTGGCCACGTGAACGTGTTTGGGAACTCGATCCACGTCACCGGCATTACGATGGGCGCCGGACAGAGCTGCTCGATCAACTACGGGGCGACGTCGTCCGACGGGCCGGGCGCCACGGTGACCGCAGCCGTGGGTGCGGCCCAGTTCAACGCCCAGGAGCGTTCCAGCGGCTCAGGCTCTCTGACCGACCTGGCCAGCTCGCCCCACAGCACCGTCTACGCCCAGGACGGGTCGGGCACGCTGACTGCCGCGCCGGGCTTCGTGGCGGATGGCTCGGGCGGGAACACGCTCACGTTCACCTACACCGCACCTGACGGGGGCCTCAGCAACGGTCGGCTGCTCGTGGCCCTGCCGAGCGGATGGTCGGCGCCTTCGACGACGCCCCAGGTGGACGGCTACACCACATCCACGTGCGGCAGCGTCGCGGTCCCGAGCGGCGCCATCCAGGTGACGGGCGTCAGCCTGCCTGCTTCCGGGACGTGCACTATTACCTACGGCAACAGGAGCTCGGGTGGCGCCGGAACGACGGCGCCCTCGACCACCGGCACCCAGACGTTCGTCACCCAGGAGGCGTCGACGGGGACCGGAAGCCTGGCCAACATCGCCAGCTCGCCCCAGGTCGACATCACCGCGGCCGACGGCTCCGGCACGATGGCCGTGGATTCCGGCCAGGTGGTCACCGGCTCGACTGGCAACACGCTGACCTTTACCTACACCGCCGCCACCGGCGGGGTCCAGGCCGGCGAGTTGACAATCGACGTGCCAACCGGCTGGTCGGCGCCCTCCACCACCGCGACCGACCCAGGCTCCACGACATCAGACTGTGGACAGGTTGGCCTCTCGGGAGGCACGATCGAGGTGACCGGTGTGACGTTGAACGGCGGCGACACCTGCACCGTCGTCTACGGCTCCACCGCCGGCAGCGGTCCGGGGGCCACGGCGCCGTCATCCGACGGCACCAGCGACTTCGTCGTCAAGGAAGCGTCGACAGCGCTTGGCCTCCTCACGTCTCTGGCGGCATCGCCCAGTGTCGTAACGAGCACTCCGCAGATGCTGACCGTCGCCGTCAACGGCACGGGCACGGTGGCGGGAAGCGGGATCTCGTGTCCGGGCGCGTGCTCGAAGAGCTACTTCCCTGGCACGAACGTGTCGCTGACGTCCAGCCCGGGCTCAGGGTTCAAGTTCATGGGCTGGACCGGGGCGTGCAGCGGCACGGCCGTATGCCACGTCACGATCTCAAACGCCGCCAATGTGACCGCGACCTTCGCCCGAATTACGCACGCGCTCGTGGTGACCGTCAAGGGCAAGGGCCACGTGAGCGGCAACGGGATCTCCTGCCCGGGAACGTGCGCCAAGAGCTACCCCAACGGCACGGCCGTCGCCCTGACGGCCAGGCCGGCCACCGGGTTCAGGTTCGCGCACTGGGGCGGGGCGTGTACCGGCACCGGCATCTGCCACCGCACGATGAACAGCAACGCATCGGTCACCGCGACCTTCATCGCGCTTCCGGCCTGCGTCGTCCCGAAGCTCAGGGGTACCAGCCTGCTCACGGCGACGCAGATGCTGAGGACCGCTCACTGCGCGCTGGGGAAGGTCACCCGGCCGACGCTCGGGCAGCACCTGGTCGTGGGCTCGAGCAATCCGGCCGCCGGAACGAGGCTCCCGAACGGGGCCAAGGTGGCGATCAGGCTGGTCCAGAAGCGGGGCTGAGAGCGACTAGGTGGCCTCAGGCGGCTCGCCGCCTGAGGCCCCGCTCTCCAGCCGAGCCACCAGCTCCTCCAGGCGCAGCTCCTCGAGCCCCTGGCTGACGGCATCCAGCTCACCCGCGCAGTACTCCACCAGCTCGCGGCCCTCTCTCACCAGGTCCAGCGTCTCACGCAGGCCGGCCTCACCGGAGTCCAGGCGCCTGATGATCTCCTCGATCCGGGCCACGGCCGTCTCGTACGTGCGCTCCTCGGTCACGGCTCAGGCTCCACCCGGGCCCCCACCGCCCCGTCGTGGAAGCGCACGCTCAAATCGATGGCCTCCCGAGCTGCGGACGCCGTGGTGAGCGGCTCGCCCGCCCGGCTCTGCACCAGCGCATACCCTCGGGCCAGCGTGCGGTCGGGGTCATGTGCCGCCAGCGCCAGGGCCAGGCGCTCCAGCTCGCTCCGCCTCCTGGCCTTTTCGGAGCTCGCAGCACGGCTTGCCGAACGCGTCAGGACGAGCAGGTGCACCGAGGCCAGCTCGTGTCCCTTCTCGCAGGCCCTTCGGGCGCTGGCCCGCAGCTCGCGGAGCTTCTGGTGGAGTCTCGTGCGGTGGCGAGCCACGTGCTCCGCCGGGGCCCGCGACATGTGCGCAAGCGCGCGAGCTCGGGTCAGGATGGCCCGGCGGCTGTGGGAGCTGAGTCGCCGTGCGTGGGCGGTCAGCCCGGCGCGGGCGGCCAGGCAGTCAAGCGGGACCGCGACCTCCGCGGCATGGGTGGGGGTGGAGCAGCACACCGCGGCCACGTCGTCGATCAGCGTGCGGTCCGTGTGGTGGCCCACGGATGAGATCACGGGCACCCGAAGCAGCGCTACCGTCCGGCACAGGCCCTCGTCGCAGAAGGCGAACAGATCGGCCAGGGAGCCACCGCCGCGCGCCACGATCACCACTTCGACCTCCTGGATGGCCGCCAGCTCCCGCAGGGCTGCGGCGATCCGGGGCGCGGCGTGCCGGTCCTGCACGGGCGCGAATCCCCACACCAGCCTGCCCTCCCAGCCTCGCCGGCGCAGCCCGGCCAGCACGTCATCCCGCGCCTTGCCCCGCTCTCCTGTGACCACGCCGATGGTGCGCGGAAGCGTCGGCCGGGGCAGCCGCTTCTGAGGCTCGAATAGCCCCTCGGCGGCCAGCTTGCGGCGCAGCCGCTCCACCTGGATGAGCAGGTCGCCCTCTCCGGCCACCCGCAGCTCGGTGACCGCGAAGCTGAACGATGGCGACGACGTGGAGCTGCCCGGGTAGTAGTCGCAGCCTCCACCCACGACCACCCGCAGGCCGTCGGACAGCGGCACCCCCAGCGCGGCGAAATCGTTCTGCCACATCGAGCACGGGAGCGCCCCGCGGCTGTCCCGCAGCTCGAAGTAGACGCGGGCCCGCGCCGGGTGGAAGTTCCACACCTCACCCACCAGCTGGACCCGAGCGAACTCGCGCAGCCGCGCCCTGAGCCTGGCGGCGTAGGAGCCCACCGGGTAGGGGCCGGGAAGCTCGCTGTCCGGGATCGGGGTCGAGCTGAGAAGGTCGGGATCCGGAGTCACTCAGCCTGAGGCTATCCGGCAGCCCGGGCGGTGACCGTCAGCCTGACCGCCTTGGCTCCGGTGCGGTTGCGCAGCTCGAGCGCGGTGGGGCCGGAGCGGGCGACCGTGGCCCCGGCGAGCACCACCCGGTAGCCGTGGGGGTAGCGAAGCCTCGGCAGGTAGACCTGGGTCACGAGCCCGTCCGCCGAGCGCCGGTCCGGAAGCCGCGTGGAGTAGCGCAGGGTGAAGGTGTCGGTGGGCGGATCCCAGTGCCAGCCGAGCGGCGTGCCGGCGATCACCCGCGGGTAGGGCCGGTCCAGCGCGGCCAGCAGCGCCGGGTCCACGTTTCGTCCCCCCGGATGGGCCTGGACGTTCGGTATGAGGTTCCGGTAGTCCCAGAACACGTCGCCCAGCATGTCGTCGTCGAACTCGCCCGTCTGGCGCCTGACGACCTGGGGATCGTTGGTGGCGCCCCACTCGCTGTCCAGCAGCGCCGAGCCGCTCCGCCGCTGGTAGGCGGCGGCGTTGTCCAGGTTCGTCGTCTCCTCAACTCGACATCCCGGTCCGTTGCCCGGGATCGGTGGTGCCGCGGCAGCCGCTCCGTCGCCCAGGCAATAGGTGTGGAAGTCAAAGCCCGTGTTCCGGTCGGATCCCTCGGGATCCCGAAGGTTCGTGTTGGCCGCGAAGTCGAAGAACACGTTGGGCTCGATCCAGATCAGGTGACGGCGATCGGCGGCCCGCAGCCGGGGAATCACCCGGCGGTACCAGGCGCTCAGCTTGGAGTCGAACGCCGGGCACCCGGCCGAATTGGCACAGGTCGCCCACACGCTCCCGGCGTTTGGCTCGTTGAACGTGTCGTAGCCCAGCAGGTAGGGCTCGCGGCGGAACCGGGCCCCGTAGAAGGCCAGCATCTTGGCGAAGCGATCGGTGATGCCCACGCCCCCCGGGCCCGCCCGGTTGGCCCAGAAGTTGTCGAACGCGCGCTGCTGAGCAGGGTCCGCCAGCATCCCCACCCCGTAGCCCAGGGCGGGGTTGGGAAGTCCGTCGGTCAGGGTCGCCCAGGCGGGCGCCCCGTCGATTCCGTTGGCCGCCAGGCCCCAGTCATCCTGGTGCCAGTCCAGCAGCGTGTAGATGTGGTGAGCCTCCAGCAGCCGCATCGTGCCGAGCACGGAGGCCAGGTATGACTGATCGAACACGCCCGGGCGGGGCTCGATGCCTGACCAGTTCATCCCCAGGCGCACGAGGTTGAAGCCGTGGGCGGCCAGGAAGGCGGCGTCCTTGGCCCCGAACCCCATCGCCGCCGGAAGATTCGGAGGCGAGTAGTTCATGACCCCCACTCCGTGGAAGATGTGGACGCGTCCCTGCGAGTCCGTGATCCACCGGCCCTCATGACCGAGCAGCGTCGTGTCCGCCAGCGCCCCCGGCGCGCACAGCACGGCCACAGCCACCGCACACATCACGACGCGTACGAGTCTCATCCCGCGCGGTCGAATATAGGGCGCGGGGCGGCCATCCGCGCCAGTGGCGAACCGCCTCCGCCAGCAACGCATCCCCAGCCCCATGCGCCCCGCATGGCCAGTCGCCGCCGTCAGACCGGTGTTCTCACACAGGTACGGCGAAGTAGGACCACATGCGCCCGCCCATCACCCTGGCCTCCAATGCCTGGCGGGTGTACGGGCCCTCGAAATCGGCGTCGAAGATTCGCAATCCGCAGGCTGTCAGGATTTCGTGGATCCCACCCGCCTCATGGCCATGATGGGTCGCCCCGATGCTGTGCTCGATGGCCACCACGGGGCGATGCCTGCTCAGCGTCTCGCGTGCTCCATCCAGGACGGCGTGCTCGGTCCCCTCCACGTCGACCTTCAGCAGGGCCGGGACGAACCCGGGTTCGATCTCGTCATCAAGGCGCCTGACCTGCACCGTTACCCGCGTTGCGTTGTCGTGGATCGGGCCACGCCAGGTTTCCGGATCCTCGCCTCTCGGAACCGTTTCGAGCGAGCTGAGCCCTGACTGCGGGCGCTGCATGAACTCGGCCAAGCCGTTCCGGTCGCCCAGAGCCACGTTCCGGACGTCGACCATCGGGAAGAGAGCCGCCACGCGCTCGGCCTGCTCCCTGAGGGGCTCGAACGCGATGTGGCGGCCGTCCGGGGCGATGCGCACCATGTCTCGAACTTCTTGGCCCTCGTTTGCTCCGACGTCGATACAACACGAGTCGACTCGCAGAACCGACGTCATCACCGCCCGAAGAGCCACCTCGTCTCGTAGGGTCCGGTAATACGCATACGACCCCGTAGCTGATCGCAGCGCGCTGAGCCGGTACTCGTTGTCAGTGCGGCTCGCGACCCTCTGCCCCAGCTTCCAAACGGCACGGGCCGCCGGGCGATGCGGGCTCACAGCGTCGCCGGCCCGGGGAGGACCCGCTCGCCAACGAGGGCTCCGAACTGCAGCCAGAAGCTGAGCAGCATGCGGGTCGGCCTACGCCGGCGGCTCGCCGGGCAGCGCCGGAGGTACCGGGTCGCTCAGAACGTGCGGGTCTGCCACCTGAAACCGCCGAGCGAAGAACTCCGGAAAGAACGGCATCGATGCGAACATCAGAACAATCCCCAGGATCAGGCCCCCGACCCCCACGAAGATCGGCGTCTCGATGCCCAGAATGGGTTTTGAGTAGTTGTAACCCGCCGCGTTGTAGGTGCCGTAGGCCTTGACGGCGATGTAGCCCATCATCACGCCGCCCACCAACGGCACCAGTCCGGCGAACAGGAAGTTGCGCACGCTCTTGAACAGCTCGCGCCGGAAGTAGAAGGCGCAGGCGAGCCCGGTGAAGCCGTAGTAGAAGCAGACGGCAAATCCCAGAGCGGAGATCGTGTCGCCGAGTACGTTCTGGCTGGGGTTGAAGGCCAGCAGGGCCACGGTCCAGGCGATCGACAACCCGCCCATCAGCAGAGTGGAGAAGCTCGGGGTCAGGAAGCGGGGATGGACCTGGCCAAAGGCGGACGGGATCGACTTCCACTTGGCCATCGAGAGCGTGGTGCGGGCCGTGGGGAGGATGGTCGTCTGCGTGGACGCCGAGGCCGAGGTGAGCACGCAGATGATCAGCAGCTTGTCCAGCGGCGAGCCAAAGACGTCGTGCCCGAGCGGGCTCAGGACGTCGTTGGGGTTGTTGCCCAGGAAGTTCGTGCCGTGGTAGGCCTGGGCCGCCGCGCTGACCAGCACATAGATGGCCAGGAGCAGGAACGTCGACACAACGGCAGCTTTACCGGGGCCGCGGTGCCGATCCCGTGATTCCTCGTTGACGGCGACGCCTGAGTCCCAGCCCCAGTAGATGAAGATGCCCAGCAGGACGCCGGCGATCAGCGGAGTCCAGCCCAGGTCGAATGGGTTGAACCACGAGCCCTCGACGTGGATCGAGTGCAGCGGGTTGTTGGAGTACACCTTGACCAGGGAAACGATCACGAACAGCACCAGCGTGAAGATCTCGAGACTGAGCAGGAACTGCTGGATGCGGGCCGAGAGTTCGATGCCCCGGTAGCAGATCCAGGTCATGACGGCGATCCAGAGCACGGCGCCGGCGATCAACGCGGCGTTCGAGGGATGTCCGTTCCAGAGGGCGAACGTGTACGTGCTGGCAATCGCGGCGAGTGACGCCATCACGATCACGTCGGCCAGGAAGATGGCCCATCCGTTGACCCACCCCAGCCAGGGGCCGAATGCCCTGGTCACCCACGCGAAGCTCGTTCCCGCGTCCGGATCGGCCAGGTTCAGGAACCGGTAGCCGACGGACACGAACAGGATCGGGATGAACGAAACGATCAGCACCGCGGGCGCGTGAACGCCGATGCCCGGGACAGCCACGATGAATCCCAGGGTGGCCGCCAGGCTGTACGCCGGCGCCGTGGACGCGACGGCGATGACCAGGTTCGAGGCGTAACCCAGGGCGTCGGCCTTGAGGCCCTTCGCGCCCGGGGCCGTGGGATCGATGACCAGGGACTTGTCCACCGGGACTGCTGCGCTCTCCATTCGGTCCCTTCCGCTCGAGTGTCAGGGCTGGCGCAACCCGCAGGCGGAAGTTACGGTAAGACCACGATGGAAGGCAAGCGTCTGCAGGTGGCCGTGCTGGGTGCGGGCGGAACGATCGCCCCGGCGATCGTGCACGACCTGGCCGAGAGCGACGAGGTGGGCGAACTCCTCCTGCTCGATCTGGAGGAGGCTCGAGCGTCGGAGGTGGCGAACGCACACGGGGCAGGGAAGGCTCGCGCCGAGGAGCTTGACGCCCGTGATCCCACGGCCTTTACCGCGGCGCTGGAAGCGGTCGACGTGCTGGTAAATGCGGCTTCGTACCGCATCAACCTGGAGGCGATGCAGGCCTGCCTGGATGCCGGGTGTCATTACCTGGACCTGGGCGGGCTGTACTGGATGACCCACCGCCAGCTGGAACTGGGCGGGTCGTTCGAGCGGGCCGGCCGGCTGGCCATTCTGGGGATCGGCTCGAGTCCGGGCAAGACGAACCTCATGGCCCTGCGGGGCGTGCAGGAGCTCGGCGGGCCCGCGGGGGGGATCGAGTCCGTGGACGTGGCTGCCGCCAGCCGGGATCCCGAGGCCTCCGACGACGGTCGCCTCAGACCCCCGTACGCGATCCAGACGCTGCTGGACGAGCTGACGCTCGAGCCGATCGTGATCCGTGACGGTGAGACGGTTCCGGTGGCCCCGCTGACGCCCGGAGGCACGGTCGACTTCGGCGATCCGATCGGCCCAGCGGAGACGATCCTCACGCTCCACTCCGAGATGGCGACGTTCGGGGGGAGCTTCGGCTGCCGGACCGGGAGCTTCCGGCTTTCACTGGCCGGGGCGCTGCGGCAGGCGCTCCAGGACCTTCTGGGTGCCACCCCTGAGGACGTCGAGCGCGCCGCCCGAGAGTCGGAACCCCAGTCCGATCAGACCGTCTCAGTCCACATGGTGAGCGTGCAGGCGCAGGACGGGCGGCGCTGCACGGTGCGCTCGGTGACCAGGCCTC
This sequence comes from Solirubrobacteraceae bacterium, assembly GCA_045805485.1. Lineage (GTDB taxonomy): Bacteria > Actinomycetota > Thermoleophilia > Solirubrobacterales > Solirubrobacteraceae > Palsa-465. The sequence goes on along the minus strand of JBJMLC010000077.1, from coordinate 3,192 downwards.
ACTTCGGTATGGGCGGCTCGATCGTCTCCACCGCCACGCCGGCCGCGGCGGCGGTCCGACTGTTGGCCCGGGGGTCGCTGACGGCCACCGGGGTCCATCCGCCCGAGGGCTGCATCGATCCTCACGAGATGTTCGACGAGCTGAGTGCTCGCGGGTGCACGATCACCGTGCAGGCCTGAGCCGCGGCCTACTCGTGCGTCAGGCTGGGCAGCGGGTCGAGGCCCTCCTCGGGCCCGTGGCCGCGGACCTCCCCCGCGAAGGCCAGCTGATCCAGGCGGGCGATCTCCCGCTCGCCCTCGAGACGGGCCGGATGATCCGGCGGCAGACCGCGGATCAGCTTCCGGATCCGTTCCCGCAACTGGAGCGCGAAGTGCGGCGTCGATGCCCCCATGAGCTGGCGCACGTCGTCCACCGTCACCTCACGGTCGGGACGCAGCCGGTCAGGATGCTCGGCCTCGCTCATCGCTGCCTCATTTTTGCGGGACCGCCTCCAGAAGGGCATCCACCTCGGCCTGGACCGGGACGGAGATGGCCTGCTCGTTGCCGATGATCCAGGCGTGGTTGTAGACCGCGGCCGTGGGCCCTTCCTCGGTGAAGCCCGGGGTGGCGTAGTTCAGGAAGAAGTTGAGGATCGACTGGGGCAGTGTCGAGGCCGAGTCCAGGATCAGCTGCGCCCCGAACGATCCGCTGGCGGACAGAGGCGCGGCCGCCGCGGCGTCCAGCGGCTGGCTCTGGTTCACCAGGACATACCCGTGGCCCGGGCTGCGCAGCGCCCACCCGAAGCTGCCCGGGACGTGAGCGCACGGCTGTCCCTTCGCGCACGGGGGGTCTCGATACACGGCGAAGGCCACCGAGCTGGAGGCTGGATCGTTACCGCTGATCCGCTTGACCTTGCCGTACTTGGAGAGCTGTTTGGCCACGCTTTGGGGAATCACCTTCGTCGGCCCCAGGATGTAGATGTGCGGATGCTGGTGGGCCAGGAGGGCCTGCTGCGTGGGCTTGGGCACGCTGGAGCTGGTTACGAACAGAATCGGATCCCCGCTCAGCCCGGCCCAGCCGGCTGCCGGCATGGCGTATGGCGCCTGGTCGGCCGAGGCGATGACCACATCTGGGCTCGGCCGACCCGCGGCCGCCGTGGCGAAGCGATCGATGCCCGCGGCCACGGTGAATGGGTCCCGGCCGGAGATGCGAACCACGTGTTCGCCCTTGGGCTTGGGGACATCCCCGATGGCGATGACCTGGGCGCCCCCGGCGGCCCCGGAACCACTGGGCGAGAGCTGGGTCAGGGCATCGCTCGTGGCCGAGGCCAGCGAGCCGCTGTCTGAGAGCAGGATCGGCGCCCGAAACGGGGGGGCGGACAGCGCCGAGGAGGCGATCGCCGCCTGCCAGTCGTCGGTTGGGGCCAGGACCACCACCGATGGATGGGTGCCCCGGGCAGCCGACGGATACTCGGCCAGCGCCACCCCCGCGGCATTGACGATCGGGTCCGCGCCATCGACGCGGGTCGTGTTCTTGGTGGCGATTGCCGGGAAGCCGATGGCCTGCGTGGCGTGCGGCGTGCTGGCGGGCACGCCCTGGGGCGGGGGCTTGAAGATCACCGTCCTCGATCCGCACCCGCACAGCACCAAGCTGACGGCCAACGGCATGAAGATCCTCTTCACGGCGCGGGACGTTACCGAGCAATCGCGTGCCTCGCTACGCTTCAGCTTGCTCCGTTCACCCGCTAAGGAGGAAGCGATGCCGGGTCTCTCCGGGCGCATGTCCACAATCGTGAAGTCAAAGATCTCCAAGCTGCTCGACCGTGCCGAGGACCCGTCCGAGACCCTGGAGTACAGCTACCAGAAGCAGATCGAGCTGCTCCAGAACGTCAAGAAGGGAATCGCCGACGTCGTCACCTCCAACAAGCGACTCCAGATCCAGGAGGAGAACATCAAGCAGCAGGTGGTCAAGCTGGACACCCAGGCCCGCCAGGCTCTGTCGGCCGGTCGCGAGGACCTGGCCCGGACGGCGCTGGAGCGCAAGAACGTGGCCCAGACCGAGCTTCAGTCGCTGGACACCCAGATCACCCAGCTCGAGCAGCAGCAGGAGCAGCTGACGGCCTCCGAGCAGAAGCTGCGGACCAAGCTTGAGCAGTTCCGCTCCAAGAAGGAGGTCATCAAGGCCCAGTACTCGGCGGCCGAGGCCCAGGTCCGGATCTCCGAGGCGGCCACCGGGGTGGGCGAGGAGATGGCCGACGTGGGGCTGGCCATGCAGCGGGCGCTCGACAAGACCGAGAACATGAAGGCCCGGGCCGACGCCGTGCAGGAGCTCGAGGAGGCCGGGACGTTCGAGGATCTGACGCAGCTCGGGTCCGGCGAGGACGACATCGACAAGCAGCTCAAGCACCTCTCCAGCACCACCGAGGTCGACGCCGAGCTGGAGAAGATGCGGGCGGAGCTGGGCACGGGCGCTCCGGCCCCCGCGGGCGAACTCGGCTCAGGCGGTGACGCTGGTGCCGCTCCTGCGGGCGGCGACGCTGGCGCCGCTCCTGCAGGCGGTGACGCCGGTGCCACGCCGGCGGGCGGCGACTCGGCCGCGGCCGGCGCCGGCGAGTCCTCCGGTCAGCCCTCCCAGGGTCCGGCCCAGTGATCGTCCGGATCGCCACGGAGGGCCAGTACGAGCTGCTCGAGAACGACGCCGAGGCGCTCAATGAGCTGGACAATCAGGCCGTGGCGGCCTGCGAGGCCGACGACGAGGAGCAGTTCGACAGCGTCTTCGCCGAAATGATCAACTTCGTGCGGACCAAGGGCCAACCGGTCGCCGACGACATCCTTGAGGGCTCTGACGTGATCGTTCCGCCGCCCGACAGCTCTCTGGCGGAGGCCAAGGCGGATTTCACCGGGGACGGGCTGATCCCGGACTAGCCAGCGGCGCTGGCCGTCAGTTGTACTCGTACGAGTACGCGTAGGCCTCGTAGTCGGCGCCGCGGGGCTTGAGTCCCGTGGCCACGACGCCCGTGGGGCGTGGCGGGAAGCGGGCCAGCGTGGCGCTCACCGCCCGAGCCTGGTCACGAGTCGTCTGGGACTCACGGGCGCATACCACGACTGCATCCACGTGCGGCAGCATCTCCAGCGTGTCCGCCACGGGTAGCACGGGACTCGAATCCAGTATCACCATGTCGTATTTGGCCTTCACCTGGGCCAGGAACTCCCT
>JBJMLC010000076.1:0-10080 GCA_045805485.1 Solirubrobacteraceae bacterium | reverse complement strand
TCGATTGGAAGCGACTCTGGACACCATCTGAAGCTGGCTCAGAAAGGTCTCGCGATCAACGGAGATCTTCATATGACCACCTTAGGAGGATTCAGTTGTAGTAGGTGGAATGCAGATTGTGGAGAAGTCGCCAAACATGCGCATGTAGCGGAGAAGTTGTCCGCAGGAGATGGCCTGCGGACCCACGGAGTCTGTCAACAGACCCGGTCGTCGTTCCTGGATAGGACGGTGTTCTTTAGCTGTTCGAGCTCCGTCCGAGTCTGTCGGTCGGTACCTGCTCGGTCGGCCACGCGCTTACAGGCATGAAGAATTGTGGCGTGGTTACGGCTGCCGAACGCCTGGCCGATGGCCTGGAGTGGATCGCCCGTCAACTCGCGGGTCAGATACATCGCGACCTGGCGTGGCCAGGCCACCCGCGCCGTCCGGCTTGAGGAGATGAGCTCAGTGACGGAAACATCGTAGAACGAAGCCACGGCGCTCTGAATCCGGGCGACCGGCGGCGGGCTTGTCGACACCGGCTGTGGATACAGCGTGTCCAGCACCCGGGCGGTCAGGGCCAGGTCAACCGGCTGATTGGTCAAGGAGTGGTAGGCGACAACGCGGATGAGCGCGCCCTCAAGCGCCCTGACGTTGTCCACAATCCGCTCGGCGATCAGCTCCAGGCACGCTGGATCGGCCATTGGCACCTGGTCCAGGAGCGCTCGCTTGCGCAGGATGGCCACCCTGGTCCCGAAATCCGGCGGTTGGATATCTGCCACCAGGCCGGCTTCAAAGCGCTCACGCAGGCGCTCCTCCACCCCAAGCAGTGCGTGAGGCAGGCGATCGCACGTGAGAACGAGCTGGCGGCCCTGCTCATAGAGGGCATTGAACGTGTGGAAGAACTCCTCCTCGGTCTTGGCCTTGCTGGCCAGGAACTGGACGTCGTCGATGAGCAGGACATCCACATCTCTGTAGGTCTGCTTGAAGCGGTCCAGAGATCGTGAGCCGAGCGCGCCAACGAAGTGGTTGGTGAAGGACTCGACGGTCGTGTAGCGGATGAGACCACCCCCCACGCCGAACCTGATCAGGTAGTTGCCGATGGCATGGAGGAGATGCGTCTTGCCGAGCCCGGGCGGGGCGTGGAGGAACAGCGGGTTGTAGGCCTGACCGGGGAACTCAGCGACAGCCAAGCACGCGGCGTGGGCCAGCCGGTTGGTGTCGCCGATGACGAACTGATCAAACCTGTACCTGGGGTTTAGGGTTGATGTCGGCGGCTCGGTCGTCGTAGGCCCGGTTGGAGTTCGCCGTGGCTTCTTGTCGGTGCTCGCCACAACCACCCCGATGGCCGTGCCGAGCACGGTCTGCGCGCACGTCTCCAGCACCCGCCCGAATCTTGTAGCCACCCAGCTCTGTATCGCCGGTGGCGCGGTCAGGAGCAGCTGACGGTTCTCGAGGGCGCTGACCTCGAGGGGGGCGATCCAGATCTCATACGTGGACTGACCCAGAACCCGCCGTAGCTCGGCGCGGATCTCACGCCAGACGGCGATCGGCTCGAGGTTTTCAAGCAGCTCCAAGCGACTCCTTCTCGGAGGCCGTGGACAACGATGAAAGAGGCCCGAGCGGTGGCGCCTCGGGGCGGCGAATATACCAGCGGCCAGGGAGCGGAAAACCGCGGCCTGGGCGGGTTGGCGCAAAGCGCGAGAAAAAACCGTCCCGGCCGATTGGCGTGGCCAACGGGGAGGCAAAAGAGGGTCGCAGAGCGCTGCGTATACTGGGCATGTCCGGCCTCGGCCAATGAGCCATGAAACGCACCTACCAGCCAAAGAAGCGCAAGCGAGCGCGCACCCACGGCTTCCGAGCGCGGATGTTCACGCGCGCGGGGCGGGCCACGCTGAAGCGGCGACGGGCCAAGGGGCGTAAGCGTCTGACCGTATGACCGGGCGACCCTACGCCCGCCCGCGTTTAGGGCGAGCACGGTTGTCTCGGAGTGCTGATTTCGATCGCGTCGTCCGGCGCGGACGCTCGCATGCCTCCCGCGAGCTGATCCTGTACGTGTTCCCGCGCGATGACGGCGGAGCCGCCCGTCTGGGGTTGTCGGTGTCCCGCAAGGTCGGGGGTGCCGTTCAGCGCAATCGGGTCAAGCGCCTGCTGCGCGAGGCCTTCGCGGAGGAGGGAGGGGGTCTACCTTCGGGCAGCGATGCCGTGATCGTGGCCCGCCAGGAGGCCGGTGCGCTGGCCGAGCGTGGTGGCCTGGACGCTTTTCGAGCCGTTCTGGCGGACCTGATCGCCCAGGCCCGCGGGGGCGCGTCGGCGTGACGGCGACGGCCGATCTCAGGAACGCGGCCCGAGCCGTGGCTGTCCTGCCAATCCGGGTCTACCAGCGGTTGGTCTCTCCCTTCATTGGGCAGCGCTGCCGCTACTACCCCAGCTGCTCGGACTATGCGGTCCAGGCGATCCGGCAATTCGGCATACTCCGTGGAGTCGTGCTCGCCGGCTGGCGGTTGCTCCGTTGCAACCCTTGGAGCCACGGAGGATTTGACCCCGTGGAGAATCAGCGGCTGTTCAGCCGCAGGGTTCCGGCACCAGGCGCCTGACCATGCTCCCCGCCGCAAACATCTTCCAGCCGCTCATCGATGTCTTCGAGTCGGTCCTCAAGTTCTTCCACAGCGGCGGGATCTCCTGGGGTTGGTCGATCGTCCTGCTCACGGTATGCGTCCGGGCGATCCTGGTCCCGCTGACGCTCAAACAGCTGCGCTCCATGCAGAAGCTCCAGCAGCTCTCTCCCCAGCTGAAAGCCCTCCAGGCCAAATACAAGGAGGACAAGCAGCGCCAGCAGCAGGAGATTATGAAGTTCTACAAGGAGAACAACGTCAACCCGTTCGCCTCCTGCCTGCCGCTGTTGCTGCAGCTGCCCGTGTTTATCGGGCTTTTCTACACGCTCCGGAAGAGCCTCCGGCCCGACATCTGCCCCACGGTGCAGCATGCGTTTCTGACGAAGCACATCGGGATGACCGCGGCAGCGGCGCACGCACAGGGAACGACGTACTGCACCGACCCCCACTACGCCGCGCAATATCTCAGCTACGCGGCCCACCATGGCGGTGCGGGCTTCCTGTTCATTCCGGACCTGACGAACAAGGCCTCCGGCTGGGTGCTGGCCGTCCTGATCGTGGCCTATGTGGGCACGCAGATGGCCTCGACGCTGATGATGTCCGCTCCGACGATGGACAACACCCAGCGCCGGCTGATGCTGTTACTGCCCCTGTTCTTCGTGATCCTGATCATCAACTTCCCGGCTGGTCTGATCGTGTACTGGATTACGACCAACGCCTGGACGATGGGCCAGCAGTACGTGGTTCGCCGCACCATGACGCCTGTGGTCCCGGCCACCGGGACAGGACCGCCGTTAGACGACGGCAAGGGAGGCGGGCCCGGGGCCCGCGACGGCGCTCCACCCAATGGCGCCGGGGCCGCCGGGGGCCTGACCGGTGCGCTGCGCGGGTTGCTGAAGCCGCCCGATGGAAAGGAGCCGGCTGGGGTGGCCTCGTCGCGGCCGCGTCGTGAATCCGCCCCGCCGCCCCCACCGCGCAAGAAAAAGAAACGCTCCGGCCGGCGGCGGTAGCGATGGAATCTGAGGCGGGATCCGTGTCGACGGGCGCTACGAGCGACGCGGCCTCATGCTTGCAGGAGATCCTGGAGCGGGTTGCGACTGGGATGGGAGTGGAAGCCGAGGTGCACGTCCGTGAGGATGGGGAGGGGTTGACGGGGGAGTTTGTGGGCGAGGACCTTGGGCCCCTGATCGGCCACCACGGCCAGACGATCGACTCGATCCAGCATCTGGCCTACCGGATCGTCTTTCGCCGCATCCAGGAGCCGCTGCGTCTGACGGTGGACGCCGCCGGCTACCGCGAACGCCGAGCCGTGGCGCTCAAGGCGACGGCCGATCAGGCGGCCGAGACGGCCGTCCACGACGGCCGCCCCGTGGCCCTGGAGGCAATGAGCGCGCTGGAGCGCAGGGTCGTGCACGAGCATCTCAAGACCCGTCACGACGTCGAGACGTACAGCGAGGGACAGGAGCCAGACCGCCGCCTGGTGGTGGCGCCCGTGGTGTAGGGGGTTTGCGGGGCGCTCGGTTGGCCGGGCGGGCGGTGGGTCTCTGGGTGGTTGGATGTCCGCGCGGTCTGCGGGTTCTGGGCAGTCGGGTGTCCGGGGCGGGCGGCTGGATGGCGGCCCGGGCAGTTCGGGTGGGCTGGCGGGTTCTATGGGGTTCGGGGCGATCCTTGGTCACCGCGCCGCGGTGAATGGCGATTCACCGCACCCCCTCTGCGCTGAATCGCCATTCTTCGTGGTGCCGGAGCTTCACGGGACTTTCTGAGCCCGGAGACGAGTCGCGCGCGCGCGCTGACCGGGCGAAAAGAGCGAAAAGCATGCGTCGTTCGTTGGCCCAGGCCCTGGGTGTTCGCAACTGGGCTGCCCCCGCCGCCTGCAATCCGCCGCTACGCCTACACTTCGCCCTGTTCTGCACTTGTTTCACCGTAAGGAAAAACGTGAAACGGGACCAGGCCGCGTCCAACCGCCCGATAGGCGAAAACCGTGATGCCCAAGCTCTCGGACTTTGATCGAGGCCTCGTCGTCGGCCTGTTGGTCGGCGAGGGATCCTTTGGCGGCGACGGTAAGCAACCGCAGATCACGCTGCGTATGCATGTCCGCCACGAGGCGCTCTTCCACTGGCTGAAGGACCGTTTTCCGGAAAGCCGGCTCTACGGCCCCTATCACCACGGCGGCCGGTCCTATTTTCAATGGATGGCGCGTGGGACCACCCTGGTAAGGGACGTCCTCCCTCTGCTGGAGGAGGCCATCAGCGACGACATCGATGCCCACGCCGCCCAGCGCCTTACGGCCATGCGCCAGCGATATGCCGGGTACATCGAACGTGAGAGAGGTCGGCTGCGGGTGTTGGGCGGCGACGGGAGCGGGGTCTGACCAGAGTGACCAGCGCAGCCGCCGGCATCTCGGGGCTTGCTTCCAGATACGGGCTTCCTGCGCAGGCTGTCTCGCGGCTCGAGGAGCTCCTGCGTCTCCTCTCCACGGATCCGCTGGCTCCCACTTCGGTACGTGATCCACAGAGGGTGTTGGACGACCACCTGGCCGACTCTCTGGTTGCCCTTGAGCTTGATGTGGTCAGGTCGGCCGGCGTGGTGCTCGACATCGGGTCGGGGGCGGGGTTGCCGGGCCTACCGCTGGCCGTGGCGATGCCCGCGGCACGGTTTGTCCTGCTGGAGAGCGTGACGCGGAAGTGCCAGTTCCTGGAGCGGCTGGTTGCGGCCTGCGGCCTCTCGAATGTGGAAGTCGTCCATGACCGGGCGGAGGCTTGGACAGGGGGCCTGGAGCGGTTTGAGCTCGTGGTCATCCGGGCGGTGGCGGCGTTGGACGTGGTTCTGGAGTACGGAGCGCCGATGCTGGGGGTTGGGGGAAGACTCTTAGTCTGGCGTGGACGTAGAGATCGGGAGGCCGAGGCGGCGGCATCCCGGGCCGCCGAGGTGCTGGGTATGCAAGTGGTGGAAGTCCGTGAAGTGCAGCCATATCCGGAGGCTCATGATCGATATCTACACCTCTTCTCAAAGGTGAGGGAGACACCTGACGAGTTTCCCCGGCGCCCCGGAGTGGCGGCCAAGCGGCCGTTGGGCCGAGTCTGATTTCGCGCGCCCGATTGAGCCACCGTTCACCGGGTGTGAATCTTCAACCGCCGCTTGACTCGCTAGCTTGAGGTCCTCATGGGCACGGTGTACGCAATCGCCAACCAGAAGGGCGGGGTGGGCAAGACGACGACGGCCGTCAACCTGGCCGCCTGCGTCGCCGAGGCGGGATACGAGACGCTCCTGGTCGACATCGACCCACAGGCCAACGCCACGATTGCCCTGGGCTGGGGTAAGGACGCATCCCAGACCGTGTACGACGCCCTGATCGGGGATGTCCAGCTCGCTGACGCGGTGGTGAGCACGCCCGTGGACCGGCTCTCGCTGGTGCCCTCCGGACCCGACCTCGCCGGCGCCACGGTCGAGTTGCCCAGAATCCCCGGCTCGGAGAGCCGTCTTCGGGACGTCCTGACCGGCGTCCGGGGGCGTTATGACTTCACCCTGCTGGATTGCCCGCCGTCCCTGGGTCCGTTGACCGTGAACGCGCTCGTGGCCGCGGACCGGGTGATCGTCCCCGTACAGGCGGAGTACTTCGCACTGGAGGGGCTGGCTGGTCTGTTGGACACGCTCTCGCTGGTCCAGAGAGAGCTCAATCCCCGGCTGACCATCGCCGGGATGGTGGTCACGATGTACGACGGTCGGACGCGGTTGGCCCAGGACGTAGAACGTGAGATTCGCTCACATTTCCCCGAACTGGTGTTCGATACCGTGATCCCGCGCAACGTCCGCGTGGGCGAGGCGCCGAGCTTTGGAAAGCCCGTCATCCATCACGACCCCCACTGCGCTGGTGCCGATGCCTATTTCGAGCTTGCCAAGGAGGTTGCCGCCCGTGGCTGAACGACAGAAGGGGATGGGTCGGGGACTGGCCGCGATCCTGTCCGTGGCGCCGAAGGACGATGCCGAGGAACTGCGCGAGGTCGCGGTTGAGCTGGTCGTTCCCAACCCACGCCAACCGCGGCGGGATTTCGACGAGGACGGCCTGATAGCTCTGTCCGAATCGATCAAGGCGCGGGGAATCCTCCAGCCCGTGCTCGTGCGTCCGCTGGCGGACGGCCGCTTCGAGCTGATCGCGGGCGAGCGCCGCTGGCGCGCCGCGCGTATCGCGCAGCGCGAGACGATTCCGGCCCTGGTTCGCCGGCATGACGACGCTGCCTCGCTGGAGATCGCGTTGATCGAAAACATGGCTCGGCAGGACCTCAATCCGGTCGAGCAGGCGAGGGCGTGTGTGGCGCTCGTCGAGGAGCTCGGGCTGTCACGTGAAGAGGTCGGCTTGCGCGTGGGCCGCAGTCGGGTAGCTGTCTCAAACCTGATCCGGCTGCTCGACCTTCCGGACGGGGCTCTTGAATTGCTGGAGCAGGGAGTCCTAACCGAGGGGCACGGGCGAGCCCTCCTTCTCGCCGAGGATCAGCTTCAACGGCTGAACCTGGGTCGCGCCGCTGTCCAGGCCGGATGGTCGGTCCGCGAGCTCGAGTCCCGGGCCCGCGCTGCGGGCGCGGATGACACGGAGCGACCGCGTCCCCGTCCACGCCGGCTACCCCATCCCGACCAGGTCGCTGCCGCCACCCAGATCGAGGACACGCTGGGGTCGCTTCTGGGACGCGAGGTGGCCGTGGCTCCTGTCCGAGGCCACGGGTTCAGGGTCCAGCTGACGATCGACTCGCTGGAGGACGCGCTGGAGCTGGCCCGCCGCCTGCGGATCCGGGCCGCGGCCTGAGTCACGACAGCCACTGGCAGCCGTGAGCGTCCGGGCCGCGGGACGGGTCTGAGGGGCCGCTGGCGCCGGGGGCCGGCGAGGCGAGCGCCCCTGGAGCGGCCGGCAAAAGCCAGCCAACAGCCACCCCCGGCGCTCTTCGGCCCGCGGCTAGAATCCGTCCCGCGAACGGGCGATTAGCTCAGTCGGTTAGAGCGCTTCTCTGATAAGGAAGAGGTCCCAGGTTCGAGTCCTGGATCGCCCACTTAGGAGTCGCCTGGAAGGTGGCGCTTTTTCTCGCCAGAACGTTGCACCCTGGCTCGCGTCGTGACCCGCCGCTTGACAGGGTCCGAGTCTTACTGTCTACTGAAAGCGGTAACGGGCGGCGACTTAGGGGCAAGAACCTGTGGGATCGTTGAGGCGGCGGGTTGGCTGGGCGTCATGGGCGCAGGGCCGCGAGGCTCTGTGACGGCCGTGGTGCTTCGCTCCGCCCGCATCGCCGGCCTCGGATCCCGCCTGGCGCTCCTGGCTTTGGGCCTGGGCCTCTCCTGGCCCTCGCTTGCCAATGCCGCACAGGACTGCCCTGACCTCCACCCACCCGCAGTCCTGAGCGCGACCCCCGACCGAGGTCTCGAGTCCATGTTCACGGCCTACGGCAACAGCGGACGGGGCTGGACCGGTGGCGATGGCACGTACTCGGCTGCCCTGGCTGGCGGCCGCGAGGTGTGGATGTTTGCCGACACATTCATGGAGCCGATCACCCCGCCCACGCGTCCGCGTGGGGTCGAGTTCGTCCGCAACGCGCTGGTCACGCAAACGAAGCGGAGGCTGAGCACCCTCCACGGTGGAACACACATGGTTCCGGAGGCTCTGATCAACCCGCGTGCTCCCCACGACTGGTACTGGATGGGCGAGGGGAATGTGGCCAATGGCCGGCTGCAGGTTCCGCTCACCCAGTGGGAGTGGAGTGGGGCCAAGAGCACGCTGTTCCCGGTCGCTTGGGTGAGCAATGCCCTGGCCTCCTTCCCGGTCAACAATCTTCGCGCGGCTCCGACCATCAAGCGACTTCCCTCGGCCACGGGCATCCAATGGGGCGCCTGGGTGGCCCGCGACTACCCCTACACCTATATGTACGGCGTTGAGGATCTGAGCTCGACCAAGTACATGCACATCGCTCGGGTCAGGGGCCGCAGCCTGACCGCCCACTGGAGCTACTACACAGGTGGCGATCCTGCCCAGTCCAGCTCGTGGTCCTCCCACGAGCGCCGGTCAATCAGGGTGACGGACTACGTGCAGAACGCGTTCAGCGTGCAGAGACTCCACCCCCGCCTATACATGCTCGTCAGCATGGATACGTCGTATCCGTTCAGCTCGGACGTGGTCGCCTATTTCTCGTGCACCGCCGTCGGTCCGTTCCTGGACAAGACTCCGCTCTATACGGCGCCCGAATCAGGCGCTGACGGGACCTACCACAACCGCAGCGTCTACACCTACGCTGCCCACGTTCATCCGGAGCTCTCAAGCCCGACTCGTCTGATCGTCTCCTACGACGTCAACAGCCTGCGGCCGCGGGTGGGCGGCCCGCTCTGGAAGCACGTCTCGCTGTACCGCCCCCGGTTCGTGGACATCGACCTCGGCTACTGACGTCTGCGCTTGAGCCCAGGCGGACGCGTCCGGAAGCCCGAGAGCCAATCTGCGTCCGAGGCGCCCAGATCCAGCCACCTAAGCGGTTGGCGGACGCCCGTCCAAGCCGTATGATCGCCGCGGGGCTCACGGTCGGTCAGCCGCTCGTTCTCGTCGCTGTCGGACCGATGCCGTGCGCCCGGACACCATGCCGGCGTTTCGCTCACCTCCACTCAGGGCGGGGCTCTCCAGCCGTCCGGGACTCCTTCCGCCGGCTCTGGGGTTGCTCGCCCTGGTGCTGGCCTTCGTTCAGCGCCCCGGACTGACGTTCACCGACACCCGGATCGACCTGACGGTGAACCCGGCCCTGTTTCTCTCGCGGGTCACCCAGGTATTCAGCGGCACGGCCGACCTGGGGCACGTGCAGAGCGGCCAGTACGTGGGCTACCTGTTTCCGATGGGGCCGTGGTATGACCTCATGCACCTTCTCGGCATCCCCACGTGGGTTGGCCAGCGATTGTGGCTGGCCGCCCTGCTGTTCGCGGCGGCGTACGGCGTGGTCAGGCTGCTGGATGTGCTCCTGGGGTCGGAACGCGGACCGGCCCACGCGCTGGCGGCAGTCCTGTACGCCGTCAACCCGCTGGTCGTGGTGTATATCTCGCGCGCCAGCGGCACCCTGCTCGCGCTGGCTGTGCTCCCCTGGGTGATGCTCGCGGTGGTCGGGGGCGTGTGGGAGCCGCGCTCCTGGCAATGGCCGGTGCTCATCGGCCTGATTGCGGCCCTGAGTGGCGGAGGTATCAACGCCGCCCAGGTGGCCTGGATCGCGCTCGCTCCGGTGGCCCTGCTGATCTGGGAGGCCACCGTGGGGAGGGCCGGACGCGGGGCCGCGTTTCAGTTCGGGCTCCGGGCCACCGTGTGCGCCTTCGCCGGCGCGGCCTGGTGGTTGATCCCGGCCATCCTTCAGGGCTCCTACGGAGCCGACTTCCTGAGGTTTACCGAGTTGCCTCAGACGATTTGGGCGACCACCAGCGCCTCGGAATCGCTGCGGCTCCTGGGCTACTGGCCGATGTACCTGGGCACGGGCTACGGCGC